>OZ253943.1:1563660-1872700 GCA_965267325.1 Hyphococcus sp. | reverse complement strand
CGTGCATTCTTTGCTGGTCGTTTTGCATGAGCAGCGTCGTCCAGCACCTGCTGCACGTTGTTGAAGAGCGCTTCCTCAATGATTGCATCCTGTTCGCCTTCGTGGAGATCGCCGCCCTGGCGGATTTTGCCGATATAAACCGGATTGCGAAGTAGGCGCGACAATGTTGTTCTCGTCAGGCCGCCGCCGCCCGCTTCCTTGCCTGTCTGCGTGATCCAGCGTTTCTGTTTAACACCTTCGCGTTTGAATCGCCGTTGGAGCTTTGTCAGCGACCGAGTTTCCAGAGCTGCGCTAAAGATCGCACATACGGTTTTGGCTTCGCTTTCATTCACAACGAGCTTGCGCTCAATAATGTCGTACCCGAGCGGCGGATGGCCGCCCATCCATAGCCCTTTGCGCTTCGACGCAGCGACCTTGTCCCTGATCCGTTCAGACGTCACTTCCCGTTCAAACTGCGCAAATGACAGGAGCACATTGAGCGTCAGGCGGCCCATGGACGTCGTCGTATTGAACTGCTGTGTGACCGATACGAACGACACATCGTGATTGTCGAACACCTCGACCAGCCGAGCAAAGTCGGCGAGCGAGCGCGTCAGGCGATCAATCTTATAGACCACGATCACGTTGACGCGGCGGGCCTTAATGTCAGTGATCAGTTTCGCAAGAGCAGGGCGGTTCATATCGCCCCCGGAGTAGCCGCCATCGTCAAATTGCTTGTTGTATAGTCGCCAGCCCTCAGAGGCCTGGCTTTTGATATAGGCCGCGCAGGCCTCCCGCTGCGCATCGAGCGAGTTAAATTCCTGATCGAGGCCGTCTTCGGTGCTTTTGCGCGTGTAAATCGCGCAGCGGGTGACAGGCTTCGTCATTTATTTCGGCGGTTCCTTAAGCCAAAGAACCGGGGTCCTGACCAATGGGTGCCGGTGATCTTCCGGGCGATTTCCGAGAGGCTTTTGTAGACTTTGCCTTGCCAGGCAAATCCGTTCTCAAGTACCTCGACATGATGACGCCGCCCGCGCCACTCACGGATCAGACGCGTTCCGGGCGTTGGCGACGAGACGTCAACCAATGCCGCATCCGGTTTCTCCGCAATTCGTATGGCGATGCGGTCAAGTTTTCGCCTCGTACTGGTTGATAGCCCGCCAGATTGTTTCGCCTGGCAATGATAGATAAGCGCTGCCCGCATCATAGCGACCGACAATGAGCCCGGTGGATCGGTGTTTCTCAACTGTCGCCACGCGGCCCGCAGAGCCTTTTTATCCAGACGCCTGATGCGCGCGATCTCAGCATCGATGGACGTCATCAGCTCCGCCGCGTTTTGCTTGTGTATTCGCTGATGATCTCCATCATGACGCGCGCTTCGGCTAAGAGGGGCGGCGGCTCGCCGAATGCCTGTCTCCAATGAGTGACGGCTGTGCATTTTGTAAACGCCGCCTGTTTACTCTTGGTAGGATCGGATTTGGTCATCGGACGCCGCCTCTTCGCGCTGTTGCACTGCAACGAGCCCGGCGTCGTATACGGTCGGGCGGGAGGCGTTTTTTTTGTAGTGAGCACTACCGCTCGAAACCGGCGACAAGTCCAATCGAAAATCGTCTCTAGACGGAGATATTCCACTTGACTGCGCCGAGGGTTTGAGCGGCATTGGCAGGATGCCGCACGCAAGCCACAACCAACGCCGCACAATTGCGCAGCTCGATTTTGAGCGGCGCGCACTGCTTGCAAAATTGGATCACGGCGAACCTGATGAGGACGCGGCGCAAAACCTGATGCGTCGGATTGAAGATCTTGACCTCGCGATCGCGGCGACGCCTGCAGCCGATATCGGCGAGCTTGGCATCAAGGTTGATCGGTTGGTTGATGCGCTGGGGTTTCAATGGGGCTCCAAAGACAGCCTCGAAGTCGTATTCATCAATGCAATCAGCGGCGATATTAAGCGATTATCGAGCAACGGCAGCAAACCCTGATCAAATTCCCCGACTCAGGTTTGGCATGCGCTGATTATCGCGACGGCAATGACTTGCATGTCTTTGCGGTGTTGCAGGCGCCAATATTCTTATGGCCTGTAAGAACCATTTGCCGCCAGTCGCACGTTGGAAGCGAGGCTCGCCGTTTGCGTCGCCGAAGCGGCGTCAAATTAGCGAAGTCATATTCTCTTTCTGTCGTATCATGCGATCATCGCGCTCACGTATTTTTTCCATAAACTCCTCCGGGCTTAGTTCCGCGGGAACGAGAAGAATGCCGCAAGTCCCGCCAGTGCGTTCCGGCTTATACTGCTCGAGTAGTCGTTGAATCTCCTTTTGTGCGCCCTGATGACCGCCTTTTACGGCGCGCTCGAACAGTTTTAAAGTCACGAGCTCGAGTGTTGTGCAAACACGCGTTTCGCCATCCATCTCTAACTGATGACGTTCCGATGCGACCTCGCGCACAATTTCTTTTCGCGTCTTTTGTTTCATGTTTCCTTCCGTGCATCAGTTGTACGGCCAATGCAGACCTATTTGCTTCGCATAATCCTCTAAAGACACGCCTTTTGGGGCCTCGACCACGCCGCCCTCAAATATCGGTTCAGGCGGCTCAATCACGTCATATTGTTCGCACGTTTTGATGAACTCCTTTGCGGCCCGAACGTCGCCCTTAATCGCTTTTTGAACCTGTGCGCGCAGACCTGCCTCAAATTTGCTGATTTCCCTTTTTCGGCCTCTCAAGTTTATAACGACAGGCTCTTCGAGGACGCCGCTCACATCGATTTGCGATGGTTCCTTTTTCTTCGGCCGGCCTTTTGGATTGCCGGACTGACCGGGTTTGAACCGCCCGTGCAGGGGCGGTTTCCCGTAACCGACCTCGTAGTCGCTCTTATCATTCTTTTCAGACATGGGCGGCCTCCAGCGGCGGCGCGGCGTCAGCTCGCACGCGCCGCGCCGAAACGTCTGCGAACGTCTCTTTGGTCTCGTCGAGGACCGCATCCTCGCCGGTCGCCTCTTCAAACCGGCGGATGGCGACGTCCACATATTTTGGGTCGATCTCGATTGCGGCGGCATGTCGCCCGGTTCGCTCCGACGCAAGCAGGATGGTCCCCGACCCGGCGAAAGGATCAAGCACGAGATCGCCGCGCAGCGTTGAGTCGAGGATGGCGTCCGCGATCATCGCCGTTGGCTTCACCGTCGGATGGTCGGCGAGGTCCTGGTCCCGCCCGGCGCGGAAGACATTGACGCCCGCATATTCCCACACATTGGTGCGATTGCGCCCGTATCGGCCGAGCTGAACGTTATTGATATGGGGCGCCCGCCCGTTCTTGTAGAGATAAACGAGCTCATGGCGCGATCGGTAATGGCTTCCCATGCCGCCATTTGATTTGACCCAGACGCAGATGTTTTTCTTTTCCGCGTAGTGCGCGCTCGCCGCTGATTCGAGTTCCTCTGTGTGTCTCCAATCCATAAAGAGAAAATGCAGCGAGCCGTCCCGGCTATAGGCTGTCAGGTGTTTCATAACGCCTGACAGGAAAGCCTCGAACTCGCCTTGCGTCATCTCGCCGGACGCCATGGCAAAGTCCTGATGCGCAACGGCGCCCTTGCCGGAGACATGGCCCGGAATGGCGACATTGTAAGGCGGGTCGGTGATGACAGCGGCGGCGCGCGTTTCTCCCAACACGGTTTGATAAGACGCCTCGTCGAGCGCATCGCCGCAATAAAGCTGGTGCGGTCCGCATAACCAGAGATCACCGCGCTTTGAGATGGCGGGGCCATGCGAGGGCAGGGGCGCCGTTTCGGGTTCGCTGGAAACTTCGTCGCCCAAGATAAGGAGATCGATTTCCGGCGTCTCAAATCCGGTAATGTCGAGGTCGAAGTCGAGATCCATGGATTGCAGCGCGGCGAAACTCGCTCCGAGGACTTCTAGGTCCCATCCGGCGTTTTCCGTCAGCTTGTTATCGGCAATCACATAGGCGCACTTTTGCGCGTCGCTAAGGCCCATCGCGGCGTAGGTCGGAACGGCGTCGAGCCCTAAGCGTTTCGCCGCTTCCAGCCGGCCGACGCCGGCGAGGATCTGCCCTTCCTCGTCGATAATAATTGGCGCGGTCCAGCCGAACTCCTCAATGGAGGCGGCGATTTGCCGGAGCTGCCTCGTTGTATGCGTATGGGGATTGCCGGGATAGAGCGTAAGCTCCTCGACCCGGCGCCACTCAATGTTGGCGTTGCTTCGTAAGTTCCGCACTGCGCAGCTCCTTTACTTAGGAGCCGCGAATCGCATCCGACAGGGGCTCCAGATTAGGTGGAACCATGCCAGACACAGTAAGGCGATGGGACTAAGAGAATCGCGCCAGCCACAGGAAGGCGTTTCATCCCGCGACCGGCAACAAACTGAAGCACAGCGACAATTCATCGGCGGTCTTTACGTCACCGTTATCCAACAACAACGTAAACTTTCGTGTCAACAGTTTTTTGAAAATATTTTTCGAAGCGCACAAAACAAAATTGACATTTCTTGCGCATACGGAGCGATTGCGTTTTTAAATCAATATTTTGAAAGAGATCGCTCGAACGTTTCTTGATTTCAAATTACGCGACGCGTTGCGCTATCCAGTCGTATAGACCGGCGTCGATCGCCATCTCCGCCGATCGTTTTTGATCAATGATGATGCATTTGGCGCCCGCAGGAGGCTCAATAGTTGGTCCTGAATGCACCGCGTAAAACATCCAGTCCGCGCCTCTTGCTTTTGCTTCCGCAAGGTATTTGCCAAATTCAGATTGCGTCGATTGCGACTTCACCTGCGCGAATGCGCGCTCGCCGGTGATCGGCAGAGTGAGCTCCATATCAACGATCTTTTGCGCGCCGCCGACAGCGCTGATTCGCCGCCAACCACTACGGGTTAGAATGAGATCGACCAGCAACTCAAAATCTTGTGGTCCAAGGTGCCGGACCAATTCCGCGACGGCGGCGATCATCTCAGAGCGCGAAGCTCTTGCACGCGTTGCTTTCGGGCTTTCCCGACCGGTCAATTTCGCAATCAGATAGGGCTTGGCGTCCTCTATCTCGCATAAGGTTTCCCGATAGGCGGCGGTTTTGGTGAGCTTGCCGCTTAATTCCGCCATCTGTAAGGGCTCGCCTGTCATCGATTCTGAGCGCCAGCGACCGATTACCCGGCGCATGCGGTAGGGCTCATTCTCGCGATCGACCCACACCGCCTCTGGCTCTGCAAACGCCCACCAGAGCTTTCCGCCCGAGAAAGTAATCCAAAGGGCGTCCGCCCCGAGATGATAAAAATCATGGACCTGCCGAGCGGCGTCGCCGGCTTTCGCGTCGCTCTTTCGGTCCGAACGTGCTGCGGCCGCCATTGCCGCCTTGTCGCCCTGAAGCGCCAATTCATGGGGGATGAAGGGAAAGAAGACGCGCAACTCGCCTTTATCTAGGCACTCCGCTTCCTCGGCGCCCCCGCGGCCAAGCTTGATGTAGCGGACCGGCGTCTCCGCCGTCAGCCGCGCGAGAGGATGATCATCGCTGATACTCATAGGCTGTATCGACGCTCAGCGGGGCGCTGAAGTCAAGCAAAATGAGACTCATTGGCTGTAGTTAAATAGACTGCATCACCGCCCGATATCCATATGGATATCCGAAAAACCGTCGGGCTGAATCTCAAGCAATTGCGCCAGGAAGCGGGCCTGTCACAGGAGGATCTCGCCTGGGAGGCCGATCTTCATCGGACTTACATCTCAGGCGTCGAGCGGGGGATCCGCAACCCCACCGTCACGGTGCTCATGAAAATCGCCGACGCATTACAAGTCGAACCGGGTGAGCTGTTGCGACCAGTAAAACGAAGGTGACCGATAAGCCGCTGCTGCCCTAATGATCTCTTAGCGCGCAGATTTCGAAACCTCCGCTTTTCGCGCAAAAGGGGACATTGAGGCTCGACGGTCTCAACGACCGGGATAGGCCCACTCCGGCCGCTTTCCTCGCGGCGGGCGAGCGGCTGAAAGTGGGCCGATAGCGGACAGTCTGGTTATCGGTGACGATCGGCCTTCGAAGACATTAGCCCTCACCGAACGCATCGGCGCTTTCAAGCCGCATTCTACTTCCTCAGGGTGTGACTGTATTTCCTCTTGGAGAATGAGCGACTGTTTAGGATCGGTTCAAGCAACATTTTTTATACTTTTTGCCACTCCCACATGGGCACGGTTCATTGCGGCCAACTTTCCGGCGTATGGCGCGCTGAGATAGCGTCCCAATTGGCATCATCGGTTTTTTTGGCCATGCGGCGAGCGCCTTTTCCATTTCTGCGTCGGCTTTCCACTTGCCTTCGATTACCAACGCACCTTTGATGTCCCCCGTTCCGGGAGCGAGAAGTAGCCCGTACCAAACGTCTGCTTTCGTGTCGTATTTTCTAATTCTGCAGTGGGTTGATAAGCGCTCTCGCGCTACCTTCTCGGTGAGGGAATTTACGTGAACGGTGAAGCCTGACCTGTCTGCATCCGACGGAACAGAAATGTCGTGCTGTTGCCCATCCTCGGCTGCGGAACGCACCAATCGATCAATGCCTTTATTGATGTGTTTGGCGGTATCGGACCCGAACTGAAGGAATAGCATTCCAAGCCCCACAAGTTCGGGAATTGCGCTGGCTTCGAATTCAGAAATCAATCTGCCGATAGGGGTTCCATCAAAGCGAGTTAGAATGCCTTTAGGTGTTCGTTCCCCTGGAACTCCCATCCTGCGCGCGGACATCGCTATGTCGAGGGAACTGGTGAAATCGTCACCCAAGTTCACCATGTCGTACTGATCTTCCAGCCACAGGTTATGCTTCAGATGGTAGCCTAGGGTTGTAAGTTCTTGGTTCACTAAGAGCTGCTTGTCGAATTTAGCTCGCAAAGCCAAGTAATTTAGGCACTGCAAGGGCGTCTCAAGTATTTCTGTTAGTACGTCCAAGAAGAATACGTCCGTGATTATGGGCGGCTGTACATTTTCCGTGACGTTTATTTTTAGAAACTGCCGAGCCTGCGCGGCCAAGGCAGGAAAATGATCCGACAAGGCACATAGTGGAAATATCTTCGTGGGCCGTTTCGGGAAGCCAATTGCGTCGCCAGACGGAGACACAAACCGAAATTCCTCATCTAGGAGTGCCTCTGAACAAAGCAACGCCTGATCATAAGCATCGTGAATCGCCTTCCTGAAGTCGTCCTTTAGTTGAAGATCGTTTCCTTTACGCGCCTCGATTGTTAGCCGTTTTGATTTGGCCTGCACCACAATCGCGCGGTCACCATATACGACCAATACATCGGCTTCGGAGACGCGATCCTTTCCCTTGTAAATGTCCACATTTTGAAAGACGTGCTTGGCGCCAAAAACATGCGTGAGGCGGTCTGCCAGGAATTGCTCAGCGAATGCGCCACGGTTCTTCGATGCTGTTGCGGCATAGGTTTTGTCGCAGGCCATCCAGAAGAATGGCGCTTCATACAGCGCTTCAAGCAGGCTGTAGTGTTGCAGGAGAATATATGAGCCATCGCTAGCTTTGATGATCGGCGCAGCATTTGTTTCGTTGAAGGCGCTCAAGCTAGAAAAGGAGGCATTTGCCTTTTTCAGATCAACGGTGAACGCCATGAGAATGCGTTCTATTTTTTCGAGTGAAAGTCCCGTTGGTCCCTCTAGCTCATTAGCGGCGAAAACAAATCCGGGCAGATAAGTCCATTGATCTGGATGAAGCTTCAGCATCTCTTCGCGAAGGCTCAGGAGCTTTTGCATCTGCAAATCGCCGAGCTTGCGAGCAACTATGCAAGCCTCTTCAATTGCGAAGCCAACGCATGACCTGAGCCAGTCATTGTCTGCGCGGTATTTTTTCAGCGCGAGTTCTACATATTGGAAATTGTAGGCCGACTCACCGCCGTAGAAAATCGGCTCTCTAAGACCTTCAGCGGTGCTAAATGGATCAATGCGATCTGCTTTGCGTGGGTTGCGCGCCATCGCTTCGATCGCGGCCATCCAGGGTTTCTGGAGGCTCATATGCATTTCATGCAGCAGCACTTCTGACTGATCTAGGTAATTTTTGAGGGTGCGGGGCTCGGGAATACCAATGTCAATATTCCCTTTAGCCATCAGGCCTATGAGGGTCGAAATTTCAGTTCTGAGCAGCTTTTCATGGGAGTACTGGTGCTCGACATCCTCTTCGGTGACCTGATCACCAGCAAATCGAATAAGGTTATCGCGCCAACAGAAATATGCGATGGCGTGAATGTATCCGGGGGAGCAGCAAAGCTTTTGTAGCTCTTTGAATATCTCGGTTTCGGTGCGCGCCTCTTTTGGCGAAATATCTTTCTTGCTCACCTATAGACTGCCATCAACTATATTACGCCATTAACTATGGAAGCTTCCAATTACCACAATATTGTTGGTTCGTGAATCGAGACGCTGATGAAAAAATGCGTTGCGGCCGTTGGATGATTCCGCTCAAAGACCGCTTCTCGCCCCTCTTGGGCCTTCGCTCCCCTACTGCGAATGGCAGGTTTGGATATGATTATCATAGACACTGAACATCCGATTTTAGGGCGCGTAGCGGACATTATAGCAATGATAGGGCAACGACCGCTTTCGGCGAAAATCGGTCGCATGAGATGCAGCAATCCAATGTCCCCTTTGAGGAAAAGAAGACATAAGGAATTGGATACCTTGGCGACCGCTGTCGGCCTTAAATAGTCGTTGCCAGTCGGAGCTTCGACGGTAATCTTGCGCTCTTAACGAGCCATTCAAACTCCTGTATTGTAAAAGAAAAAACAGAGGGGAATCAGCTTGCTCCTACGCCGCGTCATCCAGCATGTGAAGGACCAGAATTGGTTTGCGGTTTTTCTCGACTTCGTCATTGTCGTGGTTGGCGTTTTTGTTGGCATCCAGGTTGCCAACTGGAATGATGCGCGGCTCGAAAAATTGAGTGAAGTTCAGTATCTTGAAAGATTCGCCGAAGAGATTGAGCTAACTATTGCGCACATTCGAGAAGAACGCCGCTTCAGCGAAAGATCGATAGGGACTATAGAGAATTTCACGAGCCAATTATTCCGCAATGTCGTTTCAGATGAAGACATTATTTCAACGACCGATGCCTATTTTTCGGAGGGAGCTTTTTTCGCGAGGTTTAACCCCAATCGAACGACATTTGACGATCTTATCACGACCGGAAATTTCGATGTAATAAGCGATGAGGCGATTCGCACGGGCCTAATTAAACTACATGCGCTTTACGATGAATCTAAAACCGTTCTGGAAGGAAATATTGATTGGCTACAGCAGGGCGAGCCGCTCATCTATTATGAATTCGACGCGTTTCGCTTTGACGCCCGAACGAGCGCCCTATTTGATGATGTTATGCCCGAAAGCCTTTCGGCGGACGTCCGGCGCAATCGCGACTTGCTAAGGCGTCATGCAAGTTCCCATTACTGGATAAAAGTGAGGTCCGTCGAGCTATACGACCTTGTGGAACCGCAAGCGCTTGAGGTTCTGAATCTTATACATGCCGAATTGGAGCATCGCTGATGCTCCTTCGCCGCATCATCGAACACGTCAATGCCCAGAAACTAAAGTCTGAAACTTGGCCTTTCAGATCAAAAGCCATCTTAATGTCTCCTTTGAGGATATTTGACGGAAGCAAAGGCCGGCACGCATTATGTCCGATATACGCGAATAGCGGAATGAACGGGAATGTCTTCTTTTCGCAAAACGAGGTCATTCGGGTGACTGCCGCGGGAGCTGTGAGTTACTCCCACTCATAATTCTCTAGATGTGCGTTGAGATGGTATATCGTCGGAAATCGTCGGTTTACTAGATCGGAGCGGAGCCCAAGACAGATCGATTTGATGATGGCTGGCTGGCGAGCATAGAACGGCTTGCCGCCCACAATATCGTACAAGAGACGCGTTATTGCCACGACGTCGGCCCGTCTTTCGACAGCAGCCGTGCGACCCCACTCATTGAAGTCAATTGTTCGTAGTTTGAAGGACACTCCTCGCCGTTCAACGAAAATATTCTCCGAGTGTAAATCTCCATGAAACTCCTTGCGGGCATGAATTTCCATTACTCCTGCAACAAGGCTGTGAATAAGATTTAGCGCTTCAAAAGGCGTGAGACGTCGGCCGGGGCTCTTTCGAACCTGAGCATCGAGAACGGTCCCGCCGAAATACTCGCTTACGAGGCAATAGACTTCTTTTCCAGAATGGGTGACGCGTTCCGTATGCAGGTATTTGATGACGATGTCGCAGTCGCGGAGTTTATCCAGTTTGCGGGCGTAGCGAGTGACCCTTGTCGTAAGGTTCCGCCTATTCGGAAAAAAGAGCTTCGCGGCGCGCGTAAGTCCGGTCTCCATTTCCTTGACCCTGTAGACTTCGCCTTCGCTTCCGCCTCCTAAGCGGTCAATGACAGTATAACGCTGGCCAAGTCGCCGACCGGGCTTGAATCCAAAGGTTCTCATAGTGCAGTTTTCACGGAAAAAGATTGTCTCAAATTAACGCGACAGCCCCCGATTCGAAGGCCCTTACCTTTGCTCAAGTATCGGTGTTTAGCCCGGCGCTTCCGGGGTCAAGGTAACCCAATGAATCACATCCCGGTTTTCCCAGGCTGGCCACTCTGAAACGTTTTCCGGAAGCCGCATTATTTCTGGCTCTTTTGCGAAAATGGTTTCGAGTTTAACTTGGGCCTGCGTTTCATTTTCCGCCTTCACATAATACATGTGCCGAAAACCTGCTTCGTCGACGGCAAACACCCCGAAATAGGTCATAAGCCGTCGGTCCTCTAAATTGTTAGTATTAAGGCCATCCCGCATATTTCTCCAGCTGCCAATTTGCACCCCCAATGGTAGCCGTTTCGCCTGGGCCGCTTGCCCATATCATTCCCATGCAGATTGGGTCGGCGTATTTTGGACTAGCGAAGAACGACATATTCCAACCCGTCCGTGTTTGTTTATTGGCGGTCACAACCCACTCGATTCTTGCCGAACGAGGACGCTGTAGCCTTGAAATCGCAAGCAGGTATCGTGGGGCACGAGAGTTTAAACAGTCAAGCGCCTTCACACGCTTACAGCCGAAGCTTGGCGACGAGCCAATCGATATTGGCTCTGCTCGCCGATCAGTGCAGGCATCAATACCGGGAATTCAGTAAATAGGCCAGTTGAGCAAGTCTTCGAACGGCCGTTTTGGGCCAAAAGGCGACATTCGAAGGCCAAACCGACCACCAAAGGATCGAATGACAATTACTGGCCCAAAACGGACATTCGCTGAGCTCAGAGTGTATGGCCGACTAGTGCGAGAAGGCGGACATTACCTTTGGAATTGCGAACGACCAATCCGACGTAAACACCCGTTGCCATCACTTGGTCTCCGTAATCTGTTGAGGGCGAGCCCGGTCAAGATTTTGACCGGGCAACACCGAATTTCGCGATCAACGCAGCCGCAATGCCGCCAACGACAAGTTCGATTACCAATGCGCCCATGATCGATGATGATGGGATGCCATCTAAGGCGAGACTCACCACACGTGAGACACCATACATGCTGAAGACGACTGCGCCGGTGAGCAACGCTGCGCGAAGCAAGCTTTGCATAACAGCACCGCAGATCATGACGACACCAGACGCGAGCAGCAGACCTCCCGGTGCTCTAATCTCGGACATCATGTTTGGATCAGTTCCAATTGTAATGTGATTGGTTGCGAAGAATGCATGCGGCACGAATAGAACCGAAAAACCGACAAAAGTTGCAATCGCTCCGGACAGGGCCAGGAATATGCGTGTGAATGGATACTTCATGCGACTGTCCTCCAAGCGCCAGATGCTGCGACCTTCCGTGCGAAGTCCCTGAAGTCCCTCGGACGGCGACCGAGCGCCCGCTGAACGCCATCAGCAAGATAAGCGTTTCGACCATCGAGAATGGTAGTGAACAAGTAGTCGAGAAGCCAAATGACTTCGTGCGGTGCGCCAGATTCCTCAACGCCACTGATAAATGCATCGTGAGGTATGTTTAGGAACAAAATCTCTCGCCCGATTGCGGAGGAAAGATCCTGCGCAACATCTGCGAAGGTCATCAACCTCGGTCCTGTAACTTCGTAGATTTGACCACCGTGCCCATGTTCGGTCAGAGCCGCGACGGCCACATCTGCTATATCATCCACGTCTACAAAGGGCTCTGGTGTATCACTTGCGGGCAAGGTGATTCGGCCTGCCAATACGAGGTCAGTGAACGCGCCTTCGGAGAAGTTCTGATTGAACCAGGCGGCGCGGACGATGGTCCACTTTAAACCACTTTGTTGAAGTGCTTTTTCGCAATCCAGAGCCTCTTCCTCTCCGCGCCCAATGAGCATGACGGCGCGTTTGACACCAAGGCGTTTGGCATGGCGGATGAATGCGTGAATGGTGTCGCTCGCACCAGAAACAGCGAGATCGCCAGAATAGCTTATATAAACTTGTTCCACGTCTTTAAGACACGCATCCCAAGTTGAATCTTTCAGCCAGTCAAATGCGGGGTTTGCAGACCGCGATCCAGAACGTACGGGGACACCCTTGTGTTTGAGCCGTTCGGCGACGCGCGATCCTGTTTTTCCGGTGGCGCCGACCACGAGGGTGAGGCCTGGTTCGAGTTTATGTCGTTTAACGAATGGTCTCATATTGCTCTCTCCTCCATTTAGAGCAAATGGAGAATTCCAGGATCGCCGAAATTGTGCTTGGTCGCGCGCGCCACAGTTTTGGTCTCTCGCGCCAAGTTTTCTGCTTTTCGATGGATTAGTTTGGCAGGGACTGCGCCGTTAGACGATAGGACCGGGGTGATTGACCATTCCAGCGCTTAAACGCTTTGGAAAATGTGCTCTGTTCTGAGTACCCAGTAAGAAAAGCCACTTCCGCCAAACTGAACTCCGTTGTTCGCAGCAAGCGTTCGGCGAGTGTTCGCCGGGCATCATCGACAATTTCTTGATATGCGTAGCCGCTATCAGAAAGACGGCGTTGCAGCGACCGTCCGCTCATGCCCAAGCGTGATGCAATATCAGAGATTAAAGGAACGCCCTCGCTGAGTGAAGATGACACCTGGATGCGGACCCGCTGCGCTAATCCTGTATCGTCCGTCAAAGACGCGAGCTCTTTCTCTAAGTGAAGATCGAAAAATTCTGATGTTTTCTCATCGCCAAGTCGATTTTGAATATTCAAATGCTCGTCGGCGATCTCCAGGCCATCGTGCTCCGCGCCAAAATATATCGGGCACTCAAACACACGCTCGAATTCTGCCAAATCCGTGGGAGCTGCGTGAGCGAATGAAACACACGTTGGAACGAACGCGCGGATACTGACTTCTCGGCTCAGTGCGCTCGCAGCCGCCACCGCCAGCTCATTGGTCATGAACAGACCAAGGCGCTTAGATTCACCTTTATGAACACGCATGAATGCCGATGAACCACTCCGATCCACGGAATAGTTTGCAATACTCGTGACGACTTTGCCAAACCGCTCGACGCGTTTGAAAGAACTAAGAAGCGTGACAGCTGACTTAAACGCCAGTCCAAATGCGCCATAGTCATCACATCTCATTTGGTTTCCGACGCGAACCGCAACGGAACGCCCCTGGGCATCAAACGCCGCGATTTGTTCTAGTAGATCGAAAAAGTCAGCGTCGCGGATCTTTTGATCTGGTTCAATAGGGGTGTGAGCTGGCAGTCCTATTGTTCGAAGCAAGTCGCCCCGGCATAAGCCCTCGGGCGCTTGGCTCAGAAAACGTTCAACAAAAAAACCAGCAATGTAGCCCAAAGCACCCGCCTGAAGCTGAATGACGACTTTAACTTCACGGCTTATATTCGCCTCAAAGCAGTCACTCAACCGGTTTGAAAGAATGTCACCTTTGTAGCGAAAAACGGACACTCTCGATCGCTTTTGTTGCGTCTGCTTTGTGTAAAAAGCAGAAGTAAGAAGTGACACGCGAATTTTAAGGTATGTGCGAGCAGGGTAGATATGGCCTTTATTCAATGTAACGTGAGTGCTTCAACTAGTGACATGGCTAAGCTGTAGAACGCCCATTTTATTTCGGCCGAACGAGCGGGAATCGCTATTTGTGAAGTCAACATGTATGTACCGAAAAGACCCAGCGCCTGGAACTGGTCGAGGTAGCTCCGCGTAGGATATTTTTTTGCAGACCCGTCCCTATAGACATCAAAGGCGTATAGTATGAATCCGCTGGCCGGTTATTCGGTCATCAGAGACCTTCCTTTGACCTCAGCCGCTTGGCCTCTTTGGGTGCGCCATAATGGCATTGATTCAGATCGTTGGCGGTTTTTTATTACTCGGTCTCGGGGGTGACGCCCTGGTCCGAGGCGCTGTTACGATGGCGGAACGATTCGGCGTGTCCACGCTTTTCATCGGGTTGGTTCTTGTGGGATTCGGTACATCGGTTCCAGAGCTTGCAACCAGCGTCAATGCCTCAGTGTCCGGATCGCCCGCTATCGCCCTGGGAAATGTGATCGGCAGTAACATCGCCAATATTTGGCTGATTCTTGGCGTCACAGCCTCCATTGCGGTAGTTCGCTGCGACCGGGCGGCGTTCAAACGTGACATACCTATTCTAAGCATCGCCACGTTGACATTTGTAATTTTAGCACTCACCGGCGCCATATCCCGATATTGGGGATTGGGCTTTCTTGCAATTTTGGCGGTGTATATCGCTTGGTCATACAGAACAGAAAAGCAAAGAAAAGACGCTGCGGCCCAGCTCCATGAGCGCGAAGCCGAACTGATTACTGCGCCTTCAAACTCACTTGTCATCGCAGTAATCCTGTTCTTAGGCGGCGTATTTGCTGTTCTCTTTGGCGCGTCGCTGATTGTCAGCGGGTCGATCACCGCTGCGCGCCTTTTTCATGTTCCTGAAACGGTCATCGGTTTGACGATTGTAGCAATTGGGACCTCGTTACCGGAACTTGCCGCCTCGATTACCGCGGCGCGCAAGAAACAAACAGACCTTGCATATGGCAACATAATCGGCAGCAACATCTTTAATACGCTTGGCATATCAGGAGCGGCCGCCGTCGCCGCTCCGGTCGCAGTGCCTGAAAATGTCATCACCTTTGACTTATGGGTGTTAATAGCGGCAACGGGGTTATTGATTTGGTTTGCTTACACAGGGGCTAGGATATCTCGTTGGGAAGGTGTCGTGTTTTTGGGGTTATACTTGTCGTACATCGCACTGCTATTTTACCGAGCGGTCGGCTATGTTGGATAATGTGGCTTCAGCCCGAGAATTCCAATGTCCGCTTTCGGAAAAAATCGGCCTATTGAAAAGTTCTCTGCGCCGCCGGATTGCTGATGCGGATATTTCGTGCGAATTCAGTGTCATGGATGGACTTCGAGAATTCCCATTTGAAACCTCAAATTGGCCGCCGTTTCTTGCGGACTTAGCGCCGCAAGGATGGGTGATCAGCCTTTTCTTGCTTATTTGCATAATCGCGTACTGCGTTGGTTTCTTAGTGAAGCGGGGCACCCGCACCATTGGCAGAAAAATCTACGGATCAAAAGTTGATTTCCAAGGCTCTAGTTGGGACCTGTCAGCACCGGTCATTCAACTGCTGGTATTCCTTTTGGTATTTACAGTTGGCGCGGAGCTGTTTGGATTTGATTTTGGAGACAAGCTTCTCGGATTCTGGCCGCGGGCTCTTGCGGCTCTGATCATTGTCGCCGGTGCGGTGTTTTTTGCCACTTGGATTAATCGATCTCTGCGTTCATATGGCAAGCGCGCTCATTTGCGCAACAAAGTCGACGATACGCTAATTGAGTTTACCGCATCCGTAATTCGCTATGCCGTTCTTGGCGTTGCGATGATGATGGCGTTGACGCAGTTTGGTTTTGCGCCTGGGTCAATCATAGCAATCGTCGGCGCGGCTGGACTAGCAATTGCGCTCGCACTTCAAGATACGCTGAAAGCGGTAGCCGCCGGCTTCATGATCGCCGCATTTCGACCATTTCGAATCGGAGACTGGGTTCAACTCGGCAGCCACGAGGGCGAGGTAGCTGAGATTACTCCATTCACAACGTCAATCAATGAAGTTGATAACAAACGGGTTGTCATAACAAATGATCGTGTTTGGGGTGACGCAATCGTAAACCACACTAAACTTGTTGCGCGACGTTTAGACCTTTACTTTGAAGTGCACTACGATACAGATCTTGATCACGCCCTACGCGTGCTTCGGTCAATCGCTGTGGATCACGACAGAATATTGCGAAAAGCCGACACTTGGGTCGGAGTTCACGAGCTTTTGTCGTGGTCAATTTCTCTTCGGCTTCGCGCTTGGGTTCCATCACGCGAGTTTGTGCAAGTACGCTCCGATATTACCAAAACGGTTAAAGAGACGTTTAGTCGAGAGGGCATCGAGATTCCATATCCACATCAAGTGGAGTACTTCAAAGAAGGATTGAACCTTAAGACCCGCGCGACTGAAGCCGACGACTAGTTAAATATTGCTAGAACCGGAATCGTCTGGAATCGCACGATGTCAATTTATCGGCGAAATACGGCATTTGCGGTCGTTCTTGTTATTTCCGCATGGGGAAATTAGCGAATGAGAGACGCGACACCCGGAGTGTCCGATATATGCGAATAGCGGAATGAACGGGTACGTCTCCTTTTCGCCAAAATCGGACGTTCAGCGTCACCCCGGACGAAAGGCCGGATCGCGCGCAAAAATTTGCCGTAACGAGTGACCTAAAATGCTTAAAGAAGGCTGCCTCGCGTCATGTTCCAACGGGTTTCAGGGATATCCGTCGAGAATTTTCGGCGCCACAGCCAAATCCTGGATCCATATCCCAGCACCCCGCGGCCCGGAAGCGGCGACAGGATTAATTTGTAGGCGGCCGAAATAGGTTTTTGGCCAAGCTCTTCGTTACTATGTTATAGTGCGAATAACGGTTTGCACTTGACGGAGATCTTGAAAAAAGGGGGGCCTTTCATGTCTTCTTCCTGCCGCCTATTGATTGTGTGTCTGTTGACGCTCCTCATCGCCGCATGCGGCGGCGAGCCCAAGGACGCCCAAAAATTCGACCGTCTCGTCGCGGAAATCGACCTCATTTCTCAAGGCGCGCGCTATACAACGCGCAATAGCGCCAATGACAAAAAAACCACTTTTAGGGGCGACAGGTTCGCGAGCGCGCCGGACGGAAGTCTGCGCGCGACGCTTGGCTATTGCACCCCGAGAGAGATTCCAAGAGAGGAATATTTCGATTATTTCGCAAAACACGGCGATAATTTGTGTCCAACGGAACAGGAATGGTCGACTTCGATCTCAATAGCGCGCACAAGCGAGATCGATCCGGAAAATATCCGCGTTCAGGCTTTTGGCGCAGAAGGCAACACCCTGGACGCGCTTGGGTTCTTGTTATCACCCGAGCAGATTGCAGCGCTTGCGGAAAGCTACGCTGTTATTGCCGCATGCAAGGACCAAACGGCGTGCGTTGAATATCCGGGCGTCAGCACCGGACGTCACTTATTTGTCCCTTGTAAAACCCGAAAAGACTGCGACGGGGTCGCGGAAAACCTTGCGGCGTTGGCGACGTTAGCGTCAAAACCGACATTTGAAAAATGGACGGCCGCGAGAGTCGAAGCTGCAACAGCGCCGCGGGCGGTCCGTTCAAAACGCGACGGACGCGAGGCCGCCGCGGATATCTCGGAAAGACTGACCCAAGCGTCTTTCGGATACGAGCTGTCGGACGGTCGGAATTTCAGCATGGAGCTTATGGATGCGACGCTGACCAAAGACGGCCTGTTGCAAACGAGTTTGCAATATTGCCATGTCGTCGATGACGCATGCCTAGAAATCACCACGAAAAACACCGGCGTCGCTATTGCCGATCTTTCTATGGTGGACCCAAACAGTATTGAAATAATCAAGGCCGATCTAAACCAAATGGTGGTAGTCTATAATTGCGCCGGCGGGGAAGCTTGCATCTCGTTAGCCATGGATAGCATGACGGACAATTCCTTCGGATGGCTGCTTACATGCGCGGACAATTTGGCCTGCGAGCAGACGGAGCGGGATCTGCGAGCTCTTGTCGAATATGCAGCGCCCAAAAAACACGAACGAGATAAACATGACGACAAGCGTCTCGCTTCGCCAACAACTGATCGCGAGCAACAAACGATCAATCCAAACGACGCGTCCGTTCCAAAAGGAATTCGCCGCGCTTATGAAAAGTTCAATCGGTCTATTGCTGACGCGAAAGTCCTTCTTCTTGCCGCCGAGGGCCGTACGGCCCGGGTGATGGAGGGGCGCGGCGCGTCAGTCGACGATGAGGGGCGGCTCATCGCCCATCGACAAGTCTGCCTTGCACTGCTGGCGCTTGATGTAAACCAGTCGAGCGAATGCGGCGCGAGAACGCTGTTTCAGGACTATGACCTGCAAATCAATTTAAGAGAACTCGATCCGAAATCCATCGCCATATACGAGGCATCGACAAACACAGGGGAAGAAGGCCGCTGGCTGACGGCGTCCTGCAAGGCGCAATATGTTTGTGCGCAAATTATCATTCCGCCGAACCCGGCGCATCTGCGATTACAGTCGGAAACCATCATGCGCAGCCTTCTTGAAACGCAAACGGCGCCGAAAATCCGAATTCCGTGTGCTCGGAAAAGCGATTGCGATGACGCCGCGGCGGCCTTGCGTGAGTTGATCAGGAAGGCGCCGAAACGAAAGCGATCAAAGAAAAAGCGACGGGGCGGCGACCTTGTGGGGATATGGGATTATCAATCGCCTTTCCCGAACGGCTGGGTAACGGAGTTTCGCCGTGACGGCACATTTGTTTTCACCAACGCCAATTCCCGTACAGAGGGAACCTACGAGGCAAGAGATGGCGTTTTTTCGCAACAAGCGCCGCAATTTAATTTTGAAGATCAGGGAACATATCGGTTTATCGATGAGAATACGGTGGAGTTAACAGGAAGATACGGCGCAAGCACCTGGAAGCGACGCGAATAGCAAGAGTGCGCTTTAAAAGACGCTTGAAAGGAAGGCATGATGCGATTTCATTACTTGATCAGTTTGATCACTGCGTCGGCAATGGGCTTGTCTGCCTGCAGCGCGCAAAGCGATAATGCGTCTGCGCGATCTTCGCTGAAAAACAGCCCCATCGGCAAATGGGAGCGCAGCTATAAGGACGATATCGGCCAAGACTATTTTGAAGTTCTGGAAATTTTCGAGCAGGGATTTTACGTCAAGCATGGCGGCCATCACGGCAATACGGACAAGGGTCGTTATGTTATCGAAGGTAAAACGCTTTCCCTGCGCAGCGATGTCGATCAGCGTCACAGCCGCGATCTTGAATACAAGGTCGAAATGGGAAAGACTCTGACGACGGAATTTACGCCGTCAGCTTTTGGTCAAAATGCGGCGTTCTTTAAACAAACCGAAATTTGGGCGCGCACTTCAAAACGTCCGTATCTTCAAACGGTCGAAGTCGGCGGCCGGCACCTACCGATTTCGCTGCCCGGCGTTCTCGCCGCGGCCCATGCGTCCGAGGCGCTGCCCTGGCGCCCCGACGCCGTGCCCACCAAAATAGGGCTGGAAGAGCGTCCCAACGGCTATTACGAAACGGAATTTGAGTTTTTCTCGCCGTCGGCGATGGAAATTATGCGTATCAAGATTCTCCCCTATCGGATTGAAAAATCGACTCACGACGGCTCGCGCGCGCGCCAAACGCCGTTGCCACCAACTTTCATGGACCTTTTTACGATTATCGAAAACACCAAGGAGATCAGCGAAAGCGGAATCACGAGGGCCGATCTTTATTCTTGGGGAGATTACGGTCCGGTCTGGCGCGCTTTTGCTCGCGATCGCAAGGGCGGGTCCTTCTCAGCGGAAACGGGCGTTCGCACTAACGCAGACGTCACCGGTTATATCGAGCAATACAACGCAGACGGACGCGCACTGGCAGAGCTATGGCGAAAAGTCGCCGCGAAATACGCTCCTAAACGACGAAGCGCAGGCCTTGGCTCATATCTTGATGATGATGAGGACACTTGCGACCCTACTTGCTGGCAAATCGACAACAGGGACGACTGTATCGACGGAGGCGGGAACTGGTCGTCAATGGGCAGCGGTTCCTGTAACTGACGTCAGTCTCCTAAGTGTGCCTCGAGTAAGCCGCCCTAGGCTTTGTTAAAAGTCTTCCGCAAATCCGTCATTCGCTAATTTCACAGCAATGCCTGCAATTGGCGAATAGCGGGCAAAAAGCAGCCGCCTTTCGGCGGCCATTTGTAGTTAGGAGGTTGCCGGGATTCCTGCAGAAATTTGGCCCTTTAATCGTTAGCGCGTATCAGTCCAATGAAATTTTCGTTCTCGGGCAGGCAGGGTGGTCATCGATGGCAACATTTCTGTCAAATGAACTTACGTCGCCTTTGATCTTTATCATTGATCCTCCGATACCGGGAGCAAGCAGGTACAAGCGACCGGGCGTGTATCCGACGCAAGGCGTTTGGCTCGGGCTACATCTCCAGGATTGATTGGCGACGGCTTCCGGAAATTTCTCCTTCACGGTACTGCCCCATTCAGAAGCCTGATTTGGCCCAATACTCGGATTTATTCGTTCAATCAATGTGACTTCGTACGTCTGGCGCGGTGAACTCGGACGTGGGTAAACCCCAAAATGCACAACAATCTCGTCTCCGTTATTTGCTTCAAATCGACCAGTTGGCAACCCACCAGTGCCGATGAAACAAACTGCTTCAATTTTGCGGAACAATGAAACCCGCTCGTCAGTGGAGGCAGCGTACGGGTTGTTCAGCTTGCGCTTTTCGTCTGCATTGAGACCGACGACTTTTTCTGAGGGGACTTTCGTACTGAGTCCCTTCCAATTGATCATTCGCAGGTCTTCAATCTTATCGCCTAGGCAGACGCCACCCGTACAGTATTTTTTAGCTGGATTGATCAAGTTACTGGGATTGCGGCTTGTGACAATTGTGGTGAGGCCTTGAGACGGTTCGCTAGATTGAACATTCGGGATTGTAATTTCACGGAACTGAAGCGCGTTTCTAATGTCGTTATATATACTCTTCCAATTCTCGGTATCTTTATAGTAGTCGTCGTGCGCCAAAAACGGAATATGCGCGGCCAAATCCAAGAAAGTATCGTCTGTCCTACTCAGCCGTTTGTCTTTATCGGCAAAACTTGATTGGGCGCCAGAAATCTCATCCTCAATGATCCAGTAGTTATGCCAATACCGAACGCCAGAGCGATCCATTTTTGAATCGCTACGCCCTTTGTACAAATCGGCTTTGTCTCGCGCCGATTCCCAGTTAGATTCTAATGGCGAACCGAGAGATACGAACACCTCAATATCGTTTTCTTGAATATCGCCGTTCTCAAACAGTTGCGAAATAGCGATTAATCCCAGTACGGAACCCCAACTGTGAGTAATCAAAACGACTGGACGATCTGCGGCCAAACGAATGTGGCCGTTAATCTGAGTTTTTACATCAACAATATCTTGATCAAATTCATTAATATCTCCAGTCCAAGGGATGGCATGAACCTCAATGTCGTTATCCCATACTGAATAATATTCTTGCAAATAGCTGTTGCCGCGTCCCTTGGCCTGCCATCCGAAAAGAGGTTTTATCTCTTTAAGCATTGCGCTATCGATACCGTCAATCGAGATGAAATAGGGCTTTGCGGGGGAATCTTGCGCAACGGAATTGCCGCTATTCAACAGAAGACTCAATACAATGCAGACAAACAAAGTAGGGACAATTTGTTTCATGTCGAACCTGCGAATGTTGGGGCTAGTAGGCTCAGTTGGAAAGAATGACCGTGTTAAAGATACTCATTCTGGATTTTGCACCCGTCGTCTCTTAGTTCGTCAGGCCATCTGTTGTTGTAAGTGGCGATCTTCATTTCGCCATTTATGACAGCCGCCATATTTGTGTGACGCCCAAGGTTAGAGCCGATGGATGCGGCGCCAAATACAGGCACCCCTTCGGTAGAACCATCTCGCCATTCTCCCGGTTTCCTAGGCTGGCCGCGAGCACCCATAAATAGTCTTCGATAAAAGTCCGCATACACGATAAACCGGACCTTATACTCAAATCCGTTTGCGATATCTGCGTTATCTAGTTCCACTTCCTCAAATCGGAAAGTTGGTTTGTTAAGCTCATATATTGTGGCCCCACTACCATAAACGTAGTAGGAATCGTTGCACTCAATCATTCCGGCAAAAACTTTTTCCTCGACCTGTTTTCGAAGCTCATGAGTTTCTGGATCGACACTGCCGCTGCTACCTTCGCACGATGATACAAATATGCCGGCAAGCGCAACAATATTTCTATGTTTCATGAAAGACTCCCCGTAGGCGTGAGATTAGATTATGTTCCTAAGCCCGCTCTATTGCAACGATCCGATTTTCGCCGTTGTTCCGGCGCTATTATCAGCGGTTTGCTTGGGCCCCGAGCCCGTCCCCTAAGCATAAGTATCTGGTCGTAAAAAACCGATATCGGCGAAAAACGAAAACAAAAATGCGCCGCCTCTTTGTGGGACGGTAGAGGCGGCGCTTGGGGGTCTAACCCAAGCGGGCCGCTTGGGAATAGAAAGAATAATCCAATACTTCGAAACTCACATCCGAATTATTCTATTTGCCGATGAGCAATTTCTAACTGTGATTACACTGATGAGTTTTCAAACGCGCTGAGACAATCAACGCAGTGCTTCGATCAGATGAGAACGACACTGATTGACTCCCCAACGCCTAGAGCGCTTCATTGCTCTTGGGTGGCTTCCTGGCACAAAAACCAGGACCAAAATATGAAGGCTCAACGCCACCCAATCTGCCCGCACACGCTACAAGCTGTGCGAAATCGTAAACTAGCGTTTCGAGTGGAGGTAATGAACATTGCCGGGAATGAGCTTGACCGCTCAACGATAAATCTCTTGGTCAATACCGGCGAGCGCGTGTTCTCGGAGCTGTCAGAGGTGGAGATGCCGGAGAAGGCCCCTGAGCTGACGAAATACTAGAGGAGCGGCATCGACCCAATATTTGGAGGTAATTCGGCTGGAATTGACTGTTCGAATTTCCATGCCCCACAATATGTGGAAAACGGTGCCACTGACCTTGTGCGAGGCATAAGGATTACCAAAATGAAGAGATATCGTATCGCCTACTATGACGACACGGACCGAGAGCAACCCGTTCGTCGCATTATAATTGAGGCGCCTGACGACGACACGATGAAGGAAATGGCCAAGGACGCCGCCAAGGATCAAGAAACGCTAGTCACCTTTGAGAAAAGATTACTCGAACCGAGTGAGGGACCAGTGAGTGTTGTGAAAAGGCAACTAAGTGTACGCCGTTGGGCGCTATATGGCGCTGTGATCGGTATCGCAATGTCGGCGTTAGTCTGGCAGGCACTCGACTCGCCGGCACTCATCTCAGCGATGTATTTTGCTTTCTTCACTGCTCTGCTTGCTGCGCAGTTCGCCGCCGCAGCCGCCATTGCTAATTGGGTCAAAGCGAAAGCCGATGCTCAGCGAGAGCGAGAGTAGGAGGATGCTGAGGATTGAAAACCAATTACATATTCAAATTCTGGATTGTTGTCGCAGGTATCGGAATAGGCACGGCACTGCAAACACTGTTTGGGTTTTGGCTTACAAGCCGTGACATGAATTTGCTTTTGGTCTTGTCCACAATCGCATGGATGCTGGTGCTGTTCGCGCTCCTAAGAAGCATCCTACCCAGGTGGAAGTGAAAGGACTGTGAGGCGCACCATTTTACTATCACTTTTGTTGGCGGCGTGTGCATCGGATCCTAATGCCGTTGATGATCCGCGCAAGCCCGATACATCGGTTGATTTGGAAGACAGGACTTGCAGGTACGTACCGCCCGAAGAATCCGGGATAGAGTTCGGCTATATTCGGTGCAAAATGGAAGCCCACAATGAATGAGATACGGCGGCGCTTTGTGAGATAGTTGCTAGCAGTGGCACATGACATCGAACCGTCGATGTCTACTCAACTGATTATCCTGCGGGCTAGCGCAGACGTTTTGGCAAGCCATGCGCGGCAAATCGACAGATTAGAATGAGTTTTGCTCGCCAATGTCCGTTATTGGCCCAAAGCGGACGTCGGAGCGGTAGATTGACAAGGGCAGTTATTGTCAACAATGCTGTAGTTTACGTTCGCAGAAACACAACACAAACGGGAGTTTTCTGGTTTGAGGATATTTCTTCTAGTTGGGTTGTTTGCTTTTTATTCTGGTCAAGCTCTGGCTTGCAGTTGCGCGCTGAGAAGCGATGATCCCGCTGAGTTCATCGATCAGGCAGAGTATATTTTCTTCGGTAATCCTATTTACATGACGGTCGAGGAGTCGGAACCTGACGAAACCGGCTACTCACAGCAAACGGCTAGGACTGTTTTTCTGGTTTCTAGGCAATACAAAGGAAAATTGAATCCCAAGTTTCGGGGGGATCTTCCGGAGTACTTTGAGCAAGTTGAACGTGTAAACGATGATTTGTTGATATCAGTCTACCACGGATTTCAGTTCCAAGCCTCTTGCGACATACGTTTCGAATTTCAAAACCAACTAGTCATGGCGGTTGAAACTGACGGTCGGCTGCAGACTGGGTATTGCTTAATGTATCCAATTGAAAATGAGCCGGAACGCGAAACAGAATTTTTGGATCTTCTCGAATCGCCAGCAAAGTAAACGTCCGTTTTTGGCGAAAAACGGGCATTAAGTCAGGATAAGATGAATGATGCTTTGCTTCGACTGAGTATGGGAGCGTTGAGCTATTCCAAGGATTTGATGTAAAGTAAGTTCCCATTTTTCTTGCAGGGGAGTTCACAATCATGGATCCGAGTCAGATTGTACAAATGAGCCCATTAATACAATTGGTGCCGCTATTGGTGCTAATCCTCTTGATTATTCCGCCATACATCATAATTCTCAAGAAAGCTGGTTATTCCGGCTGGTGGGGCCTGCTATTTCTCGTTCCGTTAGCTAACCTCATTACGCTTTGGGTTTTTGCATTGAGCAACTGGCCAAACTTGCGCGACAGATGAACTTTTGCGCAGTTTTCACACCCTGTCTGTGCTGGTTTTTTGGGACAATTGAATAGTCGATCCGGTAAGTCCGTTTTTGGTGAGCATCGGAAATTTAGATCGCGAAAAGGCGATTGGCGTTGAAGATAGACCGCAAACATAAAATTTGGATAATTGGAATAGGCGTTGGCATCGGGGCAACGTTACAGGCAATACTGGGATTCTGGTTATCGAGTAGCGACTTGCAACTTTTTCTTTTGTTGTCGATTGCCGGTTGGATGGTGGCACTTTTCTTCCTTTTTCGTATGGTAGCTCCCAAGTAGGTATGTAGGAGCCGGCGAAATTTGGTCGGGAAACAATCGGCAGTTCTCTAATATTTACAACGTCAAAGTGAGTGTCCGCTTTTGGCGAGAATTGGCCGATCCATTGTTCCAGCCTTTGCGACAACGATGCGCGCAGAACCGAACATTAATTTGTGGATTCCTATTTGATGCTGACTTCAGATGATGACGTTTTCAACGGGTCGCCGCAGCGACATCGGCAATGCTGGGGCGCGGCCAAAGCGTATAACGAGATCTGGGCGGGCTTCCGGAATGCCCATCCAGCGCGCGAATTCAGGACGAATGGTTGGTACTTCGATCGGTTGGTTAATGTGCGCGTTGCGAACACCAAGCGCGGTGGCCTGCAGGGCGAAGCGTTGAAAACTTCGACCTACTTTGATCCAGTGTTCAGGGTCTGCGCGATCTCCAATAAAAACGGCAACCCCGGCGGATGATCGGATGTGATCCCGGTATTTGTCATTCTCACTTTCTTTTTTGTAGAACGTTTCGAACAAGCGCGAGCCCATCCAGCCGGGAATGACTGGATTACCCGAGCACGCAGTGAACAGGCCGTCATTCGCCGCAAGCGCTTGCTTGGGGCTGAATCTGAGCCATTCGCGCAGTTCCGCGACAAAGGCGGGATCATCCATTTGCGCGCTGTTGCCCTCAACGACGAACTCTAGAATGGTCTCGCGATCGGCAGCTTCGGTGTAGAAATGAACCGAAACGCCTTCTTCTTGCCCGGCAGCCTTCAATAGGTCGAGGTCAGCCATCGATAGCGCGCGCCCATCAAACATTGAACGTGTCGATTGGCGAAAGGGAATTGCCTTATAGAGCACATCATCGCTCACTCGGCCGCGCGCGAGCGCGATTTCGATGCTGCTTTCTGTGCCTCCGACATTGAAGCGAATCTCACTGCGCCTGCCAAAAGCGCCAGCAGAAATAACGAGGTTTTCGGCGGCGCACCCCAGACTGACGTAAAGGTGATGATCGTCCGGGTCGACGACTTCAGTACGGCGTGTCAGGTCAGGGTGGATGGTTACTTGCTGTTCATCAATCCGGAACTTCCAAGGCTGGGTGTTGTGGCCGTTTGCAGCAAGTGTCGCCATACGGATCAATTCTGAAATGGAAGGGTCGGCTTCAAGAAGCCGCCTCTGGCGGTCTACTTCTTGTCTGTAGCGCCCAAGCCGCGGCCATGCTGCATACCCCGCCGCCCCTGCGATGGCGACGGATGATCCGGATACTATCAAAGAGCGACGTGACAGCATTAGAAGCCTCCACCTAATTTAACGACGCTATTGCGACTAAGCAGTTTATGGTTAGCGTACTGAATGCGTTGTTGCCGTTACTCGCCATCCCATCCATCGAGAATGAATTCGATAATTGCCTGGTTCTTTCCATGGTTCACATGTGCTGCGACCGGGTTTACGAAAAGGCCTGGCACTCTAAAAGCAGGATTTTTTACCCGGACATTCACCACGCGGCCGATCAGCGGGCTGTCAACGAGATAGTCGGGTATGCGATAACCCATGATGTCGTTGGGATCGTTGAAAGCAATAATGTCCAGATTCGTCGTTACTTTACATGTATTGTGCGATGGTCTTGCATGTCCATGACCGCGAGGATCGGTCAGCAGGATGCTGCGACCGTCAAACTCTCCGTATAGTTCGCAATTCGATTCCGCATCGCATCCGAAGTGAGGGTGCGCCGTTAGAGACAATGACACTTGATTGGAGAACATGTAGACCGGTGTCTTATCGAGAAGCGGAGTGACGAGTTTGCAAGTGAGTTCTGGCGGTCCAAGATCCCCGGGCCACAGGCGAAACTCATCAAGAGCGTCAAGAAGCATGAAGCTGCCCAACGAATACGTCAGAAATGCAAACTCATGCTCATCGAGGTGCGCAGCCACCCCGTCGGCGCCGCCAAACCGGGCCAAAGTATCCGCGGATAGCTGACATCTCGGCTCGTCATCAAGCCTTGGCGGCGTTTCAAGCGCGTCAGCGGCCATGATGCATATGCCCTGTCGTATCGCGTCTCGCGCAGCGACGCCTAGCGGCCCAATGGTAAGAACAGCATCTGTTAGGCCGCCGACCATCACATTGTCCTTCAAGGCTGAGTTGAGCAGCGCTCTTGCGGGCCGCTTTCTACCCTCAACACGACGTTCTGACGATGATGGGCGGTCTGGCTCGCCTTCACAGAACGTCCATTCAGGATTCGTTGCAAAGCGTGTGTTTGTTTCATACGGAGCAAGAAACTGATCGGTGACAGCGTCGGTGTAGGGCGTCCACAGTATTTCATAGAATACCAGACGATGCGTTTCCTGCTCCGAGTTCCCCCATTCAGTAATGCGCAGCGTGGCTGGCGGAAATTCGAAACGCTCTTGGCTATCAGGGCCCAACCTAAATGTGGGCGGGTCGAGGGAAACAATACGGTCTTTCTGACACGCTGGGGCGCTTATGCCTTCGCCGACCTGGCGCTGCAGTTCGAATGAATAGCCATGCGCATCCGTCGCCATGCCGTTAACGACTAGAATTCGAAGCTTGCCGTCTGAACCTGACAAACGCTCAGCACGAGTTTCGAGACCTTCAACCTGCCGTGCAGAGACGTCGGCGCTTGAGGGTACGAAGGACACCGCGTTGCGCCCCAAAGACGTTTGTGCACAGCCGCCAATAGTTAGCGCCAGCAAGAATATCGCCGGCCACAACATTCGCGGCAATCGCGCGGGTGGAAACTGGTCGTCGATAGAATAGTCCCCCGTTGCCATGCATCTCCCGCTTTCTTCCAAATTAGAACTCTATCCCGAGTATTTGGCCAATTGTGTCTGGAAATTTCTGCCGATAAGTGTTCCGCATTATGGTTCCAGTGTTTCGCATTGCTTGATGAGCTTACGGAGTATTGTTTTATCCACTGGTTCCCCGGGGTACACTTTAATATGTTTGCTTGGCTTGCCTGACCCCTGCAAAACACCGTTTGGATCAGGAAGTTCCGTGTACTTTAGAAATCCGAAATTCACATGATCCTTCGATCCATAGAGATAAATGACCGGAGCCTTGTTGACGTTAAAAAATACAGGCGCGCCATATGACAAGCCTTCAGCAGCGCCCGGAAGCGTCTCGTGAATGAATCTTCTGAGCTCTTCCATCAAGGGCGCAACTGCTTGTGTGCAATCAGCAATATAATCGTCAATGGTCGCATGTTTGGGCATATGGCCTCACTTTCCAATTTGGCGGTGATACGCACTGCATCACCAATCATATGTCCTTAGGCGAAAGTGGGAAGCTCAGCCGGCATAGCTAACTCCATTGAAATTGGGAATTATTATCAACATGATCAGTGGTATTCACATTTAGGACACGGCCGAATAGTCATGCACTAAGTGGAAAGAATGTTGCGCCGTTCCAATGCGACAATTTGTCGATTGAAGTTTGCATACTGACTACCACGTCAAAAAAAGTAGCATACATCAAGCAAATCCAGACGAATTTTGCGCCGTTGGTGATGATCAACGCACATTATCGATTTTTGAAGGCATTTGAAGTCCGGGCTATGTTCTGATCCATCACTGCGGGGTGAAACAATGGGTGATAGCAAACGCAAGAAATCAAAGAGACTTTGGGGTGTCGTTATGTCCAGTATGAGCGGTGCGGCCCCGGCAATGCTCGCGCTCGCAATCGGATCAGGATATCAGGAGTGAGATCGTTGGCGATTGCGGCGCATCATCCCTTTCGATCCCCAGCGGCGAAGCAAGAGTATCTGCGCGTCTACGACCATCTGGCCGAACAGTGGCCAACTTCGTCCGAAACACAGGTCGTAAATACAGCGTTTGGCCAAACGTTTATCCGCGTTCAGGGGCCCGTCGACGGCGCACCTTTGGTGCTCTTGCCCGGCGATACGGACACTTCGCTGTCGTGGCTGCCGGTGATTGAGCCATTCTCGCAGAACCTTCGAACGTATGCGATCGACCACGTCTTCGATAACGGGCGGAGCATCTACACAAAAAAGATGTCTCGCCCGATGGATTTCGTTGATTGGCTTGACGATGTTTTTGATGGGCTGGGTTTGAACCGACTGAATCTGGCTGGATATTCATTCGGCGCTTGGCAATCTGTTCTTTATGCCTTGACCCATCGCGACCGGGTCGAGAAACTGGTGTTACTGGCGCCGTCGGCCACGGTTCTTTCGCCAGGTCCAGTAATGTTGGCGAGAGCCGTCCTCTACCATTTCCTCCCCTATCGGTCTGTCGCCAGAAACTATTTCCATTGGTATGGACCAGATGCCGTGAAGGAAGACCGGACCCGCGCACGGATCGACGAGATGGTTGAAGAGGACTTGCTGGCGCGGCGATGCTTCAAGCCAAGGAATTTCGTACCCCCGACGCGGCTGACCGATGAAAATTGGAAAGAGCTGAAGGCGCCGACTCTGTTTCTGGTCGGAGAAAATGACCGGACATACTCCGCGCAACGCGCCGTTCGGCGTTTGCGTCGGGTCGCGCCAATGGTCGAAGCGAAGATCGCGCCAAATACCGACCATTACATTTTGTTGGTGAACCCGGATTGGGTCGTTCGGAATACACTCCGATTTCTTCATAGAACCAGAAATCCGGGAAACTATTGAAGGGCCAGACGCGGGGAACTCGATGACTACACCTGACAAAACGGCAAAACCGAAGATCAAGACCGTCCACACTTTCAGCACAGGCTCGGGCGCACAACACAAAGAACATCGCTATGGCAGTTGGATGCCGCGATTGCTTTGGGCTCTGACGTCGCGCAGTTGGGTCGGTCTGCCCATCAATGTGTTCCTGATTGAGCATGAAGACGGGCTTGTCCTTTTCGACACCGGTTTGGACCCCGCGCTGAAAACCGACCCCAACTATATTTCGCAGGCGATCGGTCGGTTCTTGGTGGACAGGATTTTTCGCTTTGATATCGCTCCGGACGATAAGCTCGGTCAGCAGCTTGATCGGATGGGCGTTGCGCCCGTCGCTGTCACAAAAGCTGTTATCTCCCATCTGCATTTTGATCATGTCGGCGGCATTGCTGATATACCGCAGGCGGAATTATTGGTGAGTGAGCGGGAGTGGGCGCAACTATCAGATCCGCATCCCGAACGTGAGTGGATTTTACGCGAACATATTGAGATTCCGCATGCGAAATGGCGGCCGATAAAATTTCAGCCAGCGGATGACCCACTATTGGAACCCTTCGATGGTTACTATGATGTCATGGACGACGGCTCCATGGTTTTGTTGCCGACGCCCGGCCATACCCCGGGGTCCATGTCGATGCTGCTTCGATCACTCAGAATGCCGCCCGTTCTTCTAATTGGGGACCTCGCCTACGAAGAGAAATCAATCATGGAAGATCGTGCGCCGGGAACCGGCGACGCCAAAGTGTTGCGCGCCTCTTACGCTAAGGTGCGTGCTTTGAAAGAGAAATTACCTGACCTCGTTATTGTCCCATCGCACGATGAAAATGCAGCGTACGAATTGCAGGCCATTTTTAATGGCGATGATGCTGTGTCGACTGCATGATCTACGCAAGCCTACGGAGGAACCGATGATGGAAAATTAGAGGAAACCAATTCTCCTTCTGCGTAGGCAATTATCTTCGCAATCACAATGAACGCCAAGCGACACACAAATTTTCCCGAAAAGGTTTTCTTAGCGATACCAAGGATTTGAAGATGACCGAAAACCGCGAATTTGATGTTGTGCTCTGGGGCGGGTCCAGTTTTGTCGGCAAGCTCGCCGCAGAACATTTGCACAAACAATACGGAGTTAACGGCAACCTCCGCTGGGCCATCGGTGGGCGCAACCAACAAAAACTGGAAGCTGCGCGCGCAATGCTGGGCGCCGGTGCTGAAGCGCTTCCGATCATTGTCGGCGATGCGCGCGATCATCAGTTTCTTGGCTCTATGGCCGAGAACGCCAAAGTTGTGTTGTCGACTGTTGGTCCCTATGCGCTTTATGGCAAGGAACTCATCGCCGCCTGTGCTGTTAACGGTGCTGACTATTGCGACTTGGCCGGCGAGCTGCCGTTCATCCAAAAAATGATGGACCAACACGCCGATCAGGCGCGAGCTTCCGGCGCCAGAATACTAAACTGTTGCGGCGTCGATTCCCTGCCGTCAGATTTGGGTGTCCGGATTCTTAGCGAAATTACGAAAAACCAGTTTGGCAGTAGGCTCGCGCACGTCACAACTGAGGTAAAGTCATTCAAAGGCGGCTTCAGCGGCGGCACGCTTTCAAGTCTTGGCGGCATGCATAATTACGGTGCGCGCGACGGCGCCAAATTGGTGCTCGGTGCTTGATTCGTATCCGACGGGGCATCCGGGTTCCTCGCTCTGATCTGTTGTGCAAGTTGCCATTTCGGGCGCTTTTTCACTCTTTCGTGCCCGCTTTCTCCAGACCATTTCACCCCACGCTATTACTGCCTCCGCACCAGGGCATTACCGCTCGAGAGCGCTCAGAAGTCAAGAGAAATGAGACTTATAGTCTGTAGCTAAATAGACTGCATTTCGGTCCTTTAAAGCGCATGGACATTAGGGTTCAGGTCGGGCGGAATTTGCGGCGGTTGCGGCTAGAGGCCGGGTTGTCCCAGGAAGACCTCGCTTGGGAAGCAGCGCTTCATCGAACCTATATCTCAGGGGTAGAGCGCGGCATCCGAAATCCTACTGTCACCGTGCTTCAAAAAATCGCTGATGCGGTGGGCGTCGAGCCGGCAGAGTTTTTTCAGCCTGTTAAACGGCATTGAACTTGGGTCTGCTTTGCGCGCAAATTCGGACCTTAGAAATTTGCCCCACAGATGCCGAAATAGAAAGTAGAACAGAAGCAAAGTGACCGCTCGATATTGGAGGAAACGAGTGTGGGGCCGAGGCTTGTTACTCCGTGCGAAAATTCATGAACGCGCGGGTTATAGGAATGGCGATCTGTGAGAAAAGCGCCGTACCCCAAATCAGGTTGCCGACTAGCGAAGGCACATACGGCACGATCAAGAAGCAGCCGATAGCGACGATAATCCCGAACAGGCGGACGTCCCATCGGCCGAAATCGGTGGCGACGCGGTGCTCAACAACATTTTTCAGCACCCATAACATTGCGATATAGCCAGCCAAGCCAAAGCAGCCGATCGCGGCGTACCTTGTCGGGTAAGGCTCCCAAAAACCGACTTTCACTTCGGCCGCCAGCGCAACGCCAACCATGACGCCGCACAGCATGAGAACAAGGTGAGCCAGCCACCAGGTCACCAAGGTTGGAAGTTTTTCATCCTTTGGTTTGCCGTTGCCAGCAAAGTCAAAATAGATCCAACACATCACGAACATGGAGATGCCGCCGATCACAAAATTCACAAGTACGTCTGGTGAAACCTTGTAGACGCCCTTTTCCGATAACGTCACCACGAGTTTGAAAAAGCCTTCACCGAGCACAATAAGAGTTAGAAGAGAAAATCGCTCCGCCATGTGGCTCATGCGCGGAGAAAATCTTTCAAAGCGCAGAACGGAAATCTTAGGGATCATATATATTATTTGGGTGCTTACCATTCCGAGCGCAAACGCCCAATAGGCATAAGGCTTTGGCAGGAAAGCAGATACAGCAAACCAAAGCGCGAAAAAGGAAAGATTGCGAACTTGTTCCGAGCAGAACGATTGGCTGGATGCATTAGTCCGTCGCGCTCGGTAGTATAGCGCCGCAATCATTCCGCGATTTGCTGCAAAGCCAAGGGCGAAAAAGCTCCAGCCGCCTCCCTCGATCGCCGGGATAGACGCCGCCATGAACATGACGGTACAGATCATTACCGACATGATGATCCGATGCCACATGTCGGTGCTTATATAGATCGAATTAAATATGCTGAGCTCGCCCCATGCATACCATAGCGTGATGAATACGCCGGCAAAAATCAGAAAGCCCTGCGGGTTGAGATGGTGCGAGAGGTAATTACCCAAAAGGAAAATCGTCACGACGTGGATAAGATCGTAAAACAGTTCCGTCCAATGCACGTGGTCATGCGCGTGATCAGAATCTCTATGGTGCTGCGGCTTGCGCCACATAGGATGGTCTTGCAGGGCCATTGCGTACCTGTTGTTTTCTTGAAGCGTCACCGGGGGCCGGAGGATTTGACCGTCATGCAATCTGACGGCGACTCAATGCAACCGTCAACATCAAGCATGGCGTTCTCAGTTGTCGTCGATCGCAACTAAGACGCGCGCTCATACGAAAATTGATTGAGAATGCGCGCATAGTTTTCGACGCCCCGCGCGCCCGTGACGAGGTGGCGTTCTGCGAATACCATTGCCGGCACGCCACGGATGCCGCGGTCGGTCCAATTCTTTTCATGCAAACGCACCGTCGCCGCGCGCTCGCCGGATTCTAACACCTGGCGCGCATTATAGGCTTTGAGCCCGACCTGCGACGCCACATCGGCCAATACGCCAATATCCGAGATGTTGCGGCGCTCGGTGAAAAAAGCCTCAAACAGCGCAAGTTTGGTTTCATGCGCCTTTTCTTGCCCTTCCGCCCAGTCAACTAACTGATGAGCTTTAAAGGTATTATACATGCGCATGTCGTCAGCGTAGTTAAACGTAAAGCCGAGCTCAGCGCCCAGCGCCGTCAGGTTTGCGCGCGCTTTGCGGCTGCCCTCCAGCGTTGTTCCGTATTTTGCCGCGAGGTGTTCACGCAGGTTTTCGCCTTCTGGCGCCATCTGCGGATTTAGTTCGAAAGGATGCCAGTGAATTTCGAGCGCAATTCCGGTCTCGCGCGACGCGGCGGCGAGCTGGTAATAACCGATCGCGCACCACGGACAAACAACGTCGGAAATGATGTCAACGCGGACTGAAGTTTCCTGATTGCTCATATCAGTATTCCTTGGTCTGCGGCCGGGCCCGAAGGCCCGGCCATTCTGATTGCGAACAGATGATGCTTTAGGCCGCTTTTTTCTTCGCAAGTTCCGGTGATGTCTCAATGTCCCACAGGCTGTCCTGATACTTCTTGACGTTTTCTATGAAGCGTTCGGGAAAGACGTTGCGGAATTTGTGCTCGTCCAGCGGGATTGTCTCGATCATGAAGTTGATCATATCCGATGGGTCGAGCTGAAGCTTGTCACCTGCAAATAGCTGCTGCACGCCACGGATCGGTGCTTCCGGTGTGAAATTTTCCGCCGGATCGTACCACTGGTCGAGCGTGTCATACATTCGGTCATTGAAGCCTGTTCGGAAGGGACCCGGATTGATGGTCGCGACTTGCACGCCAGTGCCTTCCATTTCCTCCCGCATTAACTGCACGACGGCTTCGAGTGCGTGTTTCGAAGCGACATAAGGCGCCAGGAACGGAAAGGTTGAAAAGCCCGCAATCGACGAGATGAAGATAATTTTTCCTTTTCCCTTCTTTGCAAAAATCGCCGCAAAGCGTTGAGCGAGTTCGAGAGTAGAAAAGACGTTGACTTCAAATACGCGCCGGACGCGGTCCACCGGGACTTCCGCGATCGGACCGGTTTCGCCTGTCGCCGCATTAAGCGACACGATGTCGATCTTATCGCCATATTTGCGAATAATGGATTCCTGATCGTCCTTATTGAGATAATCCAGTTTTTCAACGGTGATATCGAGGCCGGCTTCTTCGGCGTCGGCCCTCAACTGGCTGGCCTGCGGCCAGTTTTCGACCGTAGCAATGACTGTGTGGCCGTTCTTTGCGAGGCCCAGCGCCGTGCCGTGGCCAAGGCCGGATCCGGAGCCGGTGATTAGAATCGTTTTCGACATAGTCTGTTCTCCTTTTCCTTTGGATTTTATCGGCGCGCTTAAATAATTTGCGGGCCGCGATGGACGATCGGGTCGCCATCAAGAATGTCATTCATCTCGTGAATGGCTTGCCGCAAATGCGGCGTTTTCCAGTGCGCGGATTCCTCCTCGGCGTTTTCCCACTTTTCGTAGGAAACGATAGTGTTCTTGTCGTAGTTTTCATCGTGCACGAAAAAATATTCGTTGGCGCCTGGTTCTCTTCGTGTCTCCGCCGCCAGGGTTGTTAGAGTGGCTTTCAAGTCGTTCAGACGGCCTTCTTTTGCCTTCAGAACAGCAATAACGTAGGTTTTTTTACTCACGGGTTTTTCCTTTTCTTTCTAGATCGGGGATGAAAAGTCGTTATACGGAAGAGATATTATCGACTTTTCTTCACATCAGACGCAAAGCGCGCGGCGTTTTCTTTTGCAAACGCGCTCGCGTCTGCATCTTCATCCCAGAATTGCGGATTGGCCTTGGGAATGGTCAGCGCCTTTTGAACGGCCGGCCGCGCGTCGATGCGATCGAACCAGGCCTTGAGACTGTCGAGGCCGTCGATCGAAACCCGCGCCCAGACATAGGCGCGCGCCCACGGAAAAATCGCCATATCAGCGATTGTGTACTCATTGGCGGCGATCCAGTCGCGGCCTTCAAGTCGCGTATTGAGCACTTCGAGGATGCGGCGGCTTTCATCGACATAACGCTTGATGGAGAACGGCTCTTCGTGGCCATTCGGCGCGGCGATGTGTTGGAAGTACATGGCCTGGCCCATCATCGGTCCGACATGTCCGACCTGAAAGAAAAGCCATTGCAGGACTTCCGACTGCGCCACCAGTTCATCAGGCAGGAATTTCCCGTATTTCTCCGCGAGATGCCAAAGGATGGCGCCGGATTCAAATATGGCGCGATCTTCCGCACGATCGACAATGGTCGGGATCTTGCCGTTGGGATTGAGCTTTAGGTAATCCGGCGCTTTTTGTTCCTTCTTCGCGAAGTCGATGAAGGTGAGGTCGTAAGGAATGCCAGCTTCTTCCAGAAAGATGATCGGCTTGTAGCCGTTCATCGTTGCGGCCGTGTACAGATGAATATCAGGCTGCGACATTTTTCGCCTCCGCTGAAAAGACTTCTTTCAGATGTGTGTCGAAGCGCGCAAGGTCGCTGTCGATGTCGGGGTTTTTCATGACGTCAAACGCGCCAAAAGTCGGCTGCGGCGTCATGCCAAAAAACTTTGCGTTCAGGTGAACGGGCAGGAGCAGATCATCGAGCGAGGCGCCTTCGAAGAAGGGTTCTGACGTATCATTGAACGCTTCCGCCGGCGCATTCAGCGTCGCCGAGATCATATATCTCGTGCCGGCAAGGCTTCCGCCCATGCCGTAATTTTTCTTCGGCGCGTCTTCTGTGCGGCCGTCGCCCTGGCAGAGACGCCCGTCCATGCCGGCGGTGTAGACTTCGTCCATATATTTCTTGAAGGACCATGGAACGCCCATCCAGTTTACCGGGAACTGCATGATGATCGCGTCGGCCCATTGGTGATTTTCGATTTCCTGATCGACGTCGTAGCCGTCCGCCACGAGGGTCACGCGCACGTTGTGGCCGGCCGCCGTCAGGGCCGTTCGCGCCCTCTCCATAAAGGTCGCATTCAGTTCGCCCTTTGCGAACGGATAGGGCTGGTGCCCGTTTAAGATAAGGATTTTGCTCATATTTTTTCTCCCGCGATTTCGATATGATCCATTGACATTGTTGCCTTGGGCGGCCAACTTGCGTATCTTGAAAACGAAAAGCAACTAGTATACTTTTGGTAACCTATGTTAAAGACCTGGATCGGAGGTCACAGATGCGTGCGCATGTTGTTGAAGACAAAGACGGTCGGCGCCGGGCTGAGGAAGCTTGCACTGAGCCTTGCGCCATAGAACGCGGTATGCGGATTATTGGCGGCAAATGGACCGGATCGATCCTGTGGCACCTCCAGGACGAGCCAGTGCGCTTCAATGATCTTGCGCGCATGGTTGGCGGCGCCAGCAAGAAAATGATCACAGAACGATTGCGCCAGCTTGAACAACAGGGGCTCGTTCGCCGCAAAGTCGTCGATACGTCGCCGGTCTCCGTTGAGTACTCCATTACGCCTCTCGGCGAGACCGCGCTGGGGTTTCTAGACGAACTCAGAAAGTGGAGCGAGGGGCTGCCCACCAGCAGTACTGCTGAGAGCTGAGAAATATGAAAGTCTGCTGGAATTCTTTTGGGGCGCGAACCCAACGTTATCCGCCACGACGCGTCATGGGGCGATTACAGTCAGGCGCTGAAAGATCAGCTGCCACGCAAAAAAAAAGCGAATTTGGGCTTTAATGCGCGCAACGAAAGCAATGTCAAATCGTTAAGCTAATGTTCGCAATGAGGATAAGCGGAAGCGAGAAGCGGCACGCGAAATGTCGGATATACGCGACTAGCGGAAACGTGCGGCAAAAACAGAAAATCTTTGTCACCCGCCCGTGGTGCCCAACCGTTCAAAGGCTACCAAAAATAGAATCGTAAGGACAAAGAAAATTGGCAAACCCCAGCAAACCAAGTCGACTTTGCCGGGCGTTAAATACCAACCGTCGCTTTTTTCTTCGAGGCCTTGTTCGCGGAACCGTTTTAACTGTCCCGGTACAGTTTGCTCGTGCCATTCCTGTTTAAAGCCATCGAGTACAACGCTGGCCACCCAGGAGACGGCGATATTCACAACACCGCCGATAACGACGTACCAAGGCCACGCGACATCGACAGGAGCAGTGTTCAAAAACGGAACGCCATTTACAACGCCAGCCAGCGCCAGAAACCCTGCGACAACGCCAATAAGAAGTCCGCGCTCGGTCGTATGCTTAGAAAAGAAACCCATGAAATACATCGCGAGTTTAGCGCCGACAAAATAGGATCCAACCTGCGTTAACCGTTCAAGAATTGATCCGCCGCTGTTGATGAACCCAAATGCTATCGGAATAGCTGCGAGTCCCCAAAAGACCGTGAAGCCGCGCGAGACGAGGAGATAGTGTGCATCCGACGCGTCTTTGCGGAAAAAGCGTTGGTAAAAATCTGAAATAGACGCGGTAGCAAGAGAGTTAAACGCTGATGACAGGCTCGACATTGAGGCGGAGAGGACGGCCGCCGCGAGAACGCCAAGCAATCCCGGAATCGCGAGGCTCTGGGCGAATGTCAGAATAATCGCATTGGGCTGGTCAAATGGTTTCCCCTCAAAATGGACAAATAAAAGTGCGCCAATGAAAAAAAACAAGAAATAAATAAAGAACGCCGCATAGCCCATCATGAGATAAGATTTCTTGGCGTCGCCGATGCTCTTTGCTGCAAGTGCGCGTTGCACCATCATCTGGTTGGCGCCGTAGACCGTGATATGAAAAAGCGTCATCGCGAAAATGCCGGACCAGACGGTTGGCGCAATAGAAAAATCAAAAGCGGTATTAAGTGGATTTAGTTTGCCTTCATCGGCGAGTGTTCCAAGCGCATCGGACAAAGGCGCCGTTGCACTTAATACATTCCATAAAATGATGCCGGCGCCGATAAAAAGAACGACGCCCTGCAAGACATCCGTCCAGATTACTGCATTCATTCCGCCTAGCATCGTATAACCGAGGACAATAGCAGTCATGAGAACAATGCTCACCCGGACATCAAGACCAGTAGCAAACGTTACGACGACGGCCGTTGCTGTTAGAATGGAGGCCGAAGTAATTGTTTGTGTAATGAGAAAAAGCAACGATATGACGGAACGCGACGCCACGCCAAATCGGCGCTCTAGATAGTCATAAATCGATGCAACACCGCTATTGTAGAAAAAGGGTAGGAAAACAACGACAACCACAAAGATGACGATCGGATAGTTGATATGGATGGCGAGCGCCGCCATGCCGTCCCCATAGGCCCAGGCAGGGCCGCCAAGAAAGGAAAGGGCGCTGACATAAGTGGCGACCACGGAAATGCCGATTGCCCACCAGGGCGCCATCCGGGTCCCAAGCTGATAGTCAGCAGCTGAATCTATCCGCTTGCTCAGCACGTAACCCAGCGCGAGATTACCCAGAAGATAAATTGCGACGATAGCCCAGTTTAGAGCGCCGAAAGTCTCCATTGGTGTTCCTTGTATGTATGCTTTTGAAATGCATACGCGGCCGGATCGAATCTAATGTACTTCGAATGCAATAAATTGTCGAATTCAGGTCGTGATAGCCCTGGCAACGATGAAAACGGTATTTCATGCCGGTTACAGCCGTAAAGCAGACACTCTCTGCTGTCCTGCAACTTCAACTCTGTCGTGGTATTTTGGTTACAGGCGCCATTTTTCGCATTCGCAATCACCATCGAAAAGCGTACAACCATCAGAAAAACATAGGATAAATGCTGGGCAGGAGAGGTCTTTTCGGAATTATTGCATTTAATTTGCATTCGAAGTACATTTTTCTCGCTGCTCATTTCGTGTGGGCGGCGAGATTCAATTTATTGGCGGCAGGGCTTCGGAGCGCCGTAACTGGGAGGGACTTGAAAAATGACATCCGCAAAAATGTTGAACCGCGCTCTGATGGGCACATCCTGCCTCGGGTTGGCAATGGGGTTCGCGTCAACTGCTTCCGCGCAGATTGATACGATCGTCGTTACTGCAGAAAAGAAAGAGGAAAACGTCCAGGACGTGTCTCTTTCCATTCAAGCGTTTGACGAAGACGGTTTGGCGAAAGCAGGCATCAACGATGTCTCCCGTCTGGAATTTCTCGTCTCCGGCGTCAACTTCGCGTTTGCTGGCAATGACGCGAAAATCAATGTTCGCGGCGCCAATGCGACGAATACGTTTGGCGACAACTCAGCGATTGTCGGCGCGTTTGTCGACGGCGTCTACAAGCTCCGCGCGTCACAGCAAACGAGAGCATTCTTTGATGTGCAGCGCGTCGAATTTCTGAAAGGTCCGCAAGGCACGCTGTACGGCCGCAATACTTTCGCCGGCGCCATCAACGTATTCACCAACGCGCCGGACCTTGAAGACTACGCCGCTGGTTTCACCGCGAGCTACGAACGATTTAATCGTACACAGGTGGAAGGCTACGCCAACGTGCCGCTTTCAGATACATTGGCTCTGCGCGTCGCCGGCTTTTTCGACAAGGGCGACGGCTATGTTGAAAATCTAGCCGGACCCAATCTTGGCGCCCCGAATGACAAAGGCATCCGCATCAGCGCGTTATGGGCGCCAAGCGATCGAGTAGATTTCCTTCTGCGCTATCACAATATTCAGGAAGATGGCCGAGAGGCGGGTCTGTTCGGTTACACGCATCTCTGCCGTAATGTGACGCCCTCGGGTCACACCGATCCTTTCGGTTCGGTGCAGGACTGCGCCAATCCGCAGCCGGGATCAAATGGTCAGCCCAGCGCACTGGCGATCGGACCATACACGGTGAATCAGGACTTCGTTCCGAATGATGATATCACGGAACAGGTTGTCTCACTGGAAGCGAATTTCGATCTCGGTCCGGTGCTTATTAAGTCCACCAGCGCTTACACTGATTTCGAAAATAATATCGGTTTCGACTTCGATTTCAGCCCAAGTCCTTTCCAGGCCGGCGGCTTTAATGAGATTGCAGAATCATTCGCCCAGGAAATTCAGTTTAGTTCAAACTATGATAGCGCCCTGCAGTGGACTGCCGGCGCCTATTACTCGCATGACGAGACCAATTATCAATTCTACATCTATAACCAGCGCGCGGCTGCTGCGCGTGGACCGGCTACGCCCGTATTCGATAACGCGGGCAATCCGGTTGATGTTGATGGAAATGGTGTAATCGACGGCGCTGATGTGCTTACAGTTCTCGTTGGTACGCCGCTGGTCAACAACGATCCAGTCATTGGCGGGTTCTTTGCGAACAACCAGCCCCTCGAAACCGACTATTTCGGTATTTATGGTCAGTTTGAACTCTCGTTGAACGATCGGTTCCGCGTTATTGGCGGCGTTCGGTACAATGACGAAAGCAAAGATCTGAACGGCGGCGGCAGTAACTTTACAGGCGACACTGATGGCGATGGAATCACGGGCGAGGGACCGGTCACAGTGAACGTTCCGGGCGGCCCGTTTGCGGGGCAATTCCCGACAGACGTTGACGGCGTCCTAGGTGTTTTCACGATTAGGGACAACACAGATGATGGCATTTATGCGAGCGTCGACTTCGACAATATTTCTTGGCGGGCGGGTCTCGAATATGATCTTGGCGACAGCGCGCTGTTATACTTTACCGCCAGCACGGGGTTCCTTTCCGGAGCGCTGAACAACAACGGCACGTCAACGGAAAACCAGAAGTCGAGGGTGTTTGAGGCGGGTGTCAAAAGCACGCTGATGGATGGCACGCTGCTGTTCAACCTTGCTGGACACTATACAGAGTACACTAACCTTTTGGCGCAACGGCAGGAACAAATCACCGTTGGCGGAAATCCCGTGGTGATCACGGTCAGTGACAATGGCGGTGAGATCGAGGCCTGGGGCATCGAGCTTGAAACGCTGTGGGCGCCGAACGAGTATTTCCAGATTGGCGTCAATGCGTCTTACCTGAATTCCGAATTCTCGCAATTTGGGCAATCAAACCCGTACCAGCTATTCAACGGACAGGTCGTTGGCTTTGTCGACCTCGCTGGTCGAACGACGCCGTGGTCGCCAGAGTTTACGGCGGCGGTTTATGCGTCATACACGTTCGATCTTGGCGAAATGGGATCGCTCACGCCATACGCGCAATTCTACTATAGCGATGGCTACAATACGTCGAACCTGTTCTCGATTGATCCACTGCAAGATCAGGGCAGTTATACAAAAACCGATCTGCGTCTGATTTGGGACTCGCCGGATGAGAACTATTCGTTCGAAGTGTTTGTCGAGAACCTGGAAGACGAAGCTGTTCTCGCCCGCGGCAACAACAACGGCAACGATATTGTGCAGCATAGCTTCAACTATCCGCGTAACTATGGCGTTCGCTTCCGCGCAAATTTCTAGGCCCGCACCCTCCCGTATGGGCATTGCGTGAAACTATAGAAGGAGCCCCAAAGGCTCCTTCTTTTTTACATTTGTATATAGGTCATCAGCGCGCGTATTTTGGTTTTGGCCTTCATACGATAAAATCAACCGGCATATTGAGAGGGCGACGTTGTGAAGATTTCAAGACGTGAATTATTTCAGTCTTCGGCAGGCGCAGCGTTGGCCGGCGCTGTGATATCAGGTGCAACCGCACATTCATCGTCTTCAGAACCGCAATGGAAAGGCGGATCCGGCAAGCAAAAACCTAATATCGTTGTTGCGGTTCTTGATGATGTCGGGTTCGGCGACCTTGGTTGCTATGGATCAGAAATTTCCACCAGTTGCATTGATGATTTGGCGGCGAATGGCGTTCGCTACAACAACTTTCATGTCACAGCATTGTGTGCGCCAACACGTGCTTGCTTGATGACTGGCCGTAATGCACATGCGGTCGGCGTCGGCAATATTGCGGAGTGGGGCCGGGATTTGCCGGGCTACAAAGGATACATCCGCAGAGATGTGAAAATGCTGCCGGAGATGTTGAAAGACGCAGGGTATAATACGCTTGCAGTCGGCAAATGGCATTTATCCATGGTCCATGATCAGGACGCGATGGGGCCTTTTGACTACTGGCCGACGGGGCGCGGGTTTGACCACTGGTACGGCTTTCATGGATCTGCGGTCGATCATTGGCATCCTGAGTTATTTAAGAACTCAGCCGCCGTGTATCCGGATAAATCGAATGGCTATCATTTAACTGAAGACCTCATTGATCAATCGATAAATTATGTGACTGATCATCTCGTATCTTCGCCTGACAACCCATTTTTTCTTTATCTGGCGTTTGGCGCATGTCACTTTCCATTTCATGCACCCAAGCAGTATATGGATAAATATCGCGGCAGGTATGATGAGGGTTGGGATGCAATCAGAGAACGCCGCTTAGCAAATCAAAAAATACAAGGGATTGCGCCAGGGAATGCACAATTGTCTCCGCGCGGCAAAGACGTGCCGGCATGGTCCGACCTCCCGGATATAGAGCGGCGATTTAGCGCCCGCACCCAGGAAGCGTTCGCCGCGATGCTCGATCATACTGATGCACAACTCAGTCGATTAGTTGATTTTCTGAAAGAGCGGGGGCAGTTCGAAAATACAATCCTTATCGTCATGTCGGACAATGGGGCGGGTAAGTCGCGCCATAGAGCGGGGGCGCTCGACGTTCGACGCGTCGCGTATATCAACAATGAATCGGTCGATGTCATCGCGTCTCAGATTGACAAGATCGGCACTGAGCAAAGCAGTTCCTATTACGCTGCTGGTTGGGGTCATGTTGGCAATACGCCCCTTAAACACCATAAAGGCGACACTTATGAAGGCGGCATACGTGCGCCGCTGGTCGTGCATTGGCCGGCCGGGCGAATTGCCGCTGGCGCAGTGAACAATCAGTATCATCATGTAAGCGATCTAACGCCGACATTTCTTGAAGTCATCGGTGCGGCGGCGTCAGCTGACGGGCCAAAGGATGCGACACCGCTTGACGGCGTCAGCATGGCCTATGGTTTGTTGAACCCTCAAGCGCCAACAACCAAATCCATCCAACACTATGAAACCGCAGGGGACCGCGCGATTTGGGTGGATGGGTGGAAAGCCGTAACAAAACACCAGTCTGGAGACGCCTTTGAAGATGATGACTGGGCGCTGTTTCACGCATCGGAGGATTTTGCCGAAATCAACGATCTTTCCGATGACCATCCGGACCGACTGAAACGGATGGCCGCGCTTTGGTACAAAGAAGCGGAACGAAATGATGTTCTTCCGCTTGATGATGACCTTGACGGGCTTTATGCAAAGATCGCCCCGAAACCGCGCGCGGAATATGTATTCTACCCAGGCGCCACACGAATCAATCGTTTGAGTGCGCCAGATATTCATGGGTTTGATTTTGAGATCAGCGCATACGTTGATCTGCGCGATAATCGCGCCAACGGTGTATTGCTTGCCTCAGGCGACAGCGCTGCGGGCTATGAATTGGTCATGCGTCGCGGGTGGCTGGAATTTACCTATGTGTTTGTACGTGAAACAGTTCACGTTCTAAAATCCACCAGGCGTGCCGGCGAGGGGCGACGCGTTGTAGGGTTACGCGGGAAGAAAATCGACGATGGGCGCACCGAAATTAGTTTGTATATTGGCGATGATACTGTAGGCCAAATGACATTACCGCAAATGTGGGAAGTGCAGGCCCTCAACGCAGGTGTTCGTTGTGGTCAGAATCGCGGCGCGCCAATTGGATTTTCCTATAAGGGCGCCAATGAGTTTGATCAGGATCTTGAAAAAGTCGTGGTCAGACTCGCGCTGAACAAATTATAGAGAAAATTATCGTATCAGGTCCGGTTGATCTCCCGAGACCGTGCGAGCACGTCCAGCCCCTGTTCGTTCAGATAATGCAGCAAGTCAATAAACACCCAATTCTCAGCAAGTTTGTCGCCGTCCCGCCGGTATATATCAACAACGCGCATCTGAGCGTGCGCATCGCTGCTTGTTAGGCCCAGGAAACCGCCTGTGTTTCGGTTATTCAGATTGTGCCAGCCAAAAAAACCGCAATAGGCGCCCTCGGCGATGCGAGCGACATGACCATTATAGATTTTATCGGCAAGATTCTTGCGAAACGGATATTGATGCTGCTTCTGATATCGCTCAATCGTGTAGGTGGCGCCAATACCATAAGGGCCAAACCAGCACATATCGTCGCGCCACGTGCGCGCCAAAAATTCCGGCGGGCAATCGTCAATATTATCCACGTTTAGCGTGTTTAGGTCTGCGATCATTCTGTTAACGAGATCGCGAGTTTTTCGGCCTTCTTGGAAATTTTGCTCATCAAAAAGCAAGCCGTCATGATGGCGCGGGCCTGGATAGATGAAAGGCGCGCCAGTCATTGGCGCCAGCGGGTAAACGCCGGCCTGATGCATCACGGACAAGATATCGCAGAAAAACGCCGTCTCTGCGATCTTTCCGTTCTCGACCCGATGAAATTCTGCGTAGCGCAACATCACTAATTTGCCGGTTGAGGGAATGCCGAGCCAATTGTTGTCAAAGAGCCCCATGAAATTTCCGGCGTTCAGGACCCAAATGGAGGCGCCGTCATCACAGTCATTGGCGCCGGCGAAAAAAAAGTCCATGCGCCGTTGGCAACCGGTAAGGCAGAAACGCAACGGGCCCCAAAATGTTTCGATGACGTCGTCGGCACTGGACTTTTCGTGAAACGGATGCATACCCCGCCATCGGTAGTCATGCGAAGCATATTTGTTCAATACAGATTTGAGTTCTGACGGATTGCAGGCATCAAATTCGTCTATGTAATTACGGGTTATTTTTTTTGCTTGTTGAAGATCGCTCATTATACTCTTTCAAAAGTTCCTTTTTACTGTGCTGTCCAGCCGCCATCGACAAGGAGGCTATGGCCGGTCACCATCGCCGATGCGGGAGATGCTAAATAGAGAACGGCGTTGGCGACATCTTCGAGTTGCCCTATCTTCTGCATCGGGATCATTCGATGGACAAATTCCCTAAACTCAGGATTATCGAGCATCGGTTTAGTCATTGGCGTCTCGATGAAGGTCGGCGCAACGCTGTTAACGCGAATATTCTGCGGCGCCAGCTCTACCGCCATCGCTTTGGTGAGTCCTTCGATCGCATGTTTCGTCATACAGTAGACGGAGCGATTGGGTGAGCCCACATGTCCCATTTGTGATGACATGTGGACAATGGCGCCGCCATTGCTCTTCGCCATGACGCACGTGGCGGCTTGCGCTGTTTTGAACATCGAGCGGACATTTAGGTCGAGGATAAAATCAAGGTTCTCCTCAGAGACGTCGACAAAGGGTTCGGGTCGGTTCGAACCGGCGTTATTGACCAGAATATCGAGCCGGTGGAGGCTGGCGACGGCGTCGATGAACGCCGCATCAGTGACGTCATGCGCCCAGGTTTCGATACGTTCGCCAAGAACGGCTTGTAGATCATCTAGGTCTGACTGTGTGCGTGCGACGGCGATGATTTCTGCGCCCGCGCCATGGAGCGTTTCAACGATTGCTCGTCCTAGCCCGCGCCCGGCCCCAGTCACCAACGTGACCTTTCCTTTAAGCGGCTGATTTTCCACGTTCTTTTTCCATTTTCACGCTCGACCTTGTATAATATTGCATTCGAATGCAAAATATGAGAATGGATCAGTTACGCATAGATATCAATCGTCGAACCTGACGATTATCTGCGATCCGAGAAATTGCAAGTGAGGGAGATGCGGGAATGATCCGCTATTTGAAAGAGGGCGTGTCCGAGGAAAAGGCCGCAACGGACGATGCGCAGGTGCGCACCACTGTAGAGGGCATTCTGGCTGATATTGAGAAGCGCGGCGATAATGCCGTGCGGGCGCTTTCGGAAAAATTCGACAAATGGTCGCCAGCCTTCTTTCGTTTGTCTGAAGACGAAATTAAAGCCTGCTACGACGAATTGGACAGCCAAGCGATTGACGATATTCGCTTTGCACAGGAACAGGTCAGAAATTTCGCCCAACATCAGCGCGACTCAATGAAAGACGTTGAAGTTGAAACACTGCCGGGCGTGGTTCTCGGTCATAAGCATATCCCGATGAACTCAGTGGGTTGTTATGTGCCGGGCGGAAAATACCCGCTCGTTGCGAGCGCCCACATGAGCGTGGTGACAGCGAAGGTTGCGGGCGTGCGCCGCGTGATTGCAGCTGCGCCGCCATTTAGTGGGAAGCCGGCGCCGGCGATCATTGTTGCGATGGACATGGCGGGCGCCGATGAGATTTATACAATGGGTGGCGTTCAGGCCGTTGGAGCCATGGCGCTCGGCACGCAGACGATTGATCCTGTCGACATGATCGTCGGACCTGGCAATGCTTTTGTTGCAGAGGCAAAACGTCAGCTATTTGGCCGCGTGGGTATCGACCTGTTTGCCGGCCCGACAGAAACGCTCGTGATTGCGGATGAAACCGTCGACGGTGAACTGTGTGCAGCAGACCTACTTGGGCAGGCGGAGCACGGAACGAATTCACCCGCGGTCTTGCTCACGAATTCCGAAAAACTGGCAAACGAAACCATGACGGAAGTCGGACGTCAGTTAAAAATCCTGCCCACGGGAGAGGTCGCCGGCGCCGCCTGGCGTGATTATGGGCAAGTCATCGTCTGCGATACTTATGAGGAAATGGTCGAAGTCGCTGACGACATTGCTTCGGAACATGTCCAGGTCATGACCAAGGATCCGAACTACTTTCTTGAAAACATGACCAATTACGGCGCCTTGTTTCTTGGTGAAGAAACCAATGTTTCCTATGGCGATAAGGTCATCGGCACCAATCACACTTTGCCGACGAAGAAGGCTGCACGCTACACGGGCGGGCTTTGGGTTGGCAAATTCATCAAAACCTGCACATATCAACGAGTTACCAAAGAGGCTTCGGTGCATGTCGGTGAATATTGTTCAAGGCTTTGCGCTTTGGAAGGGTTCGCCGGACATAAGGAGCAGGCGGATATTCGGTTGAGACGCTATGGCGGAAAAAACGCAGCCTAAAGTCGTATCGATTAAAAGTGGCAAACAGCCGGTAACGTCTTATGACGTCGCCCGGCATGCAGGGGTGTCGCAGTCAGCAGTATCGCGTTGCTTCAAACCCGGCGCCAGCGTTTCAAAAAAAATGCGCGAGCGGGTGATGAAGGCGGCTGAAGAATTGGGGTATGAACCCAACGCCATCGCACGCAGTCTTATTAGTGGGCGTTCAAACCTTGTTGCGGTTTTGATATCGAATTTGACAAACCTTTACTATCCGGAGGTGCTTGCTGAACTCACGCAACGATTTTCTGCGGCAGGGGTGCGCGTCTTGCTGTTCACGCTGACACGTGAAGCAGAAGCGGATGAGGTGCTACAACAGGTTTGGCCATATCGGGTTGATGGCGTGATCGCTTCGGCGCAGCTTTCTCCTGCTCATGTTGCTGAGTTTGAAAAGCGCGGCGTTCCGTTAGTTTTTTATAACCGGCACCTTCATAATCTTCCGGTTAGCTCTGTTTGCTGTGATCAAGAAGATGGCGCTCGCCAGCTAGTGGACGGCCTTTTTCATGCGGGGCATCGAAAGTTTGCTGTGATCGCAGGTCCGCCGGATTCCGTCGTTGGGGTTGAGAGAAAAACCGCCGCACTGGAAAGACTTGAAGAGCTAGGCGTAGAAAATGTTCCGGTAATCGGCGAAGATTATTCTTATGAGAGTGGGTTTAACGCCGCGAACGCCTTGATTGGGTTGAGCAGTAGTGCGCCTGATGCGGTGATATGCGCGAATGACGTTGTCGCTATTGGCGCGCTCGATTGCTTTCGCGTTGAACATAACTTGCATGCGCCGGCTGATATCTCAGTCGTTGGGTTTGACGGCGTGGGGCCGGCGCGCTGGAAGAGCTATAACCTTACGACAATCCGCCAACCGGTGCGGCGAATGACGGAAGCCGCCGTTTCCATGCTCATGCAGATGATTGAAGAGCCCGGCTTGCCCAACGAAAAAAGGGTGTTTTCCGGCATGTTGAAGCCCGGCACGTCAGCGAAGTTTTCTGTGCGGGAGTAATTTTCCACGCTCAGCGGCAAGAGGACAGACGCCGACCACTGGTTCAAATTTCTAAGAAGTTCAATGTGTTTGCGGCGGCGGCCGAAGATTAGAGGTGATTTTGACTTCGTAGTACATTATTATTTGACGCAATGAATCCGCTGCCGATCGTTTTTGCGCCGGGAATGATGTGCGACGACCGTTTGTTCGAAAAACAGGCGTCGGCGATGGTGTGCGACCGGCCAGTTTCCATTGCAGATTTTTCCAAAGACGACACCATCGCAGCTATTGCGAACCGGTTGCTCAACGATGCGCCAGCACGGTTTTACCTCGCCGGATTATCCATGGGCGGGATCGTTGCGTTTGAAGTATGGCGCCAGGCGGCAAAGCGCGTGGCAGGTATGGCGCTGTTGAATACGACCCCATTTGCAGATTCACCGGCCCGCCGTGATACGCGTCTGGAGCAAATCAAGCGTGTCGGCGACGGTCAATTGAAAACTGTCGTCATGGAGGAATTGAAACCGAACTATCTGGGCGTGAAGACCAAAACAGATCAAGCTGTTCTTGATGAAATCTATACGATGGCCGAACGGTTGGGTCCTGATGTTTTCGTCGCACAGTCAAGGGCATTGATGGCGCGCACGGACAGCGCGAAGACTTTGCCAACTATTACATGTCCGACAATTGTTATTGCCGGCGAAGAGGATGAAGTCTGTCCTGCCGAACTCCATGAGATCATGCACAATGGGATTTCCGGATCTTCATTACATATTCTTCCAGAATGCGGGCATCTTTCGACGATGGAATCTCCAGATGAAGTAACGACAATGTTACAAAATCATGTGGCGGAAGTAGAAAAAGGGCCAAATTATTAAGATGCGAACAAGCAAGGAACGTATACTAACAACACATGTGGGCAGCCTGCCGCGATCCAAGCCCGTGTCTGACGGCGTTTTCGCTCACGAAAAGGGCGAGCTTGTAGATATTGTCGGGTTCAAGAAAACTATATCGTCAGCAGTGCTGGACGTGGTAGAGCGACAAACGCGAGCAGGCGTTGACATCGTCAGTGATGGGGAAATGAGTAAGATCTCCTATGCGACATATATCAAAGATCGAATATCCGGCTTCGACGGCGACAGCCCGCGCAAAGCGCCAAAAGACCTGGAAGATTTTCCTGGCTTTCTGGACCGACAGGCAAAAGGCGGTGGGACTCCGACATACCGGCGGCCGAAATGCGTCGGCGAAATCGCCGTTAAAGACATGGCGCCGCTGAATGAAGACCTTGCAAACTTCAAGGCGGCGACGGAAGCTTCATCGCCAATTGAAGGGTTTATGAACGCGGCGTCACCCGGTGTAATTGCGCTCTTTCAGCCGAACGAATTTTATTCATCGCAAGAAGCCTATCTTGGAGCACTCGCCGAAGCAATGCGGGTTGAATATGAAGCAATCGTGAAAGCCGGGTTCATTCTACAACTTGATTCTCCGGACTTGGGTCTGGGACGTCACATGATGTTCAAGGATAAAGGCGACGCTGAGTATGAGGCGCTCGCAAACACGCACGTTGAAGCGCTCAATCATGCCACGCGAAACATACCGGCCGAGAAAATGCGCCTTCATGTTTGCTGGGGTAACTATGAGGGGCCGCATCATTGTGATGCGCCTATGGAAATGGTGTTGCCGATCGCGATTAAGGCGAAACCACAAGCGCTTTTGTTCGAAAGCGCCAACCCGCGTCATGCTCATGAATGGGAGGTATTCCGTGATATGAAGTTACCGGATGATAAAATCCTTGTGCCTGGCGTGATCGATTCTACCACTAATTTTATTGAACATCCAAAATTGGTGGCTGAGCGGATCTTACGATTTGCCGATATTGTGGGGCGCGAGCGGGTCATCGCTGGTACGGATTGCGGCTTCTCGACTTTTGCCGGCTTTGGCGCCGTTGACGAAGACATTGTCTATGCAAAGTTAAGTGCGATGGCGGCGGGCGCCAAAATAGCCACTGATAAACTCTGGTCGAAGGCGGCGTGATGGACGGTTTTCGCAAGCGACTATTAGACGGCGAGCCGCTTATCGGAACCTGGATGAAAACGCCGTCGCACGTCATAGCCGATGTGCTTGGATTGACGTCGCTGGATTGCATTGCGTTGGATGCTGAGCACGCACCTTTTGACCGTCTTGCAATTGACGCCTCAATTAGCGCTTTACGCGCCGCAGAAGTGCCGGCGCTTATTCGAATTCCGCATCTTTCGTCGGAACATGCGCTCAACGCGCTTGATTGCGGCGCAAATGGCATTATCGCACCGCACATTAAATCTGTGACCGATGCAGAGGCGCTAGGCCAAATGTGCCGTTATGGTCCTGGTGGGCGTGGTTATGCCGGATCGTCGCGCGCTGCTGGATATACAACCTCGCCAATGTCGGAGAATTTGAAACGCGGGAATGAAAACATCTCGGTCATTGCGCAGATCGAAGATTTGGAAGGACTGGAAACGGTTGATGAGATCGCGAAGGTTGATGGCATTGATTGTCTATTCATCGGCCGCATTGACCTGACCATCGCGCTCGGCGCGAAAACGCCAAACGATAAAACAGTCGTTGATGCAGTTGAGGCAATATGCGCTGCTTGCGTTCGCTGCAAACGGCAAATCGGAATGTTTGTTGGAGATCTGAACGAGATTCCCAAATGGCGTAAAGCCGGCGCTAGCCTGTTCATATTGAAATCAGATCATGCATTTATTCTCAGCGGCGCTAAGGTGCTGCGAGATAAATTTGATCAGCAATCGAACGCAATCGAGTAAAACCGCTGCGCGTTCGTTCGAGTTACTTTCGTCAAGGTCTCACCATCGCCAAGCAACTGTTCCAATGCGCGCCAAATTCGATTGTATCCGCCATAAAGTTTGTCGACCGGAAAATTTGATCCGGCCATGCAGCGGCTGTCGCCAAACAGCTCCAGCGCAGTTTCGACATAAGGTTTTATGTCATCGACCTCCCAGTCCCGTTTGAACATTCCAAAGCCTGAAAATTTCATCGCAGTGTTAGGAAGGGCCGCGAAAGATTTCATTTTGTATCGCCAAGCCTTGAATCCTTCATGGGTCAGGTCCCAGGGAGATGCAAAGTGACAGATCGCGACAGCCAAGTCTGGCACGTTCGACAGAAGCGCGGTTGCTGCCTCATATTGAGACGCGACTAATTGCAGATCGAATGTGTATTTTCTTTTTTCTAACACAGCGAGGCCACGCAGAAATTCCGGCATTTCCAAGAGTGCGCCTGTATTTGTGTTCACATCTTCGGTCGGATGCCGTCCAATGATTTGCCGGGCGCCGCGAAATTTTTCCGCGCGCGCGTGCCAATTCAAATGCGCTTCGAGGTCGTTTCGCGTTAAATCGGCGAAACTTACAATAGCAGATGGAATACCGCTGGTTTGTTCAGAAACGGTTTGAAGCCATGATGTTTCTTTGACGACGTCTTTTTTATCAACGCCGACTTGAATGTGCGTTGAGCCTACTAACTCAAATTCACTGGCATCGTTCAGGAAATTATCGGCGAGGTAGTTCCGTTGAATTGGCGCCGGATCGCCGAAGAACCGTTTTTCGCCTTTCGCCATTAACCACGGATAATGACAGTGACCCAAATCCCATAGGTGATGATGGGCGTCAAAGATTTTTCTTTTTGCTTTCACAGGTTCTGAAGGCGGTGAGTTTCGATCTGTCGGCGGACAGCAAGTTCGTCATAGACAGTCCATTCCTCGCGAACTCGGCCATTGATGATGCGCCAGTGGGTCGCGCCAAGGATGTATATTGGCGCGCCCGACGCTTCGCCGAACAGGCCATCACCATTATGTGTTCCGGCGATTGACCAGCGCACAGCGATATCTTTTGCATCACCAAGATAGGGAATGCAGGCTACATGATCGACAGTAGCCGCGAGGTCTGGAACGGCCGCGAAGAAGGCGCGAAGATATTCTTTGTATTCAGGGGTTCCATAGAGGTCTCGGCCCGCAGGAAAATGTGCGCCGATGCGAAAGTCGAACGCATTCGGCAGCTCAGCCAACTTTTTCCTGTTATAAACCTCGCTAAATACAAAGGCAGTAAATGCTTCTGGATGTTCTTCGGGATTCTTTGGCAAAATAGCAGCTTTGTAGCTGTCCGCTTTTGTAATTGTTTCATTCCGCCACGGCGCCAACGTAGAAATCAGATTCCTGCCTGCCTTCAAATCATCGCGAGCCTGTTTTTGCGCAATATGCTGGATGTCCAAACCCAGCTGCTGAACAAGCGCTCCGTTATCGCGTACAAGCCATTCTTCAATGATACGATTTTTTTTGCACAGACAGTCGGCGATTGTGCGGATGCGCGCGCGTCTGCCTGTGGCTGGGCCAAACTCTGACGCGCCATGGTTAGTCATGCGGCTGGTGATAAGGTGTGACGAATAATAGCCGTCGTCTTCGTTTCCAGACCAAATGACATTGTCACCATCGAGGGTTCTGTCCGGAAACGCTTCAAGTGTTGCGTGAGTATTGGCTTCAACAGTTGCTGCGCCGGCGATGTCGCCTGCAAGCGTGTGAATGATACAGTCTTGGGAATAATACTTAAGGCAAAGATCGACTTTGCGTTCATGCCAGATGCGATCGGTGATGCGGATAATATAATCAGCAATATCAACAAATTCGTCATCGAAGCCGCGCATGGGCATGCGGCGACCGGGCGGATCGGGGGACAGCATGTCGCTAATGTCAGTTGTCGCAACCTGAGTAATTGCCATTTTGGTGGGGCTTTGGTTGATCATTGATAGTCCTTGGTCTCAAAACTTGAATAAAATTGCATGCGAATGCAAAAAAATCTACTGACAGCCGCCCATTGGCCGTACCGCGCCAATAAAACGTCGAAAAACCAATGATTTATACCGAAGTTGACGGCGTCCGTGAAGATTGGAGCGTTTTGCGGGCGGACAGACGGCAAATCGTATCGGCGTCCGTTATAATGAGATCGTTGATGATGCTATAACATATTGAAAACATTATGCTAATCATGAGATAATAAGAGGCTTCTCAAGGCTGAGCCGCTAGGCCCGAGCTCGAAACTGGTATTGGCTGCGGTCGAATAAAAAGCAAGCGCTTTGTGGAATAAGCTGCGTGAATTGGGCGCGGGGCGGGGCTTTCGGTTTTTCTTGCTCAAAAATTGCATTCGAAGTACATTTTAATCCAAGATAATACAAAACCGGTTTATTGGGGCGACGGCGCGCAATATGACGATATCTCTTGAAGAAATGGAGCGGCGGACTGTCCGGTACAGGGACCTCATTCCTTGTAAAACGGCTTTCATTGATGCGCGTACGCCTGGCAGCGATAAGAAGGAAAATTTCTGTATTATTGGGCCGGGGGTTGCCGAAAATCCTGGACAACACGTGCATGTCAAAATTGCGCATGGGTTTAATATTGGCGGCGCGCGGCAACCGAAGGGATGCATCAACTCACAGCACAGCCACGAGACCGAGGAGGTTTTTCTCGTTCATACGGGCGAATGGGCGTTTCGCTGGGGGCATGACGGCGCCGATGGCGAGGTCATTTTAAAGTCCGGCGATGTGATTTCTATTCCGGTCAATGTATTTCGTGGATTTGAATGTGTGTCGAGCGGCGAGAGTTTTATTTTCGCAATTTTGGGGGGAGACGATCCGGGCCACGTAACGTGGGCGCCTTATGTCTTCGAAGAAGCGAAAGGTCATGGGCTTGTGTTGACCAAAGCAGGTCGTTTGATTGACACCGAAATGGGCGAATCCATACCGGATAACGACGAGCCTTGTGTGCCGACTAGCGATGAAGACTTAAAAAATTTTCGTCGCATGTCGCTGGCGGAGATGAGCCGTTACGTCGTCCGTGATGGCGATGCGAGTTCAGAACAGGGAACTGCGCTGACGGTCCACTCAAAAGGCGTCCGTGAAATACCGGTTTTGGGGCCCGAAAACCCGGCTGAAGATGTCGAAGCCGCAAAAGTCGATGACCCGCATGGGTTTCATTTCCGGAAGATTCTTTTTGAAGGTAAGGGGCGCATCCCGGCGCATTCGCGCGCAGAGGAAGAAGTCGTGTTCGTTCAGGACGGCGCCGTAGCCCTGTTCTGGGGCGACCAGTTTATTGAATTGCGTAAAGGCGACACCATTACCGTGCCGAAGGGACTTGTGAGAAGTTGGTGGTCAACCGAAGAATCAGGTGCGACAGTCTTTGTGGTCCGCGGCGGCGATGCTCCATCGGCGCCGAACTGGATTGACGACGACGCTATTACACAAAAGCAGACAGCTTTCGATTTAGCGTCATAGCGTTATTTTGAACCGGAGACTCTCAAAATGCGTCCCGTTGACCTAAAGGCAAGGGTTGCTCCCTATCGAGCCGTCTCAGCGAATTTTCATGCCGACACTGTACAGACCGCTCTACTTGAGTTGTTTGCGTCGGATGCAATGCTGAAGATGTGTCATCCTTTTGGCCGCCTTGAGGGGGCGGACGCCTATTTCGATGCCTGTTTGGCTCCTTTGCATGTCGCCATGCCCGATCTTGAACGCCGGGACATGATTGTAATGGCAGGGACGACGCCGGAAGGACAGGACTGGGTCGGGGCGATGGGCAATTATATGGGGACTTTCGTCGCCCCGTTTCTGGATATCCCGCCTATCGGTCATCTTGCCCATATGCGGTATCATGAATTTTTCAGGATTGATGACGGCCAAGTCGTCGAGATGCAGGCCATTTGGGACCTGCCGGAACTGATGACGCAGGCGCGCGCGTGGCCGATGGCGCCGCAACTTGGCGCTTTCCTTTGCACGCCTGCGCCAATGAGCGGGGATGGGCTTAACATAACGGGTGACGGTCAACGCGCCCATGACCATGTCGGCGCTATGCTTACAGACCTTTGTCGTCATCCAGCGGACCCTGATCCAAAAGTGATGCAGCTCGAAAAATACTGGCATCCGAAGTTCAACTGGTACGGGCCGACAGGAATCGGAACGGCGCGGGGAATTTCCGGTTTTCGCAACTGGCACCAAATCCCGTTCCTTCGCGCGATGCCGGATCGCAAACTCGACACAATGGGCGATCTGCAGTCTCATTGGATAGCTGAAGGCGAATATGTCTGTGAGACTGGCTGGCCGAATATGCGGCTGACATTGTCCGACGACGGTTGGATGGGAATTGCCCCGGCAGGCAAAGAAGTGCTGCTGCGCAGCCTTGATTTTTGGCGTATGGAAGGTAGCCTCATCCGTGAGAACTGGGTGCTTGTTGATCTACTAGATCTCTACAACCAAATTGGCGTCGATGTGCTCGGTCGCATGCGAGAGTTCAACAAGGCGCGCGATGTTGCGATTGGAGGAATTGCATAGAGCGGTTGAGGCTGCCAGCATTTTTCACCACTGTGACTTGCACATACAGGAACGTCGATTCACTTCAACAATTCCCTAATGCAATTTTTGTGTTTCCTGTTCGGCCAGAAAAATTCCCTATAAATTCGTCTAGCGAATTCGCTATTATTGTGTTGAATTTCAGCGACAATTGGGCGTGAGACCCATAAGTTTGGCGTCCATTTCTCGAATTTTCCCAGTAAAATCCCAACTATCAGGGAAATCCGCGCGAGACCCGTTCGATCGCGATCGTTTCCACCTGAAACGCTATGCTCGTGTATTATGAAGGAAGCGTCGCGAGCTGATGCAGCTGCTTACCGTGTTGGACATATCTTATGTTCGATATTCGTGGCGGCCTCAATCTTGTTCATAGGAATGCATTCAATATCCTCTAAAATCGATATGAATGGCGACCCAGTTTATTGCCCACGCTCGATTCCCCATTCGCCAAGCCGTTGAATTTCCGTTTCGAACTGACGCTACCGAACCCGCGACCTGGCGGTTACACCTCGTTATTAGTCAGCTGCGAAGTCAGTTAATACTCGCTCAATGCATCGAAGTTTCGAGATACGATTTGGAATGCAAGCAGGAAATAAATTCTGCTAAACTTATTGAATTGCAATAGATAATTGACATTTCTATCCGGCGATTTCATTATACCACCGCCTGCCGAGATTCAGTCGATAGAAGAGATCGGCAAGCATGATTGAGTTAAAAAGGAGTGCCACGAGAACGTTGGGGTAAAATAAAGATCAATTCGAATTGGCTTACGAAAAATAGCCGCTCAAGCTACAGTTGGCTCAATGATTTAAGTTGAAAATTACAGTTAGCAGCCCTGGACACTTTGTAGCGCCGGTTATCATATGATGCAGACAAACTGTCCGACTGATTTAGCGCATCAGATCTTCGCAAGATCAAAAAATCGCTCGAGAATACCATCACAGCGGCGCCAACTTGACGTGCAAACTTCATATGCCGCGCCGCCTTACATCTATGCTGAAGACTATCTCCCGGTGATCGAGCGTTTGTTCAGACACAATTGCTATCACCAAGAGCTATGTTTTCTGAATGTAGGAGAGTGGTCGCAGATCGCCAACATTGAACGGAGAAGAAATTGACGGGCTTAGACACAAAAAATTTGACGCTCGACCCGGAGAAGAAATCATGGTTCATCCATGATCGATTCGGGATGTTCATTCACTGGGGTTTGTATTCTCAACAAACGCACGGCGAATGGGCTCGAAGCCGCCGGGAAATTCAACAAAAGGAATATCTCAAATATCTGGAGAATTTTTCGCCGGATCTATACGACCCTCAAGATTGGGCGCGCCGCGCAAAGCGCGCCGGCATGACCCATATGACGCTGACGGCCAAACACCACGATGGGTTTTGCCTTTGGCCGAGCGCAGAGACCGATTTTACGGTCGCAAACACGCCGCACGGAAAGGATCTTATCGGTCCGTTTGTCGAGGCTTGTCGCGGCGAAGGCCTGCGCGTCGGCCTATATTATTCGTTGATAGATTGGAGCCATCGCGATTTTGAAATCGACGGTACCCATCCGCAGCGCAATCAGGTCGATATTGAAGAATACAACAAGGAGTGCGACATCCCGCGTTATCAGGCCTTCATGAAAGCGCAACTCCGTGAAATTCTTACTGGCTACGGCAAAATCGATCATATCTTCATGGATTACAGCTATCCGCGACAGTTCTTTAAAGGCCGGCCCGGTAAAGGACGCGAATATTGGGACAGTGAGGGTCTTTTGAAACTGGTTCGGGAGCTGCAGCCTGACGCCATCGTCAACAATCGTCTCGACTTGCTTGATCTCAGATCAGATATTTATACGCCGGAATGCTTTGTGCCCAACAGTTCGCCAACGCGCGATGGGGAGTTCGTGGACTTTGAAGCCGCTTTCAACCTTAATGATTCATGGTGCTACAATCGCGACCACGAAGAGTGGAAAAGTCCGCATCAGCTCATTCAAATTCTCGTCAACATGGTTTCTATGGGTGGGAATCTGCTGATGAATATTGGTCCCACCGGGCGCGGAAATATTGACGGCAACACGGCCGAGGCGCTCGATGCGTATGGCGACTGGCTTCAGCTTCATGGGCGTTCGATTTACGGGTGCGGGCGTTCCGAGTTTCCACAACCGCAGGACGGGCGACTGACGCAAAATGGAGATCGCGTTTACGTTCATCTGTTTAATTGGCCGTATAAGCATCTTTATCTTCCGGGGCTCGGCGGCAAAGTGCGATACGCGCAGCTTCTCAACGATGCGAGCGAGATAACCTGGTTGCCGCCCGGCCAAAATGTTGTCGGCGAGGGCGAGGGCTTGCAGGGGCTCGACGATCACGATCTCTCCGAAGATCTTCTCATTATGCAATTGCCGACAAAAAAACCGCCGGTAGAAGTTCCCGTTATTGAGGTGTTCCTGAAGTAGCGACTCGGGATCGGGCGTCGTCTTGCAGAGCAATATTACCACGCGGAGGTGCGCCGATAGCGACGCTGATAAAGCTCCTTGTTAACGCTTTCCAGTTTGGAGTTGCGCCGTGACCGAAATAGACCGTTTTAGGAGGCAATGGTGAACAGTCTGCGCGTTGGTCGGGATGTTTCACGCCGCCGGTTTATGGTAAACTCGTCCCTGGCGCCAATAACGGCGGCCACAAGCGGATTCTTTTTGTCTAGCACTGCGGCGCCGGCGAAGATTTCCTCTGAAAAGGCACTTTCAACATCATTTCGCCAATCGCTTTTCGAAAAAGGCGAGCTGGCGACTCTAACGGATTGGGCCGAGCAGCAATACATCGGCATGCCGATCGGTGGTATTGGGTGCGGAACCGTTTATTTGGGCGGCGACGGAAAGCTTTGGTGCTGGGATATTTTTAACGAACCTCATGAGGGCGTGGTACCTTCCCGTCTGCCACCCGATGCACTGATCAACCTTCGTGGCGCGCGCGTTCGCGAACGTGATGGAGCCAACTTTGTCGCGCCGCCGCGCCAACATGACAGTCCCTGGAACTTTGAGCAGGGGTTCGCCGTTGCAATCGCGGAAAAAAGCGGCATCGCCCGCCGGCGCTTTTCGCGAGACGGTTTTCGCAACATCCATTTCACCGGACACGCGCCGGGTGCAACAATCAATTATGTGGATGCAGACTGCCCCGTCGAGACCCGATTGGAGGCGTTAACACCATTTATTCCATTGGAGGCCGAGCGTTCGAGTTTCCCAGCCGCAGTTTTCCATTTTGAAATCGCGAATACTTCCCGGCGCGTGGTGAATGGCGCCGTGGAAGGGTGGTTCGAAAATCCGGTTTTGCGAGATCGTGCAGACCGGAATGACGCGCCGCTGGTCAACCAGGTTTTCTACGGGCCCAACGGCGTTGGCGTTATCGGCGTCGCCGATATTGAGAATGCGCTAGACATTCAAAGCGCGCCTGCGCTCACAAAAGAACGAACTCACGGCAGTTTTGCGTTATACGCGCCTGACGTCCGGGCTTTGGCTCTTACAAACAGTTTTTTTCAAAATGCGTTGGATGAAGCTGACGATCGGCCGTTTTCCTCGCACCCATGGTCGCCAGCAATTTGCGGTTTGCGCGTTCCATTTTCGTTGGCGCCTGGGGAAACAACCAGTACGTCGATGATTGTCGCGTGGCATTTTCCTAATCTGCGCCTTCAAACGAAGACCTGGTCGTCTGATCCGAAAGTCTTTCCGAGCGCGCGAGGGCGCCGTTGGTACGCCAGCCGTTATAGCGATGCCGGCGCGGTCGCGACTGCGTTGGCCGCTGACCAAAAGGAACTGGTTGAGGCGACGCGAACATGGCGAGATGTCTGGTACGATAGCACACTTCCAACATGGGTGCTGGAGCGCAGCTTTAACTCGGTCAACGCTCTTCAGACGAACACGGCAATTCGTTTTGACGATGGCCGCTTTTGGTCTTGGGAGGGTGTTGGATGTTGTCCGGGAACCTGCACACATGTGTGGCACTACGCACAGTCGCCAGCGCGGCTTTTTCCATCCCTTGAACGGGATTTGAGAGAGCGAACGGACTTCGGCGTCGCTCTAAGCGATGAGGGCGTTATCGGTTCTCGGGCGGAATATGATAAATCGTTTGCGATCGATGGTCAGGCCGGCGCCATCCTGAGGGCGCTTCGCGAGCACGAGATGAGCGACAATAGTGAGTTTCTTGAAAGGCTGTGGCCGCGTATCAAAAAAGCCCTGAATTACCTTATTGACGTGGATCGCCGCAGTGGGCCGCCTGACGGCATTCCCAATGGCGATCAGCCGAACACCTATGACGCCTCTTGGTTTGGGAGAGTGCCGGCATTCGCTTCCCTTTACATTGCTGCGCTGAAAGCCGGCGCGACGATGTCTGATGCGGTGAATGATACGACTTTCGCTGGGTATTGTAACGAACTTGCCGCGCAAGGCGCCTCCAGCATCATGCAACTTTTCAATCGCGAATATGGCTACTTTACTCAAAAGATTGATCCGGCGCATGCAGAGACAATCGGTGTGGGCGATGGTTGTCACATTGATCAGGTCATCGGACAATGGTGGGCGCATCAAGTCGGGCTCGGCAGAATATTCGACGGGGACGCCATTCGCGCCGCTTTATCACGAATCTGGGACCATAATTTCTGTACGGATGTTGGGGTATATCAAAGCACAATCGCTGACCCTACTAATCGGGGTAATCCCTACGCACTTGCTGGCCACAAAGGTGTTCTTGCTTGTACGTGGCCGCACTTGCCGCCAACCCCAAGTTGGTTGAGCTATTGGCAATTCGCTTATTTCAATACCTGTTTTCAGGGGCTCGAATATCAGCTCGCCGGCCACATGATCTGGGAGAGTGATGCGCAACCTGATCTTTTGCAAAAAGGTCTCGCCGTCATGCGCGCTGTCCATGACCGCTACAAACCGTCTGAGCGAAACCCTTATAATGAAATCGAGTGTTCCGATCACTACATTCGTGCAATGTCTTCGTATAGTGTATTCTTGGCGCTTTGCGGCTTTGAGTATGACGGTCCGAACCGCCATATCGGATTCAAACCACGCCTCACAAATGAGGACGAGTTTGCGGCCGCCTTTACTGCCGCGAAGGGTTGGGGGGCGTATCGCCAATGGCGTAACGAAACCAAGTTCTCGGCGGAATTCAAAGTTCATTACGGCGACGTAGATATTGAAACGGTCGCTTTGCGCGCGCCGCCGGATTTCCAGGTGGGGCCGGTAAGTGCGTCTATCGGCAACATCAAAACGGTTCAACGGGGCCGCGATCTAGACTTAAAATTCCCGCTACCAGCTAAGCTGCGCGCTGGGGACTCCTTGATAATTGAGATGAGACGTTCGCCTTTCCAACCTAAATGCCGCTAAACTTACTACAAAAAGAAAAGTTTAGTGGAAATTTGTTGACATCGTGCGATCAGACCCGCGATAGTTAGGGAATGATTTCGCGAAGAGAAATATTGAAAACCGGGGCGGCCGGCGTAGCGGCCGGCCTTACCGGCGTTGGTGCAGCGAGCGGAAGAAAATCGAAAAAGCCGCCGAATTTTATTATTATTCTCGCTGACGACCTTGGATATGGAGATCTCAGCTCGTTTGGGTCTCCGAACATCAAAACGCCGCGGATCGATGCGCTGGGGGCAGACGGCCTGAAGCTGACCTGCGTTTATGCAGAGCCATTTTGCGGTCCCGCGCGCGCCGCCATTATGACCGGCTCTTACCCCATCAGGATCGCGGAACCTGGCAATACCAAAAGCCGCCATACTATTTTACATGATCAGGAAATCACCCTCGCCGAAGTCCTGAGGCCGGCTGGCTACAAATCGGCCATGATTGGCAAATGGGGGCTTGGCGGACACTCAAATAATCGCTGGCGACCAGAACTGCAGCCGCCGTCGCAAGGATTCGATGTTCATTTCGGAACACCGGCGAGCAACGACTGGCCGGAAGATGTACGCCTTCTTCGCGACGCAGAAGTTATCGAACAGCCGCCGGAGCTCGATACACTGACACGGCGATATGCGGATGAAGCGATCAACTTCATCAAAAGCAACAAAAAAAATCCGTTCTTCGTTTACCTTTGTCCAAACATGCCGCATACGGCGCTGGCTGCGTCAGAAAACTTTCTCGGCAAATCAGATCGAGGCCTTTATGGCGATGTCATTGAAGAAATAGACTTTCATGTCGGTCGAATCGTAGATGCGCTTGAAGACGAAGGGTTGGCCGACGACACGTATGTCATTTTTACGAGTGACAACGGACCCTGGATTGTAAAACGCGAAGAGGGCGGTTCAGCAGGCCCCTTTCGCGGCGGGAAAATGGCTCTTTGGGAGGGTGGCGTGCGCGTGCCGGGCGTCGTCTGGGCGCCCGGTCGTATCGAGCCAGGGCGGGTCTCCTCGGAGATGGTAGCGCTGCAGGACTTCCTGCCCACATTGGCCTCAATGGCCGGCGCAGCGTTGCCGTCAGACAGGACGATTGACGGGCTGGATCTCAGCGCTTTTATCAACGGGAAAACCGAGGAGAGCCCGCGCCAAGAGTTTGCGTATTATCTATGGACGCATCTTCAGGCCGTCCGCAAGGGACGCTGGAAACTGCATCTGCCGCGTCCGGAAGATCCGGCATGGGTGGCGCCGCTGGAGCCCACAAAACACCTGAACCCGGAAGATGCTGCTGCCGTGAAGAACCCGATGCTGTTCGACATCAAAACGGATTTTCGGGAGCGATATAATGTGGCGGATGAGAATCCGGGGATTGTCAAAGACTTGTTCGACTATGTCGAAGAAATCCGTGATGAACTGGGCGACTATGACCGGACAGGCGCAGGGGTTCGATTCTTTGATCCTTATGACAGCCGACCGGAAGCGCCGGTTCGATATTTGCGATAGCTGACGATCTTTCCACTCGAGTTTTGGGCGACGAGTACTTTGATTGAATGAAAAAAGGCGACACAAGAACAGGATCATCGCTTTCGCGTCGGCAAATGTTGTCCGCGGCGGCGTTGACGCCTGCGCTGGCGGCTCCGGCATCGGCGCGGGAGTCGTCCGTTCGTCATCCCAATCATTGTGGCGGCGACGTCGAGCGTACGGAGAGTCCGGTCGTTGAAACGACGGGCGGCAAAATCGCCGGTTATAGCCGGGATCAGGTCAATATTTTCAAAGGTATTCCGTATGCAGATCCGCCGACTGGCGAGTATCGATTTGCACGGCCGCCGCCCTTGACGCCCTGGCCGGGTGTTCGGAATTGTCTCAATTATGGTCCGGTTTGCCCGGTCGTCCCTGAGGCGCCGCGCGATCAGGCCGAAAGCCCGTTGCGGTTCATGGCGATGCGGGGCGAACCGAGCGAGCCGATGGAAGATTGCCTTCGCTTAAATGTCTGGGCGCCAGCCGGGGACACGGGGTCACGACCGGTAATGGTCTGGTTGCATGCCGGCGGTTTCCGGCGCGGCTCAAGCCAGGAATATCTGGCGTCGGACGGCGAAAATCTGGCCCGCCGACAAGGCGTCGTCGTTGTCAGTCTCAACCACCGGATCGGGCCTCTTGGTTTTCTGAATCTGATGTCAGAGGACGGATCATCAGAGCCCGGATCGGCGAATGCGGGCATGCACGACATTGTCGTTGCGCTGAAATGGGTGCGTGAGAATATTGCAAATTTTGGCGGCGACAGCGCGAATATAACGCTCTTCGGTCAATCCGGCGGCGGATTTAAGATATCCGTATTGCGAGCGATGCCCGAAGCGAAAGGGCTTTTTCAGCGTGCAATAATCCAGAGCGGGGCGCGGTTGCGTGTTCATGAGCCGGAAATCTCGACGCGACTCGCGCGCGCGCTGCTTTCCGCGCTTGAGATCGCGCCGACCGCTGACGGGTTGCGGAATTTGCGCAAGCGCGAGCTTAGCGGCATTTTGCTGGCTGCACGTGTTGCAATGGAAAACTTGAAAAAGGAGCCCGCGTCTGTTCCTCCATGGGCGCCAGACCCTTGGCTGTTCGAGCCGACAGCAAACAATTCTTCTCTGCCGTTTCATCCCGGCGATCCGCGCGCATTGAAAAGCGCGCCGATGAGCGTGATCTGTGGGTCAACGCGTAACGAAATATCGCCGAGCATTTTTGATCCTTCGCTGGAAGATATGTCTTGGGATGACGTAATCGCCGGTCTCGCGCCGTCTCTTGGCGATAAAACACGCACGGCTGTTGACGCCGCCCGCCAAGATGACCGGTCACGCACACCAACGGATGTTTACTCAATCCTGCTCAGCCGGGAGTTTCGTCTGCAGGCGGTTGAATATTGCGACCGGGCCAGCCGGGCAGGCAAGGTGCCCGTTTATAATTATGTATTTGATTGGCACACGCCATTATTCGAAGGCCGCCCGCGCGCTTACCACACGAGTGATGTCGCCTTCAGCTTTGTCAACACGGACCTTGTAGCGCAGCAAACCGGCGGGGGACCAGAGCCTGCACAGCTAGGCATGGAGATTAGCGCGAGATGGGCGAATTTTGCGCGCACCGGCGAGCCAAATCTCGAAGGCGCCGCGCCTTGGCCCGCATACGACACGGAGAACAGAATGACGATGATTTTCGGCGCGCGCGGCCGACCGGAAAGTGGAAGCGATGCGGCGCTTCTTGATGTCTTGCAGGCTTGAGATCGTTTGAACGGCGCAAGAAGGACGCAATATTATGAGCAGGAAATATGCAGTCGTCGCGGGTGCCTTCGACACCAAGGGGGAGGATTACGCTTTCGTCAGGACAATGCTGGAAGATAGCGGTCTTTCGGTGTTGCTTGTGGATTTTGGCGTCCTTGGCGCGCCGGATTTCGCCGCCGATATTGATCGAGCAACTGTTGCTGACGCTGGCGGCGCGTCGATCGACATTTTTCAGGACGGCAGGAATAAAGATTGTGCAATGCGCGTTATGTCGGACGGTCTGAGATGCACGGTCCGGCGGCTCTACGACGAGGGACGGTTGCACGGGATCATCAGCATGGGCGGGAGCGGCGGTACTTCGGTCGCGGCGGCCGCCATGCGCGAGCTGCCGCTTGGCGTGCCGAAGGTGATGGTTTCGACTCTTGGCGGCGGCGACGTCAGCGCCTATGCCGGGCAGAAAGATATTGTCTTTGTACCATCGATCGTCGACGTGGCGGGGTTGAATTCTATCAGCCGTCAGATTTACGCGAACGCAGCAGGCGCACTCATCGGCATGATCAACAGTTTCGATGCGTATGCCAACCAAGATAAAGCCAACCAAGACAAACCTATTGTCGTCGCTTCGATGTTTGGCAATACGACAACCGCGGTAGAACACGCAAAGGCCGTTGTCGCGCCTCAAGGCTATGAATTTTTGATTTTCCACGCGACCGGCGCCGGCGGCAGGATGATGGAAAGTCTAATCAACGAGGGCCGTATTCAAGGCGCCTACGACTTGACGACAACGGAACTCGCCGATCATGTCTGTGGCGGCGTTTTTTCAGCAGGCGCAGAGCGCTGTCTCGCGGCGCCCCGCGCCGGTATCGCGACGGTGATCGCCCCCGGGTGCGTAGACATGGCGAACTTTCATGGGCCCGAAACCGTCCCGGAGCGATATCGCGACCGCAAACTCTATGAATGGAACCCGGACATCACGCTGCTACGAACCAATGCGGATGAAAACGCAAAGATCGGGAAACTTTTGGCGGCGGCGGCGAATGAGGCGACGGGACAGGTCGCAGTCTTTTTACCGCTAAACGGCGTTTCTATGCTTGATTCACCGGACGGCGCCTTTTGGGACCCTGAGGCGAACGCCGCATGCTTTGACGCAATCCGCTCGGGCGTTCGCAAAGATGTTCAGGTCATCGAAATCGACGCCAATATTAATGACGCGGAATTTTCCGGGGCGGCGGCGGAAAAACTTCTCGAATTTCTTGCAATGGAAACCAAGACCGAATTGGAGGCGGGCTGACATGAAGTTTCTCTCACGCGATGAGATCAACAAGAACCTGCAAGCGCAGATCAAAGCGGGAAAACCGATCGTCGGGTGCGGCGCCGGCACGGGGATCTCTGCGAAATTCGCCGAGAAGGGCGGCGCCGATCTCATCATCATTTATAACTCCGGCCGCTACAGAATGGCCGGACGCGGTTCGCTGGCCGGATTGATGCCATATGGCGATGCCAACGAGATTGTCGTCGATATGGCTTCCGAAGTTTTAACGATTATTGAAAACACGCCGGTTCTCGCCGGCGTATGCGGAACTGATCCATTTCGGTTAATGCCAAAGTTTCTCCGTCAACTGAAGGAAATCGGTTTCGCAGGCGTTCAAAATTTTCCGACAGTTGGACTGATCGACGGTGACTTCAGAGCCAATCTGGAGGGCACCGGAATGGGCTACGACAAGGAAATCGAGATGATTGCCGAGGCGCACAAGCTCGACCTCTTTACGTCGCCTTACGTTTTTGATGTTGACGACGCGGTCGCCATGGCTGAAGCGGGCGCCGATCAGCTCGTCGCTCATGTAGGACTGACGACCGCCGGCAGTATTGGCGCCGCCGTCGCAGATTCGCTTGAAGAGGCCGCGGCGAAGGTCGTTGAAATCGCTGAAGCCGGACGGCGCATTCGCGGCGACATCATTGTAATCGCTCATGGCGGACCTTTTGACGAGCCTGACGCGGTCGGAAAGGCTTTGTCGATGATGCCCGGCGCGCACGGGTTCTTTGGCGCCTCGAGCATCGAGCGCTTGCCGACCGAGCGCGCCATCGCTGAACAGGTTTCGGCATTTAAATCCTTGTCGGTGAGCCACTGATGAAAGCTAAAGCAAATAATAGAAAGAGAGCGGGAGACAAAATGTTGTTGAAGAACGGACTGATTGGGATTGCAACTGGTTTCATGCTGGCGCCGGCCCTGGCACAAGTCGCGGCTGAAGAGCGCTCGATCCTGATTATTGGAGATCGAACAAATGGCGGTGGCGGCGTACACGAATATTTCGAAGGCGTACGCGTGCTTGAGACGCTGTTATCAGAATCTGACGCTTTGCCGGATGATGTAAAAGTTGAGACATCGCCTTTCGGTTGGCCAGAAGACGACGCATTCGAAAACACCGCAAGCGTCGTCCTCTATCACGAAGGCGGCGACGATCATCCACTTCTGGACAAGAAAAAGCAAAAGCAGATCGACGCGCTTGCGAAGGAAGGCGTCGGTATCGTCGCGCTTCATCACGTCGCTGTTGCGGATGACAAAAAGTTAAAAGCAAAACTGGAGAAGTGGCTTGGCGGCGCGGTCAGCAATGCCGCTAGCGAAGCGAACGCTGTCATCACGACCCGGCCATCCGCCCCCGATAGCGCTATTCTGAAAGGCGTCAACCCGATCACGTATCTGGCGGAATCCCACGCTAAGGCGGAGTTTTCGGAAAACGGGGTTGTGACGCCGTTATTGAACGGTACCGTGATTCCGCTCTCCCTGCCGAATGCGGAGAACGCGCCGGCTTCCGAGGCGGTCACCGTTGCTTGGAAATACGAGCGCCCCGGCGGCGGTCGGTCATTTGTGTTTACCGGCGCGCGCGAGCTAAGAATGTTCGACGTAGCAGATTTTCGCGCCATGCTCGTAAACGCCGTTTTCTGGTCGGCTGGACTGGAGGCGACCGCGGCCTCAGATGAATTGGCGAGCCCCCACCTTGCTAAGACGCTGCTCAACCCGCGTCATGACGCGCCATTCCTCGTTTCCGTCGTTACCTCGCCGGAAGAAAACGGACTGCAGGAATTCGACTGGGGACATATCGACTGGCATGTGAGCGGACCGCTCGGAAATTCCGATACGCTGACGACTGGCATTGCGCATGTAAATGTCGGCGCAGCCAATCCGCGGCACTATCACCCGAATTGCGACGAAGTTCTGCATGTTCTGAAAGGTCACATCCGCCACACCATGGATGACGTCACCGTGGAAATGAAAGCAGGCGATACCGTAAGTATTCCCAAGGGTGTTTATCATAACGCTACAAATATTGGTGATGAACAAGCCGTGTTGCTGATCAGCTTTGATACCGCCTGGCGCGAAGTGATTGGCGAATAAGAGCTAAATATCTCGGCTCGCAGCGACATAACGGAGAAAACTCAATGAAAGCGTTCGTCTTTTTAGCGCTTATTATCGCCGCGGCCGCATGTGGGGCCACTGACAATACCTCCGAAGGCGCAACCGCGGCATCGGACGATGCCTCGGCGAACAATAATGGTTTCGTTTCCTTATTCGACGGCGAAACGTTGAATGGTTGGACGGGTGATCCGCGATACTGGGCTGTTGAGGACGGCGCAATTGTCGGCAAGGTTGATGAACCTCTTGAAGTCAATACGTTTCTCATCAGAGAAGGGTCGTACTCAGATTTTGAAGTCCGATTGAAATATCGCTTGCCGAGCGAGATCTCAAATTCTGGGTTGCAGTATCGGAGCCGGCCGGACCCAGAGAATGAATATTCGGTCATCGGCTATCAGGCGAATATCGTCACGAAACATGCCGATCGAACATTCTCCATGTTGTGGGACGAAAACGCGCGAGACCTGCTTGCAAATTATGGAGACAAGGCGGAAATCGTTAAATCGAGTTCGAGGGGCGGGGCGTCATTTGAGACGAGAGTTGTTGATACCGTCAACGAGAAATCGTTTATCATGGATGCGCAGAAACCATATCCAGCGTGGAACGAATATACGGTTATCGCTTACGGCAATCGACTGGTGCACATTCTGAACGGCGTCGTCGCCCTCGATGTTGTAGATAACGATCCTGAGGGCCGGGCGCTGAGCGGACAATTCGCGCTTCAAATTCATCGCGATCTTGTTATGGAGGCGCAGTTTAAGGATATTGAGGTGCGTTCGCTGACGGACGAACCGAACATTAACGCACGGTTTGTTACGATTGCGCGCGCCGCGAAGAATTAGCGAAGCGCCGAAGCTAGACGTTGCGGTTTATTAGTTACAGGCCGTAATATTGTTTTAAAGCAGCTATGGCGGTTGATAACTCCACATCTGATAACGGTCTTTCCCAAACCAGAAACCTCGCAATCTCTCCGTGAAAGGATTCCTTGCCCGGATGGTTTGTGGCGTCGCGTTCCTGTCCTATCGCGAGCTTTGATGCGTCAGCCGATGGATTGACGACAAAAATCGCCGTATCGACGGGGACACGTTCATCGACAAAAAAATCGATGGGAACCGAACCGCGACCGGCGCCCATTCGGCCTGCAACGACATGAAACCGACCAGGTGCAAGCACTGGGCCGGCGAGTTTGGGATTGTCAGCGTTCCACCGCCCAAAGGAGCGGGCGTTGCGCGCGCCCGTCCAGATGGTGTTGTCATCGTTAAATCCCGCCCAAAAACCTTCAAATTCAGGACCGTTTTTCAGATTTCCAAAGAAGGAATTGACATGATGATAGGGGGGTCGCGTAGGCGTTTGGGCATGCGCCGCGACAACGGCGATCCAAGTATAGCCGCTTCCCGTCGTCAGATGATCGAGGGCGTCTTCGTCGTAGTTGATCAATTCGTCTTCGGCAAAAACAATTGCATTACGCCCGCCTAACGCCGCTACTGACTGCCGCAATGTGGGTCGCCCGTGGGGGCGAAAGTTCTCAAAAACCGTGATGCGTTTACTGTCTGCCTGATTTACCCAAATCGCGACTTCGCCGGCCTTAAAGCCGGGACCGGCAAGTAATGGCTTTGGATCCGTGATCACGCCTTGATCGGCGTTAAGGTCGATTAGCAAACCGGCCTGAGGCAGGCGGGCACCCGTACTAATCGCTTTGGTGTCGGCGCAATTTTCTCTAAAGTCCAGCACCGAGGCGCATGAGGCGAGGCAGGCGGCGGTAATCAAGAGCAAAAGTTTCATTTTTGCGGTTCTTTTATCTGCGATCGTTTTTTACAGCGCGTGTGGCGTCCTTGGTCACTGTAGGAGTTGAACAAGTTCAGCCAAATTCGCCGGCCCGAAACTTTTCGTTGAGGGAATCGAGCGCGGGCGCAAAGACTTGGTTGGCAATAGTTTTTTCGTAATCATCGCGGCTGTCCGGCGGTTGATCAAAAGTCGCCCTCCATTCTGCAAATGTCCATTCGCGATCGGTAATCGGGAGCAACCGCATGGAAGCAAGATAGTTCGTTACGGGAAAGGCGGGTGTTTCAAAATTGTAGGTGAAAGCATGATCGAGAGTGCTCATGGAAAGCAGCCGTTCGCGAACTTGCGCGCCGTCAGCGAGACGAAATGATCTTACGCATCCGATACTTGTTGGACCACGTTCGTCTTCAATCTTCGATTCGACAATATTCGGAACCCAGGCGGGCAATCCATTAAAGTCCCCGACAACGCGCCAAACAGCGTCTATGGGCGCTTCGATCACTCTGCTCACATAAACTTGTTTCATCGCAGAAGGCTCCAGAAAAACTGAAAAGCAGCAATGCCTGCGACCGTGTTGTCAACGACTTTCGGCGCGCGATTTCTTCCTGCTGGCGTCAAGTTTCGATCTGTTACAAAAATACAATAAATCCATCAAACTTACTAGGTTCCAATAAATTTTGTTGACTTTGTTAAATTCATTTGTCACGTTCGCTGAGGCCGAAGCCGCTCTCCACGCGGATGGAACGGTGGCCGACAGGGTAATTGCTGCGCAAAGGGAGGGACGTAAAAACCATGGCAAAATCGCAATTTCGTAAGCGTTTCAAGACACTCACTGGTGTTTCAACATTGGCGATCTGCGCGCTGGCGGCGAACTCGCAGGCTGTAGCGCAAGATGACGAGATCATCGTCACCGGCATTCGGTCGAGTCTTGCCGACGCGCTGAACACCAAAAAGAATGCGCCGCAAATTCTGGATGGCATTTCCGCCGAGGATATCGGCAAGTTCCCGGACACGAACGTCGCGGAATCGCTCGCACGGGTTACCGGCGTGCAAATCGACCGCAGCGCCGGCGCAGCGGGCGAGGGGAGCTTTATTACGATCCGCGGCCTGGGGCCTGACACCAACAGAACCTTCGTCAACGGCCGCGCCGTTTTGTCGACAGGGTTTGCCGAGCGCAGCGTGGATTTTCGCGATCTTCCTTCCGAATCAGTTTCTGCGCTGACGGTCATCAAGTCGCCGAGAGCGAGCGATATTGACGGTTCGCTGGGCGGGTTCGTTAATGTTGTTACTCGGCGTCCGCTCGATGACGGCGGCGAATTCCGCGCCGTTATATCCGGGCAAGGCGTATATTCAAATTTGCTTGACGAAGTTGATCCGCGCATATCCGGCCTTATCAGCAATTCTTGGGCGGACGGCACTTTTGGCGTGCTCGTTGGTGCGATTTACCAGCAGCGCGATACCCGCCAGGATTCTTTCTCAACAAATGGCTTCCGGTGCCGGACGGCTGACTTGTCAAGCGGATCAGCGTGTGACGCGGCGGGTGCAGTATTCGTTCCGCGAAATCTCAGATATCAGTTGCGATATAACGAGTCAGAGCGGTTTGGGATTTACGGGTCCGCGCAATTTAGACCGTCCGATCGATTGGAGATTATTGCGGACGGCTCATGGCACAGGCGGGACGAGTCATTGAACGATGTCATTTATGACGCGGTTATTAGCCCTGGCAGCATCGATCTTGGCTCTCTTGTTGTGGGAAGTCAGGGAACGGCGCTTGCGTTCACGCATACGGGCCCCAGCAACTTTAACTTGTTCGCCAACCAAACACCTAATCGCGAAGCAACGGTGTTCAACGGCGGCGTCAATCTTGCCTATGACGTCAGCGAAAATTTGAGCGCCAATTTGGATATCGGATATTCGACGTCTAAATCCGATACCGATGGTTTTGATTTTCCGTTTTTGCGGGCGCAGTTCGGCGATTTTCTTGTGGACTTCCGTACGGACTCAGGACTTCCTGACGCACCTGTTCTTGGCGGTTATGAGGCGGCGCCACTTGATGCGACTCCCTTCAACGTCGTTATGGCTCGAAACTCCAGCGGTCTCGTCGACCAGGAAGATCTGCAGATTAAGGGTGATCTGTCCTATCGTTTTTCCGATGACAGCGTGCTGGAAAGTTTGGATGTCGGCATGCGTTATTCAGACAGTGAATTCTTTGCTGGCGTCATCGGCGCTCGTGCGCGTTCCAACTTCTTCCGCTTCTTCGGGTCGCCAGAGCCGATTCCGGCTGGCGGCGTGACGACAACAGCCGACCTCTTCGGATTTGATGATTTCGGGTCCGGTTTACCGGGCGGCCAAATCGGAAACTTCCTTGTCCCAGTGTCTTCGGTAATCAACGACGCATATTTTCCGCTTTCGGAAGATCAGTTTGTGGCTAATGTTCCGGACACGGCACTGATTGAGGAAAACACACTTGCTGGCTATGCGCAGCTTAATTTCTCAATGGATCGGGTCGCTGGCAACTTCGGCGTTCGGATCGTAAATACCGACTTGACTTCATCAGGTGAGATTATCGTCGGTCGTGAAGCGGTGTTCAACGATTTCACCGGTGAAGGCGTTTTGATTGAGCCTGTATCGATAGACAGTAGCTACACGGATGTTCTTCCAAGTGTGAACATCAGCGTCGATGTTATCCCCGATGAACTAATTTTCCGGTTTGGCGCGTCGAAAACGCTGTATCGGGCGGAACCGGACGAGCTGTCGGCCCGCGGCACGCTGGATGTTGTCAATGGCCAGCTTGTCACAGGCAACCCGACGCTTGATCCTTTCCGGGCGACGAATTTTGACTTCTCTGCAGAATACTATTTTGGCGCCGACGGCCTTATTTCGCTGGCTCTGTTCACCAAACAAATCGAGTCATTCATTCTCACCGGCCAACCGACTGGGGCGACATTTACATCTTCGGACGGGCTGGTCGTAGATGTCGTTGGCCCGATTAATGGTCAAGGCGGCACACTTCGCGGCTTTGAACTTGGCTATCAGCAGTCCTTTGCTGATTTTCTGCCGGCGCCGTTTGACGGTTTCGGCGTGGTCGCCAACTACACCTTTATAGATGACCAGACTGACAATCTGACGTTTAACTCGACAGGCGAGGCTGCCGGACTACCGGGCGTGTCGAAACACTCCTACAACCTGATCGGTTATTACGAGAATTATGGCTTCAGCGCGCGGCTTGCGTATAACTATCGCGGTTCGTTCGTACAGCCTGACCGTCGCGCCAATGACCTGCTACTTGTGCAAGACGGCTTCGGTCAGTTAGACGGTCGTGTCGCGTATGCGATCAACGATAACATCGAGCTATCCGTTGAAGCGCAAAATATCCTCGACAACAACATCTCAGGCTTTGCTGAAAACGAGGAAACCTTTGCGGAAATCTTCAACTTTGGCCGTCGGATTTTCTTTGGCGCTCGCCTTCAATTCTAGGAAGTAGATCCCTCCCGACTACTTCATAAAAAGGCGGCCCCCACATTTCGGGGCCGCCTTTCTTTTAATTTTAGTATTGTGTTGCTTGCGTATACGCTCGTAAAAATGAATCGCCACAGCGGCGCCGGGCGGTCGCTAAAACAGCAGGCGTTCAGGACGCATTAATGGATACAGAACGCGCATTTAGCCAGACAAAAGGCGCGCAATTGCGCGCCGCTCAGACGGAAGGCGTGGTCGGCATGCGTCCGGCGAAAACGTTTCGCCTGGTCTTGTTGTTTCTGGCGCCGGCTGTCGCGCTCTATTCTATTTTTATGGTGCTGCCAGTTGGCCAGGCGGCGCTGTTCAGCACATTCAACTGGAACGGGTTTGGAACGCCAAGCGACTTTGTCGGCCTGGCTAATTACCTTGCGGTGCTGCGGGATCGCCTATTCTGGCAAGCGTTTTTTAATAATCTTTTTCTTATTGCGTTCATGTTTGTCACGATCGTTCCGATCGCGCTCGGCCTTGCCTTGACCCTGGCGGAACGTATTCCGTTTGCCGTATCGTTTCGTCTCGTTTTCTTTTTACCTTTTATTCTTGCGGATCTAACAGCAGGATTGATCTGGCGTTATCTGCTTGACGGCGATTACGGCGTTTTTTCCGAAGTCGCCTTTCTTGGACTGGATGAAGCTTATATTCTTGCGAATCCGAGTCTTGCCCTTCTTGCCGTCGCAATCGTCATGGTCTGGAAGAGCTTTGGGTTCCACCTGATTTTATTTATTGCCGGCCTCCAGCAGATCGATCGCTCTCTCTATGAAGCGGCGGAGATTGACGGCGCCAATCAATGGAAAAAAATCAGACATGTGACAATTCCGCTCCTCGCGCCAACGATTGCGCTTTCGGGATTTTTTATCGTCATCAGTTCGCTTCAGGCATTTGACATCATCATGGCGATGACAACGGGCGGGCCCTCGCGGGCGACGTCCACAATGGTCCATTATCTCTACGCCGACGGAATTTCGAGTTTCCGCGTCGGCTTCGGCTCCGCGATCGGCGTCGTCATCTTTTTAATCACGCTCGCTTTTGCACTTTCCTATCGGAGGCTTACGCGCGCTTATAATTAGCGCGCCAACGAAGATTGGCTGGATATGTCGACAAAACAAAAGGGTGAGATATCGGTCGATATCTATCGATTGCTTGTCTATGGAATTTTGACCGTTTTTGCACTCATCGTGCTGGCCCCGCTCGCCGCTACAGTTCTTGGCGGATTTAAGACGCTTGGCGACCTTCGTGTGAACCCGTTTGGTTTGCCGAAAGAATGGATCTGGTCAAACTACCTCGATATCGTCTTCTCGACGAACTATTGGGTTATGCTGAAGAATTCCCTGCAGGTTGCGTTTTTGTCGGTCTTCTTCGTCGTAATTGTTTCCTCGATGGCGGCGTTCGCATTTGCGCAGTTCAAGTTTTTTGGCTCAAATTACCTACTCAGCTATCTGATGATGGGGTTGATGTTTCCGACAGCAACAGCCATCGTTCCCCTGTTTGTCCTGTTGCGCGACCTTGGCATGGTCGACAGTCATCTGGGCATTATCATTCCAAAGGTCGCTGGCGGCGTCTCAATGGCGACAATTTTGTTCCTGAATTATTTCAAGCGCATGCCGGGTGAATTGCTGGAAGCGGCGCTTATGGATGGGTGCGGCTATTTTCGGTATTACTGGAGTATTGTCATGCCGCTTGCAGCACCAATTGTTGCGACGGTCGCCATTATCAATTTTGTCGCCAGTTGGAATATTTATTTTCTGCCGCTTATTCTCCTGAATTCACCGGAACTTTACACGTGGCCGCTCGGGCTTATGGACTATACGGATGAACGCGGATCGGACTGGCAGTTAATCTGCGCCTTTGTGACCTTGACGATGCTGCCGATGATCCTCGTCTTCCTCGCGGCTCAACGACACATCATTTCAGGTCTCACCTCAGGCGCGGTCAAATCCTGACGGGCGCGTTTGTTTGGCGAGGCGCAGGCTCGGCGCGCGCGTATTTTATAAAGGCGCTGTTGACACCCGAGAGGCCTCTTATTAAACCTACTAAAATATAATAAGTTTGCAGGAAAATATCTTTGCCGCCGCCCGCCGATTGTGACTGTGCGTTGTCGCCGGCTGAAGGTTTCGAGTTGGACAACAGTATGACCCAAGGAAAATTTTCGACCGATCTGTTTCGTCTTGATGACCGGATCGCCATCGTCACCGGGGCGGCGAGCGGCATGGGCAGGCGCGCCGCGTTTGGCCTTGCGGACGCCGGCGCGCATATCGTCGGCGCCGACGTCAATGAAAACGGATTAAAGCAGTTGGAAAAGGATATGGCCGCCGAGGGTTTGAAGGCGACCACGGTCATGGCCGACATTTCAGACGAAGAACTCGTCGCCAACATGGCCGCAAAGGCAAAAGAGGTGAACGGCCGCATCGATATTCTGGTGAACTGCGCCGGCATCGGCGCGCGGGGCGTTGCTGAAGATTATCCGTTCGAGCTTTGGAAGAAAGTTCTCCACATCAACACGCGCGGCTCGTTTTTGTGCACAAAAGCGGTGGCGCCGACCATGATCGAGCAGCGCAAAGGGTCAATCATCAATATCGCATCATGCGCCGCGGCTGTCGGGTGGCCGGGCAGCGTCGGGTATCAGGCCAGCAAGGCCGGACTCGGACAAATGTCGCGGAGCCTCGGCGTTGAATGGGGCAAATACAATATTCGCGTTAATTCTATTGCCCCCGGTTATGTCGATACGCCGCAGAGTCAGGAAGAAGAAGCGCTCGAGCCGGCTTATTTCGCGGAGCGTTTGCGCCGCGTCCCGATGGGCAGAAAAGCCCAACCCGAAGAAGTTGTCGGCGCCATTCTGTTTCTCGCATCAGATGCGTCGAGCATGGTGACGGGAAATCTGATTGCCACTGACGGCGGATATATAGCGAGCTGAAATCGGCTATGGCCTCTGAACAGGAGCAGGAACGCACCCGCCGCGTCACGGCATTGCGTCAGATGATGGAGAAGCGCGAAATTGACGCCGTGCTGATCATCGGCGGAACAAACCTCTCATATTACAGCGGCTTTGCGGGCGCTGAGCGCTCAATGGCGCGGGCGATGATTTACATTTGTCCGCGGGATGGAGAGCCGGCGCTTGTCGCGCATATCTTTCGTCAACATCTTCTGCAGGCGCATGCGCCGGTTGAAAACCAATATTTCTTTGAACGGCTCATGCTCGCGCCGATAGAGGCTGTATCGACTGCGCTCCGTGACATGGGGCTTGAAAAGGGAAGACTTGGATTTGAATTGGGCCATGAATCGCAAATTTTCATGCCCTATGGAGAATTCGACCAATTGCGACAGGCGCTTGCGGATTTCGACATTATCGATGTCGGTAAGGATCTTTGGCGGATCCGGGTGAAGCGTTCCGATTTTGACATCCAACGTCAGCAACGCGCGGCGGATGTCGTAAACGAAATTTTTGCCGCCTGTTGGGAGCACATTGAAACAGGCATGCGCCAGCGCGATCTGTCGCGTTTTATCCAGCAGCAGATGCTGGATCGCGGCGTCGGTGCAAATTACGCGATTATCAGCGCCGGTTCCGAGAACTATGATTTTTGCGGCGCCTGGGCGCCCGATTACCGGTTTAAAGATGGCGATATGGTCTGGATGGACATTGGAACGCAAATCGACGGCTATTGCGCCGCTTACAGCCGCGCCGGCGTGCTTGGCGGCCCGAGCGAGGCGCAAATGCAAACAGCCGACGCCGTCAGTGCAGCAACGATGCGCGGCGTTGAAATTATTGCTCCCGGCGTCTCGGTTGGTGCGGTCGCTCGCGAATGCGAACGCGCGCTCGATGCGGTGGACGCGCCTGTAACAACAAACATTGCGGCGCTTGGAACGCGCTACGGGCATGGGATGGGGCTTGAATTCATCGAACCACCGCATGTCGCCGAATATGATGATACCGTTCTGGAAGATGGCATGGTTGTCGCCGTCGAACCCGGCATAGCTACCGCCTATGGCCGATTTCATTTTCGCGAGCTCGTGCGCGTTACGCCGCAGGGGTTCTCGTTGTTTGATGGTCCAGAGTCGCAGTTGGTCGGCTTGCCGCTGACATCAGAGAAAGAGTAAAAAATGACTTTCGATTACAAAAATCTGTTCAGCTTTGATGGAAAGTCGGTCATTGTCACCGGCGCCGCTAGCGGCCTCGGAAAGGAAATTTCGCGCGCCCTCGCCGACAACAACGCCCATTTGACCATTGCGGATAAAAACGAAAATGGTCTCAAGGAGACAGAAACCGACCTTTCTTCCGCGGCGTCGGTTCAATCTGTTGTCACTGACGTCTCTCAGCCCGAACAGGTCGATCTCCTTGTTGAGAAGGCGACCGCAGTTACCGGCGAGTTGAATGCGCTTATTCATTGCGCCGGTATTGGCGGTCGGTCTCCAGCCGAAGATTATCCGATGGAACTGTGGGATGAAGTGATGGCTGTCAATGCGGGCGGTACTTTTCTCTGCACGCAAGCTGCTGGACGCGTGATGCTGAAACAGAAAAATGGCGGCGCGGTCATCAACCTTTCGTCAATCGGCGGCATTGTCGGGAAATCAGGAAGCGTTGCTTATCAGGTCAGTAAAGCGATTGAGATACAGCTTGCAAAATCCCTCGGGGTCGAATGGGGCGAGCGCGGCGTCCGCGTAAACTCGATTGCGCCAGGACTATTCCTGACAGAGACAATTCGACAGGAAACCGAAGTTGAGCCGGACGTAAATGCGAATTTCATGAAAATGCTGCCGCGCAAAAGGCCCGGCGAGGTCAGCGAAATTGTCGGCGCAGCGTTGTTTCTGGCGTCCGACGCGGGGTCTTACGTAACGGGCGCTGTTTTGCCGGTCGATGGCGGCGCGCTGGCGTGGTGACCTGACAGTGCATTTCACATGGGATTCGCCCGGAGAGCCTGTGCAAGAAGGCGTCCGACTGCACGAGCACAAGGGCCGTTCCTATATCGTCGCCCGTATCGTGATGCAGCCCGGCGCCGAACTCAGCGAACATGCGCATGACGAGGAGCAGATGTTCTACATAATGTCGGGTCGATTGCGCTATCGCGTTAACGGAGAAGACATTCTCGCCGGCCCTGGCGATGCTATCGTTGTTCCCGCGAATGCGCCGCATTGGGGCTGCGTTGAAGGCGAGGAGGAAGCCGTCTTTATCGAAGTTAAAGAACGCATTTCCGAGCAGTATAGAGCGAGTTAGGCCATGACAAAAATTCTTCTTGGGTGGCAAAAGGCGGCGAAACAGCTTGACTGGATCAGGCCGCTCGCGCCTGACGGGTGCGAACTTGTCGTTCCCGTATGGTCGGCAAACCAGAATGAATATGACGCGGATCCCGATCAACTTATTCGACTGGCCGAAGACGCCGACATCATTGTCGGCTGGAATTTTCCGCGCGACATGTTTCTCGCTGCGAAAAAGCTGAAAATGGTCTCGTCCGCCCACACCGGGATCGACCGATACGATCTTGATCTCTTTCGTGAGCGCGGGGTCATGCTCACAAACGCGAGCGGCGTAAATGCTGTTGCAGTCGCTGAACATGCGATGGCGTTGTTGCTCACCTTGTCGAAGCGCATCGTCGAGCATGACGCATCGGTGAGGCGCGTTGACTGGGTTGATTTGACGCCGGAGACAGCCGGTATGCTGCTCGCCGGAAAAACGGCGACCATCGTCGGGTTAGGAAAGATCGGTAATTTGATCGCTCGACGGTGCCGCGCCTTTGATATCGCGACAATCGGAGTTAAGCGCGATGTTTCTTCGCCCGAGAGCGACGTCGATGAATTGTTACCGGTCAGCCGTCTTCATGACGCCCTGAAGAGATCGGAAATTGTGTTTCTCGCGCTTCCGCTCACGCCCGATACACGCGCATTGATGGCGGATGAGGAATTTTCTTGCCTTCCAGATGACGCATTGCTGATCAATGTGGGGCGCGGCATGGTGGTGATGGAATCAGCTGTTCACCATGCGCTCACCGAAGGTCGTCTTGGCGGATTTGCGGCGGATGTCTGGTGGGACTACGCTGACGCCTCGCCGGCGGGATATCACTACAACGTGCCGTCGCGGTTTCATGTGCACCGTCTGCCAAATGTTGTCGGTACGCCGGATATGGCGTCAAACGTTCACGAAATGCGTGAACGGATGATCGAATTCGCAATGGAGAATGTTAGGGAATTTGTGGCTGGCGAGACACCTAAACGAATAATCGACCTTGATATCGGCTTTTGACGACTTGGCCATGGCCGCGAAGCCGAAGCGTTTTCTTTTGAGTTAAATTTCCGTGCAATCGCTCCGCGGTGTTGGATCGACTTGTGATATTGATACTTGAACACAGCGTCGTTGATCAGCTTAAATCTGCCGTTGCGTCAATTTTCCTGACAGCTTCTTCCGCGCTGATAACGCCTCCCATAAGCTGAACTGTAACGTTGAAGACCACCTGACCAACAGAAGCAGATGTCGCATTTTCGACGAAGGTTTGCGACCAGTTGCCTTCGTCAAGCGTCATGATGAGAGGGCGTAGAAGCGGATCGGTTATCGATCCGCGAGCAGCCTGATTCGCAGGAATGTTCAGGCCGCGGGCGCCCAGTTCGCATTGATTTTCTTCGCTGGTAAGAAATCTGAGAAACAGCGCCGCTTCGGGCGATGAATCTGTTGTCAACGCCCATCCGCTGGAGACGGCGTAAGACTCTGTCAGCGCCGCCGGCGTGTTGTCATATAGCGGAATTGACAGAATGCCGATATTGGAGGGGGCGAGGCCGACACCATCCGATGCGTTTTTTCTTTGGTCGTCATCGGTGGTTGCGCTGTAGGAGAGGATCATCGCCGCTTTCCCGTCAGCAAACAGCCCTAATGCTTGAGGATATTTCGCCGCTTCGAAACCGCTTTGGAATACATCCGATTGACCCAGCCGCCGGATTAGCGTCGCCGCAGCGATCATGCAGGGGCGAACAAAACCCGCTCCCTCATTCTGAATCGCTTTTTGAAATTCTTCGTACCCGCACGTGCGCATGGCGATTGCGCCGAAATAGATGCCGATATTCCACGGATCTCCCGGGCCGGCCGCTACTGGCGCAACACCGAGCGCGCGAAGCGCGTCGGCGGCTGCAAAGAAATCTTTCCAAGTGACGATCTCATCCGGATGGAGACCGGCGTCGGCGAACAAGGTTTTATTGTAGTAAAAGTCGACCTTAACAATGTGATGCGGCACGCCGATAATGGCATCGCCACGTTGAAAATCCGCCAGTGTCGTTGCGGAATATCGGCGTCTCCATTCCTTTGCCTCCATGAGATCGGTCACATCGCGAACGGCGCCAAGATCGAACAGGTCGCGAAGCAGGCTACCGCCTTGCGTATAAAGAATATCGGGTTTGTTCGGTGAGGCTACCAGCGTTGGAAGTCGTTGGTGCCAACGCGCCAGATATCGGTAGTTTACATCGATATGCGGATGCTCGGCTTCAAAGCGAGCAATGACATCGTCGTAAAAGGCGAGAATTTTCGGGTTTCGTTCCGCGAATACCCAGTTGACCGTTACTTTCTCATGATCGCTGTCGGCCGTCAGGGTCAGGCTGATCACAAACGCCAGGCTGGCGAGAATTGCTGTGGCCGTGAACATGCGCTGGCGAAACCGCTTCATGGGTGTTTGTGTGATCCGCAAATATAGTAAAATTATCGGAATACAGTAAGTAATGGAGTGAGGCTGTAAAAGTCAATCTACGCCCGCTGGCCGCAAATTTGGCCCCGCCGATCACAAGGGTTGAATGGCTGAAAATATGGAATGAAGGCTTCTTCGTTTCGGTTTGAAGGCATCGCGTTGCGGCCTGGGCGCGTCCCATCGCCGGCTTTACTTCCTTAAAACTTACTGTAAAATAGGAAGTTTAAAGGATTCTCGGAGAGCGTAACATGACCAACCCGCAACCGGCGGCTGCATTGGAGCCCGGTCTGTTCAGAAAGGTGCTGGGCACTTTTCCCACCGGCGTCACCGTCGTCACGGCGAAAGACGGAAACGGCGAGCCGGTTGGCCTGACGGCAAATAGCTTTACGTCGGTTTCGCTCAATCCGCCGCTGGTGCTTGTCTGCGTCGATCACCGGTCTAATAGCCTCGGCACGCTTCGAAGTTCGAATAGTTTCGCGATCAATATTCTCAGCGAAGGGCAGAAAGAGCTTTGCATGTTGTTCGCCTCCAAAACTGAAAACCGGTTCGAGCATATTGACTGGGCGAAAGGGGCGCTTGGAGATCCCGTTTTTCCTGACGCCATCGGCATTCTGGAATGCGAAACGCACCAGATTGTCGAGGCCGGCGATCACGATATCATTATCGGACGGGTGGTGTCGGCTGCGGAGAGCGCTTCGCGGCCGCTGGGATATTTCCGCGGCGGTTTTTATTCAGTTTCACTAGAACAGGACGCGACCCTAGTCGACGGCAAATCGGTATTCGCTGTCATTGTCGAAGGCATTGAGGGCGTCTTGCTACACCGCCCGGACCAGGATCAACCCTGGTCCTTTCCGGAATGCACCGCCAGAAACAGTCATGGCGAACTTGGCGGCCTGAAGCAGAAGCTTGCCGACGCCGGCGCCAGGACGATTTTGAATTTTCTCTATTCGGTGGCTGAAATTCCCGATCGAAAATGCACAATGATCTTATATCGTGGCGAACTGGAGCAGGACGCGTCGCTCACTGATCCGAAGCGCTGGTCGTTTTTTGAAGAAAACGCAATTCCGTGGGACAATCTTTCCTCCTATGAAACGGAAATGACGTTGCGTCGGTATTTTCGCGAAAAAGGGCAGGACAGGTTTGGTCTATTTGCGGACACAGGCGGCGAGGGCCGGCTGGCGCCCATTTCGTCCGAACTCCCCCCTTATTCGCGTGAAGACGCCGAACGAAGCCTGAAAAAACGCTGAAGCTTGAACTATGAAAAAACGCGCTATTCACCGTGATATGGATTTATTGGAGGACGAAAGACCGCGTCTTGGTATACTTTACCCGAGGGGTGGGAGCGCATTTGAGTACTATCACTTTGCCGAATACTTTAATCACAATATTCGATGCTACCTGATCGGCGGCATGCAGGCCTATGGCGGCGACAAGACACATTATCCTGATCCGCTCCACGCGATGGGGTCGATCGAAAATCTGAGCTATTCAACCCGGTCAATGCGACCTTTAGATGTCCATGCAGGGATGTGGGCGACGACCAGCGCGAGTTTTATCGGCGGTCTTCAGTGGTCCCGCGATCAGTCCGCGGGGCTTGCTGAAATACTTGGCGCGCCCGTCAGCAGCACCGGACTCGCTTATATCGACGCCATACAAGCGTTGGACATTACGCGAGTTGCAGTTTTGGCGAGTTATCCAAGCGAAGTAACGGACGCTTTTCGGCGATTTCTCGGAGAAGGCGGCATAGAGGTCGCGGATTACATTCATCTCGATGCTGATTCAGGCGAGGATGCGTTCGATCTTTCATTGGACTTTTTAATAGAGAAGGCCATGACGCTTGACGTGAAGTCCGCGCACGCGTTGCTCGTGCCGGACACGGCGATGGCGGCTTTCGAGCTAATGCGCATCCTCGAAGAAAAACTTCAAATTCCGGTGCTGACCGCTAATCAGGTGACCTTGTGGAAAGCGCTAGACCTATCCGGCGCGCGCGCCGTCACCGACGAATACGGCAAGCTGTTTTCGTTGACCGCGCCGTCATGAATTCGATGTTGCTCAACAAAAAATCTGATTTCTCGCGTTCGGGACGGAAAGACACTTCGCCAAAGGTAATTGCTAAAATGCCAAGCTTGGAACTGAAAGACGTCCGAAAACAATTTGGCGATGTCGAAGTGATACACGGCGTCTCGCTGACAGTGGAGAAAGGTGAATTTCTTGTGCTGGTCGGCCCATCCGGATGCGGAAAATCCACGCTGTTGAGAATGATTGCGGGGCTTGAGGGCGTCACCAGCGGTGAGGTTTGCATCAACGGAGAATGCGTCAATCTGGTCGCGCCGAAAGACCGCGATATTGCGATGGTGTTTCAATCTTATGCGCTTTATCCGCACATGAGCGTGGCGGAAAACATGGGCTTTTCGTTGAAGATCAAAGGCGAACCGAAGACGCAAATCGAAAGTAAGGTGAACGCGGCCGCCGAGATTTTGGGTCTTGAACCCTATCTTGACAGGTTTCCGAAACAACTTTCCGGCGGCCAGCGCCAACGCGTCGCCATGGGCCGCACCATTGTTCGCGATCCCGAGTTGTTTCTTTTCGATGAGCCATTATCGAATCTTGATGCGAAAATGCGCGTTCAAATGCGCACCGAAATCAATGCGCTGCATCAACGTCTTGGAAACACCATGGTCTATGTCACCCACGATCAGGTAGAAGCCATGACAATGGCGGATAAGATCGTGGTGCTAAAAGACGGCGTCGCAGAGCAGGTCGGCGCGCCGCTGGAGCTTTACGACAAGCCCGCCAACCGGTTTGTCGGCGAATTCATCGGATCGCCCATGATGAACGTGTTTTCTGGGAAGATTTACGATGGCGATTTTATTGGCGACGACGGATTTGTCGTACCCATGCCAGGATGGGTTCGTCAATATGACGGAAGGGATGTAGATTTGGGCGTTCGCCCTGAACATTTGAAAATTGTCGGAGCCGGTGAAAACGGTTTCGAAGCGGAGATAATGGTCGTCGAGCCGACGGGTGTTGAAATTCTGATGACAGCCAAGGTCGGCGCCCAATCGCTGAGCGTCATTTATCGCGAACCATTGCCGGAGGAAGCAGGCCAAGGCGTGCCGCGCGAAAAAAATCCGTACAGGACGGGCGAGAAAATTTTTCTGTCGCCGAGGCATATTCACTTGTTCGATCAGGATACCGGACGGCGCCTGTAGCCGACGCTTAGTTACTGCCGATGGGCGATAACGATGGCTAACCGCTCGCCGGCCGAAACATGAAGACATGACCGATATGATTGCAAAACGTGAACTGAACCACACGGGCTTGGAAATTACCGAGATTGGTTATGGCGCTGCATCTCTCGGGAATCTTTATAAGGCTATATCTGACGCGGAGGCTGCCGAGGCGTTGGAGAAGGCCTGGTCGTCCGGTGTCGGTTACGTTGACACTGCGCCTTACTACGGATTCGGATTGAGCGAACGCCGCGTTGGGGATGTGTTGAGAGCCTACCCGCCTGCAGGATATATTGTTTCAACGAAAGTAGGACGTTTACTGGCGCCGCAACCGACCTATTTCGGCGACGACGAACGCTTCGGTTTCTGTTCGCCAATGCCATTTAAGCCGGTGTTTGATTATAGCTATGACGGCGTTATGCGGTCTTATGAGAGCAGCCTTCAGCGTCTTGGCCTTGGAAAAATTGAAATTCTGTTCGTTCACGATATCGGCGTAATGACGCATGGCGACGAGAATGCGCGCCATTTTTCCGATCTTGAAAACGGTGGATACCGCGCGCTCGATGAGTTGCGCGGTAATGGCGATATTTCAGCGATTGGACTTGGCGTTAATGAGTGTCAAGTATGTGAGCAAGCGATGGAGATCGGTCAGTTTGATTGTTTTCTGCTCGCCGGTCGGTATTCGCTGCTGGAGCAGGATGCGCTGAATAGCTTCTTTCCCAAATGCGAGGCGCATGGCGCGCGCATCATTGCCGGCGGCGTCTATAATTCAGGAATACTGGCAACTGGCGTTTCCGGAACAACAACGCCTTACTATAATTATGCGCCGGCGCCGCCCGACATTGTGGCGCGTGTTGAGCGCATGGAGACGATTTGCGGACGCCATGACGTGTCGATGCCCGCGGCAGCGCTACAGTTTGTGCTCGCACACCCGCTTATCGTGTCGGTCATACCGGGCATGGGCAATGCGCGACGGATTGAACAGGTTTTGGCGCAATATCGCGCAGACATCCCGCCGGATTTCTGGCGCGAGATGATCGATGATGAGTTGATTGACCCGGCATCGCCGATTCCCGCAGCAGAGGCGCGCCAATGACGATCATTGATGCCCATCAACATTTTTGGCGCCTTTCACGGGGTGACTATGACTGGCTCACGCCGGGTCTTGAACCGCTTTATCGGGATCATTTGCCTGCGGAACTTGAGGCAATTTGCAAAAAATGCGGGGTCGAAGGAACCGTCGCGGTTCAGGCGGCGGCGAGCGAAGCTGAAACGCGCTACCTCTTCGAGCTCGCCAATGAAACAAGCCTGATCAAAGGCGTCGTCGGCTGGGTTGATTTTGAAGCTAACGACGTCGGCGCCACGATTAAGGTGCTTGCTCACGACAGCGAGGGCGTTCTGAAAGGGTTGCGTCCTATGATTCAAGACATTCCGGACCCGGACTGGGTACTATCCGATCGATTGGACGCCGCATTCCATGCTCTGGAAGATAGTGCTCTCGCCTTCGACGCGCTGGTCAAACCGGGTCACTTGCGAAATCTCCATGAGCGGCTGTTAAAACATCCGAATTTGCGTGTTGTCGTCGATCATGCTGGCAAACCGGATATCGCAAACAATAAGTTTGAAGATTGGGCCGACGACCTTGCGGCGATCGCGGCCGAAACCGCTTCCTGTGTGAAACTTTCCGGGCTTCTTACTGAAGCGGGATTGCGGACGAGCAAATCGGACCTGCATCCCTATGTTGATCATGTGTTCGATGTTTTCGGTGTCGAACGCGTCATTTGGGGGTCGGACTGGCCGGTGCTCTCGCTCAGCGCTGATTATGAGACGTGGCTTTTTCTTGCACGGGATTTGACGGAACGACATGGGTCAAAGGCACAGCGCCGAATCTTTGGCGACAATGCACACGACTTTTATCGGCTTTGAGGAAGAATACGGAGCGGCATATGCGGCGAATGGGATGGGTAATCGGATTGAAGCCGGAAAAGATTGATGAGTACAAAAAGTTGCACAGCACTGTGTGGCCTTCTGTTCTGGAAATGATCGAGAAATGTAATATCCGCAACTATACGATTTATCTGCGGGAACCGGAAAATCTGCTTTTCGGGTCGTTTGAGTATCACGGCGAAGATTTTGAAGCGGATGCAAAAAAAATGGCCGACGATCCGCAGACACAAAAATGGTGGTCCCTGACAGATCCGTGTCAGGAAGGACTGGAGAGCCGAAAAGACGGGGAATGGTGGGCGCCGATGGAAGAGGTGTTTCACTGTGACTGAGGTGATTAGTAGAAGCATCGATGACACGCTGGATAAAAGGCTTCTCTTATTGAGTCCACAGGATAATATTGTGGTTGCCCGAAAGAACTTGCGCGCGGACACAGTTGTGACGATTGAGGGCGGCAATATTCGCCTACCGGGAGAGGTGTCTATCGGCTTCAAGATTGCACGAACGCCGATTGGCAAGGGCGAAAAAATCCTGAAATATGGCGCGCCTATCGGTTCTGCGACGCAAGACATCACGAGAGGTGAACTTGTTCACTCGCACAATATGAAAAGCGATTATTTGAATATTGGCGAAGAAAATTCGGCCGATGGCAATGGAGAAGCGCGATGCGTGGATGGTTAAGGCAAGACGGACGAAAGGGCATCCGCAACGTTGTCGCCGTTGCTTATCTTGTTGAGTGCGCGCACCATGTCGCTCGCGAGATTGTCGCGCCGTTTCGCGAAAGTGGCGCGAACTTAATCGGATTTCCCGGCTGTTATCCCAACGAATATGCCGCCAAAATGATGCGCCAGATTTGTACCCATCCTAATGTGGGGGCGGTTTTGCTTGTGTCGCTGGGGTGTGAAAGTTTTAACAATAAGCGCTTGCGTAAAGAGATTGAAAAGTCCGGCCGACAGGTTGAAACCCTGATTATTCAAGAAGGCGGCGGTACGAAAACAACGATTGAGGCGGGACGGGCGTGGGTCGAACGCGCGTTGGATGTGCTTGCGGGGCAGGCGACGGTCGAGATCGATTTTTCGGACCTTGTCATCGGCACGATTTGTGGCGGATCAGATGGCTCCAGCGGCATCACGGCCAACCCGGCCGTCGGACGCGCGTTCGATACGTTGATTGAAAAGGACGCAATCTGTATTTTTGAGGAAACCGGCGAATTGATCGGTTGCGAGCAGCACATGGCGGATCGTGCGGCGACGCCGGAATTGGCGCATGAAATCATATCCAGTGTGGAGAAGGCGGCGCGCTATTATAAAACCCTTGGACATGGGAGTTTTGCAGTCGGCAACGCGGATGGCGGTCTTACGACCCAAGAAGAAAAAAGCATGGGCGCTTACGCCAAATCCGGCGCGTCGAAAATAAGCGGACTTATCAAGCCGGGAGATACTCCGGCGACGCCTGGCCTTTACCTGTTGGATGTAGTGCCAGACGGCGAAGTGCGTTTCGGCTTTCCGAATATTTCCGACAATGCAGAGATCGTCGAATTGATTGCATGCGGCGCGCATCTTATTTTGTTCACGACTGGGCGCGGCTCGGTCGTCGGTTCTGCGGTCTCGCCGGTGATAAAGATCTGCGCCAATCCCGACACCTACAAGAAGTTATCAGCGGATATGGATATCAATGCCGGGCGCATTCTTTCAGAGAATGCGGACCTTGATGACGTTGCAGATGAGATTGTCCAAATTGTGCGTTCTGTCGCCAACGGTAAGCGAACCGCGTCCGAAACGCTGGGCCATCAGGAATTCATCCTCACCTACAAGACTTTTGAGCCGATTGGGCCTTCATGTCTACCGGCGGGCGCCTGATTGGGGGATTTCATGACCGAGAGACTAAAAAACAAAAAATGCTTTATTTCCGCCGCGGCACAAGGGATCGGGCGGGCAAGCGCGCTTGCCTTCGCAAAAGAGGGGGCGGACGTTTTTGCAACGGACATTGCGAAAGAGCAACTGAAGTCTCTCAAAGAGGAGAGCCCCTCAATCCGAACGCAATATCTTGACGTTTCGAAACAAGACGACATTCAACGATTTTTTGATGAGCAAGATGCGTTCGATGTCGTTTTCAATTGCGCCGGCTATGTCGCCAATGGAACAATTCTTGATTGCGACGGCGATGACTGGCGCCGTTCATTCACCCTGAATGTTGATTCCATGTATTTTGTTTGCCAGGCGGCGCTGCCGAAAATTCTCGAAAATGGCGGCGCGTCGATCATCAATATGTCGTCCGTCGCCTCCAGCGTAATCGGGGCGCCAAATCGTTTCGCCTATGGTGCAACGAAGGGCGCCGTCATTGGGCTGACAAAATCGATTGCAAAAGATTTTGTGAGTAAGGGTGTTCGGTGTAACGCCATTTGTCCCGGCACTGTTATGACGCCTTCACTTGAAGAACGGGTGAAGTCGCTCGGCTCCGACATCGACGCGAACTGGAAGGCGTTTACGGATCGCCAGCCCATGGGACGTATCGGTTCTGTGGATGAAATTGCCGCACTGGTTCTATATCTTGCGTCGGATGAATCGGGCTTTACAACCGGAACCATCAATGTCATTGACGGCGGTTGGGCGACTTGACCGAGCGTGGCGCTTTTGACGCGGAAAAAGATCGGAAGCGATCAGGCGTCCCCGCCTACCTGCGCCGCGTTTTCAAGTTTCGTCACGGCGTCCTCCGGCGTCATCGTTCCGCTCATTAACTCAACCGTTGAATTCATCATCACCTGGCCAGCGGCCGCGGGTGTTACATTTTCAAGGAACATCTGCATCCAGTTCGACATCTCCAGATCGTTGACCGTTGAAACAAGCAATGGATCGGTGATATCGAGGCCAGCCTCTTTGTTGGCCGGAATGTTCAAATTAAGGGCGGCGAGCCGTTTCTGGTTTTCAGCATTGGTTAAGAAACGGAGAAACGCAATCGCGCCGTCCGAAGCGCCGTCCATGACCGCCCAGCCGCCGACGCCGCCATAGACATCATAGGAAGACGCGCCCTCGACGCCCTTTACAAGCGGCATGCGCAGCAGGCCAATATTTGTTTTGTCGAGGCCGACGCCATCGGAGGCGTTTTTGCGCTGATCGCCATGCGTCGTCGCGCTGTAGGACATAACCATCGCAGCGCGTCCGTCGCCAAATAACCCGATCGCCTGCGGGTATTTCGCGGCCGCGAACCCATTTTGAAAAGCATCAGCCTTGCCAAGCGCTGCGATCATCTGCGCCGCATCCAAAAAGCAATCTTGCTCAAAGCCCTCCGCCTCATTTTGAACAGCATTTTGGAATTTTTCATATCCGCATGTGCGCATTGCGAAAAAGCCGAAATAGACGCCGACAGTCCACGGGTCCGCTGGGCCCGCCGCAATGGGAATAATGTCGTGCTGCTTTAATTTTTCGATCGCGTCCAGAAAATCAGACCAGTATATAATCGATTCTGGGTCAATGCCGGCGCGCGCAAACAACTCCTTGTTATAGTAAAGGTCGACTCTCGTGAGGTGATTGGGTACGCCGATAATGCGATCATCGTAACGGAAATTATCGAGGGCGACATCGAGGAACGATTCACTCCAACCGTTTTTTTGCATGTCGCGGGTGATGTCGCGTATTGCTCCCATGTCGTAGAGTTGCTGCAGGAGATCGGCGCCTTGCGTGAAAATGATATCCGGACGGCTCGGTGACGCAACCAATGTTGGCAAACGCTGCGTAAAGCGCGCCATATACCGATAGTCGATTTCGATACCGGGATTATCTTCTTCAAAATCAGCAATCACAGAGTCGTAAAAAGCAAGAATTTCCGGATTACGTTCGCTGAAAACCCAAGTGATTTTTTGCCGCTCGAGATTGCCAGCGGAATTTATATTTTTTCTCACGATGTCGAACAGGGAGATGCAAACAAGAACGCCTGCAATTAGCATGAACGCGTTTTTCTGCATATTTTGTTTGAGCTTCACTTGGGAGGGCCTGCTCGCAAAGTGGAAAACAATAGTTTACTTCCGGCACACCGGCCTTCACCCGGCGCGGCAGAGATTCGGCGAAGACAGAAAAATTCTTTCATTTGTTCAACACAAAATTTGCACTCCGATTTGCAACGGCGAGAGCTCATGATTTGACGTTGTCGTCACTACCATAATCAGCGCTGGCGGCAATGCAGCATCCAGTTGCTCATGCATTCGCTAGTGTCCACGCCGCCGCCGCGATCACACGCGCGCCGGCAGCCAGATCCTCTGCAGTCGCGTTCTCCGATACGTTATGACTGACGCCCCCCTCGCATGGCACAAACACCATGCCGGTCGGACACATTTTCGCCAGATGCAATGAATCGTGCCCGGCGCCGGACGTTATTTTTCGAAACGGCAACTCGCTTCGTGTCGCGGCGTCGCTGAACAGTGAGATCATCTTTTCGGGAAAGCGTACCGGCGCAACGTCAGAGAGCACGTCAACACTCGCGTCGCATGGCGCGCTGTGTTTCTTTGTCGCTACGCGGATCTGATCCGTGACGGCGTTGATATGTTCCATGTCCGGATGGCGCAGATCGATTATCAGCTCGGCGCGGTCCGACACCGTGCTCGGCGAATTCGGATGCACATCGATTTTACCGAAGGTCAAGCGCAAAATATCATCCGGTTTTTGGGTCAATGGATGCAGCGCCGCCATAATTCGTACAGCCGCTTCAAGCGCGTCCTTACGCATGGCGTGCGGCGTCGTGCCGGCGTGCGCCGTCTCTCCGGCGATCTCGACCTTGATCCGCCGAACGCCCTGAATACCGGTTACAACGCCGATCTGCAGATTGCCTTCTTCCAGGATCGGGCCCTGTTCGATATGCGCTTCGAGATGCGCGGCAGCGCCTTGGGCCGCCATGGGGCGCATCTTGGCGCGTGTTTGCGCAATCGAGTTTTGAAGCTCGTCGGCGACTGATTTTCCGTCGGTCGTTTGTCCGCGCGTCATCGTCTCAAGATCGCGCACGCCGGCGAACGCGCTGGAACCCGTTGCACCGGGCAGGAAACGGCTGCCTTCTTCATTCGTCCATGCGGCGATTTCGATCGGGCGCTTTGGGGTTTTTCCAAAATCTTTCAGCGCCATCAGCACTTCATATCCAGCGACAACGCCATAGGCGCCGTCAAATTTCCCGCCTGTCGGTTGAGTATCGAGATGCGATCCGATCAGAACAGGTTCCGCCTCGTGATCGCGCCCCTCAAATCGTACAAAAAGATTGGCGGCTTCATCCTGAAACACTGCGAACTCTTCGGAGGCCGCCCAGTCGCAGACAATGTTTTTCGCCGCTGTATCGGTTTCCGTGAGCGCCTGGCGGTCGACACCGCCGCCTTCGATCTCACCGTATTCCGCAAGTCGCATCAGAAAGGACCATAGCCGGTCTTTGTCGATGCAATTCGCAAAATCGATAGCTTCGCCTGATACGCGCATGAACTGATCAAACCTCTATCAAGCCGCGCCCAAATCTGGTCGTCAGCGGCTCGCACCCGGATTCGGTCACCAGAACCGTTTCACTTGTGGCAACCAGAGGCTCGCCCGGCCGGCGAACCGCCTCCGGTAAATGAAACACCATGCCTGCCTCAATCACCGTTTTGTCATCGTCAGCGAGTTCGAGAAACAAACCTTCGCCCCAGTCGGGCGCGAAATTCAGACCCATGGAATAACCGCACCGTTTGCGAATCAGAACGCCGTTCTTTTCGGCGACAACGCCAACCGCCTTATTCACCGCATCGGACGTCACGCCGGGCCGAAGCGCCTCCATCGACGCTTCGAGCATGGCAATCGCGACATCCATATTTTCTTTATTGCGCGCCGTCGGCCTACCGGCGACGAGCGTACGGAAAAGCGCGCCGGCGTAACGATGAACTGTACCGGCCACTTCAAGAAAGATATTTTCTCCGGCTACGATCTTTTTATCTTTCGACCAGACAGAATGCGGCGCGAGCTGGCGATGCCCTGACATCAAGAACACCGGCAAGCCGACATATTCGCAACCCTGTTCGATCATCGCTTTGTGAACGTGAGCCGAAAGTTCGGCCTCTGTCATATTGAGCTCGAAGTTATCGATACCGGCTTGGATGCCAACCTCTGCAATTCGGCAAGCCTCGCGGATGTGAACGATTTCTGCGGATGATTTCACCTTGCGCAGACCTTCGACAATTCTACCGGCATCAATAATGTTCAAATTTGGCGTCGACGATGAGAGTTCTTCATACATGGCTAGCGTGAAGAACCAGCCATGTTTTTCGACGCCAACAGTCGCATTATCAAGTCCGAGCCGGCGAAGCGCTTCATCAAGCTTGGCGATGGGGCGCTCATTGTCGGCGAACGTGATGAGCTGGTCATCGTCGAACCAGGATCGCACCGGAAGGCTAAGCGCCTCAAGCGCGCGCAAAACAATGAGCGGCTTCTCGCCCGGCTTAACGACAATCAATTGCGGATAATAATAGCCCGGTGTGTGAAATCCGGAGATATAAACGACGTTTTCCGGAATATGGATGATGAGTCCGTCCAGGCCGCGTTCCTCAATTTCCTGCTCGAGTGCCGTCAGCCGCCCTTGATATTCTTGAATGCCAAACGCGGGTTCAGGTACAAAGTCCATTTTCGGCAATGACATAGGGAATCCCGATCAAACAGAAATCTTACAAAATTACTTAATTACAGTAAGATTTAGCACTCAGAACGCGATTGTCAATTTGTTTGCGGACGGTCCGTTTATGGGCTTATTCGCTGTCTTTGGGCTTTCGGCCAAGTTCCTGGGACTCGGAATTGACGCTAATGTCCTTGGGCAGCGCTGCGTTCACCCATAGGACGATAGTTTTCTTTTGGCTTTCGTTTTCCCAGCGGTGCTGGAGGTGACTGTGAAAATATAGCGTGTCTCCCTTCTTCAGCCGATAGAACTCATCCGGCTCCAGCCAGAGAGACAATTCGCCCTGAAGGATATGCACAAACTCTTGCCCGAGATGCGACCAGACGCCGTTAGAATGGCCGCCGGGAGCGATCTGAGTAATCTCCGCCTCCATGCCAGCTGGCTTCGATATTAGATCTTCGATAATCAGCGTCTTGTCGTCGGTTACAAATTTCTGACGACCCCGAGCGGCGACAAACCGACGTTTGGCCGGTGGTAATTCCGACCCTTTAAGCGATGGAATCGTTGTCCCTAAAGCTTCAGCCAAGCGAAACAGCGCTTCAAGGGACACGCCGGTATTGCCCCGCTCAAGCGCGCTAATGAAGGATGACGACAATCGAGATTTTTTCGCAACGTCGGCTAAAGTGAGCTTCTTCTGCTTGCGAATATAACGGAGCCGTTCACCCAGACGCTTGTCGACGAAATTTTCCTGAATTTCGGGTTTTTGCGCTTCGCCAAGTAGGCGCCGAATCGCAGGCGGATTTAGTTTCTCTTCAAAGAAGAGCCGGGCTATCTTTCGCAAGCGTTTGAGGTGGACGTCGCGATAAACCCGATGAGCGCCTTTTGTTCGGTCCGGGGCTACAAGCTCTTCCCTTTCCCACATTCGCAATATTCCCGGAGAAACATTCAGCAGATCGGAAACTTCGCCGATCGACATGCAAACATCCGTTTTTTTGCGCGACATGGGCAAACCAGCCAGTTACGAGACGGACTCGACCTATCCTAACAAGCATAATATTTCAAATCGCCGCATTTCATAAATTGGCGACGAGGCGTATGGCTTCATCTAGCGTTGATTCGTTAGCGAGGATCGACTCTGCCCCAAATTCTACCCGAAACGCCTCGTTGACGCCCGCGCGGCGCAGCGCGGTGCAGGGGATCGCGACGGCGTCAAAATTGCCGCGCAGGACGCCTTTTGCCACGCGGATCAAATCGGACGGGCCGAGGCCGCTGACCTCCGCGTCGCTACCGCATCCCACATGTGCGTGGGATTCCACAGAAATGCCGCACCGTTCCAAATATTGGATAAATTGAATCCCAATTGACTGATGATAAGGAGTTACGACCGCCAGTCGGCGCGGTGCGGCCCTTCTAATAGAATTGACCATGGCGAACGAGGTGGATGTTGCTGGGATGCCGTCAAGGGCTTTGCTCATTGCTGCGGCCTGCGTGTCGGCCAGCGCGCCGTCGGCGATAAAGGAACCGGATGTACAAGCCCAAATCACGACATGCGGATCAATATCGGCGGCCGTCGCCGCAACCGCCGCCAGTATGTCCGGCGCGCCCATTTCGGCCGCCATGTCGGCGACGGCGTCTGCGTCATCAGCGGCCGCAACGACTTTCGGTGCCACGCGAAAAATATGCGCAGATGCGCCGCGCTGGGCGGCCAGCGCGCATAACTCACCATCGATGAGGTAAGTTGAAGGAACAAGCGCTGCTATTCGAATATCTGGCAGGGAGGTTGTCATGCATTCTGGTCGTGTTTAACGGCGTCCACGATCCGGTTGAGCCCTTCCACTAAGTTTTCAGCCGACGTTGCAAGCGATAACCGCACCAGTCCCGCGCCGCCCGGGCCGAACGTTTCGCCGGGCGCAACCGATACTTTCTGATCGCGAACCAGTTTTTTCGCAAAACCATACGTATCCGTGGACGCCTGCGAAATATCGAGCATGCAGTAAAAGGCGCCGTTTGCTTTCCACGTCTGAAGACCGGCCTTGCGAATGAGATCGACCGCCAAATCGCGCTGCGCCATATAGGTGGTGCGCATTTTGACGACGAAGTCCTGCGGCCCTTCGAAAGCTGCTTCTGCCGCTTTCTGCGTCATGGCGCTGATGGAACTCGTGATGGCGGTTTGCAGTTTCGCCATAATAGGCGCGATTGACCGGGGCGCCAACAAATATCCGAGACGCCATCCTGTCATGGAATAGGTCTTCGAGCAGCTGAAAATCGAAATGACGCGTCCATCCTCATCATATTTGGCTGCACTTTCATGCGCGCCTTCGAAGATAATCTCATCATAGCACTCGTCAGAAATCACCCACAAATTATGCCGTCGCGCGAATTCCACCATGCTGCTCACCAGCGCAGGCGGCATCACCGCGCCAGTCGGGTTTGACGGCGTATTCAAAATAATCGCTTTCGTTTTTGCGGTGACAAATCGGTCAAGATCATCAGGATCCGGCAGAAAGTCATTATCTTTAGGCGTGGGATAACGTTCTACAACGCCGCCCGCCGCAAGCGTCATCATTTCCCAGACCGGCCAGCCAGGGTCGGGGATCATAACGCCTTCGCCTTGTTCGATCAGCGTCAACAGCGCGTTCATAAGGCCAGACGTGGCGCCGTTCGTAATGATCACCTGGTTTGGCGGCGCGGTCAGTCCATTGACGCGCTCCAGTTTCTGCGCCGCGATTTCGCGCGTCGAAGGCAGCCCGGCCGGCGGGGCGTACTTTGTGAAGCCGTCGCGTGCGGCCTTATGCGCCGCTTCAACAATGTGTTCCGGTGTTGCAAAATGAGGCTCGCCAAGGTCGAGGCGGATACAATCCGGTACCTGCTGGGCAAGCGCTACGATTTCTCGAATGCCGCTTTCCGGCATTTTGGCGACGGCGGCGACGGGGGTCTTCATGATCATTTCTATCCTCGAATTAGCGCATATCGAACGGTGCCGTTCACCACGTCGTCGGTGCCTCGTACGGCAAGCTAAAATTCTTGCAAACTTATTGAATTTCAGCAAGAATGGTGCAAACTACGCCTTCGAGTCAAGTCACTGTCTCGGGCAAAAGACGACTGACGCTGCGTTTATCCAAGTGCACTGTTGATGCGTTGCCCGGACTGTAGATTGTCGGCGCGCCGGCGTGATGGGCTGAACGCCCCGGCCGGTCGGTCAATGATTAAGATTATGGTGAAGGAAGGTTGAATTATGGATCTTGAGCTCAAAGGCCGCGTCGCCGTTGTGACCGGCGGCAGCAGTGGAATCGGTAAAGCAGTTGCGGCGGAATTGTCGAAAGAAGGCGCTGCTGTTGCGATCGTTGCGCGAAATGCTGAACGGGCCAATGCAGCAGCTGCGGAAATTTCCGCCCGGACCGGCAATGAGGTGATCGTGTCGCTCGCGGACACCGGTGATAATGACGCGGTGAAGGCTATGGGCGCGGATGTGGCTGAGCGGCTCGGGCGTATCGATATTCTCGTCAACTGCGCCGCTGAGCCCGCAGGGCAGGGGAAAACGCCGACCGCCGAAGAAGTGACCGACGAACAGCTTCATCGCCAGATGAACGTTAAAGTTATGGGCTATTTGCGCGCCGCGCAGGCCGTCCTGCCGCACATGAAAACTAATGGATATGGCCGCATTATCTCTATCAGCGGCATGGGCGCGCGTAAGGCTGGAGATACCGTTGGCAGTATTCGCAATATTTCTGTCGTTGCGCTTGGCAAAAATCTCGCGGAAGACCTGGCAGGCACGGGCGTGACCTCCACGGTCGTGCATCCCGGATATACCAAGACTGACAAAGTTGAGGCGATGATCGCGAGGCGCGCAAAGGAAGAAAACCGCAGCGAGGACGACATTGAATCGGAACTCGCATCAGGTAATCTGAATGGCTTTTTGCCGACGCCAGAAGATGTCGCTGGCGTTATCGCCTTTCTCGCTTCGCCGAGAGGGCGTACGATCAATGGCGATGTCGTCGCCGCGGCTGGCGGCGCAAAGGTCGCGATATACATCTGATGCCATCGCGCGGTTCGATTGCGCCGACAAATTGCCTGAAAACCTGAAGAAGGCGCGCTCGTGCGCCTCTTTCCCTATGATTAGAAAATGACCTCAAGGATTAGTGCGTGAAGTTTACATCTTGCGAAGCCTTATTGGCTGAAATGACCGTCGATGAAAAAGTTGCGCAGTTAAGCGCCGTTTCAATAACAGACCTTTTGACGGACAATGCGCTCGACTGGAAGAAAGTTGAGCATGGCTTGCGCCACGGCGCTGGGCACATTGCACGCGTGGCCGGCTGGACTCATTTGCAGCCGGCAGAGGCAAAAGCGCTCGGTGTGATACTGCAGGAATTCCTGCGTAACCAGACGCGCCTTGGCGTGCCAGCGATTTTGCACGAAGAATGCATGAGCGGCCTCCAGGCGCGGGGCGCGACCGTTTACCCGCAAGCGATCAGCACCGCGAGCACATGGAACCCGGCGCTCCTTGAAGAGATGGCGGCGGCCATCCGTCTGGAAATGCGCGCCGTCGGCGCTCATCAGGGGCTCGGCCCTGTGCTTGATCTGATCCGCGATCCGCGCTGGGGCCGATCGGAGGAAACCTTCGGCGAAGACCCTTATCTCGCCGCGCTTATGGCGATTGCGGTCGTGCGCGGGCTTCAGGGGGATGATCTTGAGACCGGCGTTGGCGCGACGCTCAAACACTTCGCCGGTCACGGATCGTCCGAAGGCGGCCGAAACGAAGCGCCCGTGCATATGGGCAAGCGCGAATTAAGGGATGTCATCCTGCCGCCCTTTGAGCGGGTTGTGAAAGAAACTGACGTCCTTTGCGTGATGAATGCGTATCACGATATCGATGGCGTTCCCTGCGCGGCGTCTCATGAGTTACTGACCGGGATATTGCGAGGTGAATGGGGGTTCGACGGCGTCGTCGTTTCCGACTATGAAGCGGTCGATCAATTGCGCCGTATGCATTTTGTGGCGCGCGACAAGTCTGACGCCGCCCGCATCGCGCTGGAAGCCGGACTCGATATCGAACTTCCGTTCCCGGATTGTTATGGCGGCCCGCTTCATGAAGCGATTGCAAATGGCGATGTGGCGGAAGATCTTGTTGATCGGGCGGTCTTGCGTGTTCTTGCGGCGAAGGAAAAGCTGGGTTTGTTCAGCGATGGTGCCGGCGCAGATCAACCAGATCTAGGCGTACTTAATTGCGAAGCGCATCGCACGCTGGCAACACGGGTCGCCGGGCAGTCACTCGTCTTGCTCAAGAATGAAAAGGACACGCTTCCACTCAGTTCATCGATATCGTCAATTGCCGTCATTGGCCCAAATGCAGACAGCGTTCGAAATCTTCAAGGCGATTACGCGTTTGAAGGCGCCTATCAGATAGACGACCATTCCGTTCAAGGAGTTAGTATTCTCACCGGGATCAAAAACCTGACCGACGACGGCGGCGAGGTCACATACGCGCAAGGGTGCGATGTCGGAAATGATGACAGGTCGGGCTTTGCAGAGGCGTTGGCGGCTGCCGAGGCGGCGGACGTCGTCATTATGGCCGTCGGTGGGCGTTCCGGAAGCGCGCCGGTGTTTCGCGGTTACCACGAGCATGGCGATACATCTGGCGAGGGCCGCGATCGCAGTGACATTAATCTGCCCGGCGTCCAAGAAGCGCTTGTCGAAGAGATCGCCCGGCTCGAAAAGCCGCTCGTTCTTGTGGTTGTCGACGGCCGTCCGGTTGCGCTCGGCAAGATTTGTGAGCACGCCGACGCGATAATCCACGCCTGGTTGCCGGGAAAAATGGGCGGCTGCGCCATCGCGGATGCGCTTTTCGGAAAAATCAATCCGGGCGGAAAGCTGCCCGCATCGATGCCGCGCGAGGTTGGGCAGATCCCGGTGCATTATGCGCGACATCCCGCGTCGTCAAAATGGCATTATATTTTTGGTCCGAATACACCCTTGTTTCCATTCGGGCATGGCCTCAGCTACACGACATTTGAGTATTCCGATCTACGCATGAACAGCGATAAACACGCAGCAGACGGCGTGCTGGAAGTCAACTTCACTGTCACAAATACGGGCGATGTATCAGGCGATGAAACGCCTCAGCTATACATTTACGACAAAGTGGCGACAGCGGTGCGTCCGGTCAAAGAACTGAAACGGTTCGAACGCATCACGCTGCAGCCGGGCGAGGCTCGCGAGATGACTTTTTCCTTGCCGATATCAGAGCTCGCCTTTCACAACAAAGATATGCGCCGTGTTGTAGAGCCTGGCGAATTTGACCTGATGATTGGCGCCTCCAGTGCGGATATTCGTCTGGAAGGCGGCTTTGAGGTTGTCGCCTGAGTGATCCGCCCGGTTTGCCCAAAAATGCTTTGTGAGACGCAAGGTGAGCGATAGCGTCCGGCGTAAAACCGTGGGTGCGTGACCGAATGGATCAGGTCCTTTTATATCACGACGAGATGGAGTTCGCCGTTGCGCCGGAAACGGGCGGCTCGGTTCTGTTCTGGCGTTACAATGGCGTTGATTTGTTGCGCCCGGCGAACGAGAATTCACAGCGGCGCGAGAATCCACTCGGCTTCGCGGCGTTTCCGCTGTTTCCGTTTTCGGGTCGTATCGGCAACGCCCGTTTTCCGTTTGCGGGCCGCGACATTCATCTGACGCCGAATTTTCCGCCCGAGCCGCATGCCATCCACGGCCAGGCGTGGACGGGGGCTTGGCGCGTCGTTGAAAGCTCAGAACGTTTTACGCATATCGCCTTCGAGTATGCGACGGGCGATTGGCCCTGGCCTTATCGGGCGGAACAGATCTTTCGTCTGGAACGGCGCACGCTTGCCGTCGAACTTCGCCTGACAAATATTGGCGAAGCGCCGATGCCGGCGGGCATGGGGTGGCACCCTTACTTTCCAAGCGACGGCGCCAAGATCGTACCGCGCGTTTCACATTTATGGCCGAACAAGGTTAACAATCTGCCGAATGATCCCGAGCCTATTTGCGCCGCCGATTTTTTTGGAAATGGCGCTGTCGCCGACCTCTCGCTCGATAACTGCTTTTCAACGGCGGGCTCAGAGCATGAAATAAGGTGGCCGGCCCGCGATCTGACCGTCTCTATTCGCACAGGCGCGCGTTTCAAATTTGTTGTGATATTTACGCCGGCCGGCGAAAATTTTTTCTGTTTTGAGCCGGTGACGCATGCGCCGAACGCGGTGAACAGCAAACTCCCGGCGGAAATCACCGGCGCAAAGATTTTGCAACCGCAGAAATCATGGTGCGACGACATCATACTGCAGGTAAAACCGTCGGGCGACGCCGACTAGGGATTTAGGTTTTTACTGCTTTTGCGCGCCGCCAGGCGTCGTTCTGTCGAAGTTCAGCGACGTCCATCAGACGCGCATCACGCCACGCGACCATCTCTTCCCATTTATCAAGTGGGAGTTCCTCGCGTCTTTGCGCGGCCACTTTCGAGACCAGCGGATCTGTCCATGGATCGTTCTGGCCGCGTTCTGCGCCCATACGCGCATAGGCAGGGCCCAATTTTTTTGCGTGAGACGCAATGCCTCCGCGCGTATTGAGATCCACTGTTTCGAAGACGCCGAGAACCGACCAACGCACGCCAAGGCCATCGCGAATTGCCTTATCGACTTCTTCGACCGACGCAATATCGTCGCGCACAAGGCAATAAGCTTCGCGAAGCAGGGCGCCCTGAAGACGATTGAATAAAAAACCCTCGATTTCGCTTCCCAGTTGCAATGGTTCCATTCCTGCAGAGTGCATCACATCCGCAGCCTGCTTTGTAATCGCCTCATCGGTAAATTCAGCGGGAACAATTTCGACGACTCGCAGCAGATAAGGCGGATTTAACGGATGGACGACAAGGCAACGATCGCGAAAGTCGAAGGCGGAGACAACAGCGCTGATTGGCGTCGCCGAAGATGAACTCGCAAGGATCGCATTTAAGGGCGCGTACTCGGCGATTTCGGCAAACAGCTTTTGTTTCAGCGAAAGCTTTTCCGGCGCGCACTCCTGTACATAAGTTACGTTTTTGACGGCGTCTTTAAGATTATGATGTGTGGTAATCAAATCTTCCGGCGCGCGGTCGGGCGTTTTGGCAAGCCCGCGCGCGCGCAACGCTTCGATGATTTCTAGGCATTCCCGTTTCGCATCGACAAGGCGTTGTGTGTCCGGATCAAAGAGGCGGACGGTTTTCTGCGCGGCGACAAACACCGCCGCCCAGGCGACGCCGATGCTGCCGGCCCCGACAATTGCGATCTCTTCGTCGTTCAGATCCGTCATATTGAGTTTCCAACTGGCCGTACTGATTTAGCTTTGTGGTCTTTCCGGCCCTGACGGCGCCTCAGTGACGAATTTCGTCGTCAGATAAGCGTCAAGCGCTTCCGTACCGCCTTCCGAGCCATATCCGCTGTCTTTGACCCCGCCGAAAGGGGTTTCGGGTAATGCAAGACCCAGATGGTTGATCGTCAGCATACCCGTCTCGAGACGATCGGCAATTTCTTGCAGATCGCCGCTCGATTTTCCGAAAGCGTAGGCGGCCAGGCCGAAAGGCAATCTGTTCGCCTCGGCGATCGCTTCGTCGAGGGTATCGAAGGATTTCAAGAGCGCCACCGGGCCAAAGGGCTCCTCGTTCATTGCCGCCATCTCCTCCGAGGCGCCCGAAATAACCGATGGTTCGAAGAAATAGCCGGTATTGCCGATTCTCTTGCCGCCGGTTTCGAGCGTCCCACCCTTTTTGACCGCGTCTGCTATCAGCGTTTCCATAGCGGTGACGCGGCGCTCATTGGCGAGCGGTCCCATCTCTGTTTCTGGATCCAGTCCGTCGCCAATGCGCAGCGATTTCGCCTTTTCGACGAAGCCGCTGCGAAAATCGTCGTAAACCGCTTTGTGGATCAAAAACCGCGTCGGCGATACGCAAACCTGTCCAGCATTGCGAAATTTAGCCTGCGCTAGCAGGTCGATTGCATCGTCAATATGCGCGTCTTTGAGCACGATCGCCGGCGCGTGGCCGCCCAACTCCATCGTCGAAGGCTTCATGCATTGCCCCGCCAGGGCGGCGAGTTTTTTTCCGACCGGAACGGAACCGGTGAAGGATACTTTTCGGATGATCGGGCGGGGAATGAGATAGTTCGAAATTTCCGATGGATTACCGTACACAATATTTAACACGCCTGCGGGCGCGCCTGCCGCAGCGAACGCGTCAGCGAATATTGCCGCAGCGCCCGGCGTTTCCTCTGGCGGTTTGATGATAATCGAGCAGCCGGCGGCCAAAGCCGGCCCGATTTTACGTGCGGTCTGCGACAGTGGGAAATTCCAGGGTGAAAACGCGGCGACTGGGCCGACGGGTTCTCGCACCACAGCCTGCATGACCCCTTTTCGGCGCGCCGGAATTACTCGGCCATAAGTTCTTCTTCCCTCTTCAGCAAACCAATCCAGAAGATCTGCGGACGTTTGCGCTTCGATAATTGCTTCACGAAGCGGTTTTCCCTGTTCCAGGGTCAGTATGTGACCAATCGATTCCGCGCGCCCGCGAATATATGCAGCTGCTTTTCTGATTATCTGTGATCTTTCAAGTGTGCCGCACTCACGCCATATGTCGAAGCCGCGCTGCGCCGCAAGCAGCGCATCCTCAAGGTCTGTAATTGTTGCGCAGGTTACTTTGCCGATCGTATCGCCGGTCGCCGGGTTGATTACTTTGATTTCACTTCGTCCAGCGGGTCTTCGCCATTCGCCGTCGATAAATAAACCTGTTTTCTTCATCGTCTTATAACCATTTGTTTCGAGCTCTTCTGAATCGTATTTGGATTAAGGGCGCAGCGCCATTTTTTCGAAAATAGCAGCGCCGATGGGTATGGCGGATGTCGCCGCCGGCGACGGCGCGTTTGCGACGTGCAAAACGCGGTCGGTTTGCACGAAATGAAAATCGTGGATCATCTCGCCATTTGGGCGGACGGCCTGCGCGCGAATGCCGGCGCGATCCGGTATTAAATCGTCCAGATCGAGATCCGGACAATAACGTCGGCAGGCAGCGAGGTAAGATTGTTTGAACACGGTATTTTTGGCTTCGTTCAAGCCATACCGGACATGGGCCGCCATGAGCTTCCAAAAGCCGCTATAGGCTAGCGTGTCGCGCATATCGCGGAAACTGATGGCGAATTTGTTGTAGTTCTCACGGGCGCCGGCAAGTACGGCGTTTGGGCCGACATGAACCCCGCCGTCTATCGTAGGCGTCAGATGAATGCCCAGGAAAGGAAGCTCGGGATCAGGCGTCGGATAGATCATCCTTGTTATGATCGCGTTCTTTCTATCGGCGAGCGTATAATATTCGCCGCGAAAGGGGATGATGCAAAAATCGGGTTTGAGACCTGAGCGCCGAATAAGGCGGTCGGCTTGTAGTCCTGCGCAAGCGATGACTTTTTTTGCCTTCCAGGCACCGTTCGCGGTTTCAATCTCGACGACGTCCGTGTCCTCGTTTAATCGGTCAACGCCGAGCCCCAGAATAACATCCGCACCGCCTTCCTTGATCTCGGCCAACATCGCCGTCGCCACATTTCGGTAGTCGACAATGCCGCTGGAGTGAACGTGAAGTGCGCCCATGCCCGTGATATTCGGTTCGAGGTCCGTCAACCCGTCTGAATCAATCTGTGTGACTGCGATTTGATTGATTTCCGCGTTTTCTTTCAAAGCGTTCAGCCGGCGGTGTTCATCGTCAGTTGTTGCGACGACGAGCTTGCCCGGTGTCGCGTAGGGGATCTCATGTTTTTCACAGAATTCTTTCGTGGCGCGCTCGCCCAATCGGCATAGTTCCGCTTTCAGGGAATTGGGCTTGTAATAGATTCCTGCGTGAATGACCCCGCTATTATGGCCGCTTTGATGAAAAGCAACTTCGCTCTCTTTCTCAAAGAGAATGACGCCGGTGCCCGGTTGGCGGCGAGCGATCGCCATGGCGACAGCGAGCCCGACAATGCCGCCGCCGATAATGCCATAGTCATAAATCATTGAGATCGTGGTTAATCCTCATCAGTAGCAAATGCGCCTCGGAGTCAGGAATGCGCTGCGGAGCAATATGAGTGTTGAACTAAGCCGCAGGTCCAGCTGCGGCCAGGCTTGCATGTTCGACAATCGGCGCTTCCGCGAAACAATCGCCCACATGCTTGCGCCATTTCTGGAAACCGGGCGAGTTTCGAAAGGTTTCAGTATGGTCTTCCAATGTTTCCCATTCGATCAGTAGTCTGTATTCCGCCGGGCTTTCTATGCAGCGATAAAGTTTCAAACTGGCAAAGCCTTGCGCGGCTGAAAAAATTTTCAAGGATTTACCGACGCCTTGTTCGAACGCGGCTTCCATTCCGTCTTTGATTACGAAGCGAGCGATCTCCAAAATCATTTAATTCTCCAGTTTTCCACGGCGCGCATTCGCGCGGTCGTCACACATAACGGGTAAGGTGCACGCAAGTTTTGCATCTGTGCGTCGCCCGCAAAAATTTATTGCAGCTGATTAAACCACGTGTCTTACACCGCAGCGAACTGCAAAGGGCCGAAAACAGGCTGTGCTATCCCATGAGGTCTTTTTCCGAGAGATGCTCGACCTCTTCATCGCTGCCCTGGAACGTGCGGGTAACGCGGTTCGAATCGTACACCCAAAGGATTCGCATTGGCTCTTCGCCGGTATTGCGAAAGGCGTGTACCTTGCCCGCCCGGATGTACGTGCTGTCGAATTTGACAAGGGGTGTTACCACGCCGTCGATCTCGACCTCGCCTTCGCCCTCCAGGAGGGTCACCTGCTCGTCGCAATTATGCGCGTGAAGCGGCGCGCCTTTGCCTTTTGGATAAATGCTCATGCCCGTCGTGAAACTTGCATCAGGTACGGCGAAATGGGTGACAAGCGGCGTTGTCTCAATGCCGCCGCCCCGAGGGATTGCGGCAATATTTTTGACATGAAGAATATGAGCGTCGTCGGACATGATCAGGCCTTTTTGAGCTATCTCACTTTGCGGGCGAAGCGGTTTACGCTGCCTTTTTCGCAAGCTCGCGATCGAGGCGCGGCATCACTTCTGTTTTGAACAATTCGAGATTGCGCATCCACTCGGCTTTGTGGTCGATAAAATCGAAACACATCCCGATCATGCTGCCGAAGCCGCCCGTTTCGTCATGAAGTTTTGCAGCTTTTTCGACGACGGTTTCGGGCGCGCCGACCAGCCAGATATTCCGCGCCAGATATTCCGGCGTCACCATATCGTCGCTGTGTTTTGGATCGACTTTAACGTAATCGCTGAGGCCGCGCCGCATAATGCCGGGGATCATATACTCCTCCCAGAACCGGCCGACTTCGCCGGTTGAGGCGAGGTGGATCGCTTCGTCGTCAGTATCCGCAACGAAAAATGGCGGCGATACGGCCCAGTCATCGCGCGATACTGTATGACCGGCTTTTTGCGCCTCTCTTTCGTAATCACTCCAGTGCCCGGCGAGATAACCGGGACCAATGCAGAAGCTCATCGGCCGGAAGCCAAGCTTTCCAGCTAGAGAAAGCGTTCGCGAACTTGCTGAAATACCGGTCATGGCCAGGGTGGGAAACGGCTTCTGATATGGCTTCAGAAAGGGGCCTTTTTCGAAATCGTCATAGTCGCGCCTGCGAAATTTCCAGAACTCGCCGTCATAATCGAAGGCTTCGTCAGAGGTCCAGACTTTCAGCATGATGTCCAACGCCTCTTTGGTCATGGCGGCGTTTAACATCGTTTCCGATCCGTCTTCCTCGTAGCGGATTACGCCCAACAGATCGGCGTCCATGGGCACCGAGCCGGCGCCGATGCCGACCATGTAACGGCCTTGCGCCAGATGATCGAGATAGGCGATGCGATGCGCCAGTTCGACGGGGTGATGGTAAGGCAGGACGTGAGCGCCGGGCGCGAGAATAATCTGTTTCGTCTTGACGAGCGCCTGCGCGATCAGGAGGTCGGGCGCGGGCACAGGCTCCCAGCCGCACGCAAAATGCTCGCCGATCCAGGCTTCGTGATAGCCGAGTTCGTCAGCCTTAACGATCGTATCAAGAACGAAGTCCGCACCTTCTTTCGGCGTCCGTTCAGGAGCTAGATGCGGCATAAAAAATAAACCGAGTTTCATAAGGGTATCTCTTAAAAATAAGGGCGTCACAGCGCCTGATGCACTAGTCAAACTTGCTGTATTATGTCAAGTTTATCGAAAATTTCAATGCCTAAAAATCGCCGGAGACGGCGTCGAAAATGCAAATTTGAACGGATGTAAGAGGAGAATGGCTGAATGAAATTAGTCCGTTACGGAGACCGGGGAAACGAAAAACCTGGGGTCCTGAACACCGATGGCGAGATTTGCGATCTCGCTGACGAAATCGACGATATCGCCGGCGATATTCTTTCCGGGCGTCGGCTGGATGCGCTTCGAGCGCTGGATTTGAGGGCGCTACCTGTCGTCGACGCGGATACGCGGCTCGGGCCTTGCGTCGGAAATATCGGGAAAATTATCTGCGTTGGAAGAAATTACGCCGAGCACGCGGCGGAGTCCGGCAAGGAGGTTCTTGATGAACCGATCATTTTCAGCAAAGCGACGTCGTCGATCAACGGGCCGTTCGATAGTGTTATGTTGCCGCGCAACGGCAAAAAAACCGACTGGGAGGTTGAGCTTGGCGTCGTCATCGGCGAACGCACTTCTTATGTGAGCGAAGCAGCGGCGCTGAGCCATGTTGCAGGCTATTGCATCGTCAATGATGTTTCGGAGCGGGATTTTCAACTGGAGCGACATGGTCAGTGGGTAAAAGGAAAAAGCTGCGACACCTTCGCGCCAATCGGGCCGTGGCTTGTCACGGCTGATGAAGTTCCCGATCCCCAGAAACTTGACGTTCAATTATCGGTAAACGGAAAAATATTCCAAAACGCGAACACCGATAAAATGGTCTACAAGGTCAAGTTCCTGATTTCCTATATAAGTCAGTTTATGACGCTTGAACCGGGCGACGTTATTGCGACGGGTACGCCCTCCGGCGTGGGGCTGGGGCAGAAGCCGCCAGTTTATCTCAAGCCGGGCGATGTGATGGAGCTTAACATCACTGGGCTGGGCGCGCAGCGACAGGAAGTTATTGCGTTTGACGAAAAATTCTATCGCGATCGTTGATGCGTGTGCGGCGCTGATTTCGTCATGAGATTTTTCCAGACAAAAGGCCCTGTGCTGAAATTGTCGCTTGTCGCCGCTTTCTTGTGCGCGGCCTGCTCGACGGGCGGCGGGTTATCCCAAAAGGGCGAAGAGGCGGATGCGGCGGAGCCGGTTTTGGCTGATCTTGTCACTTCGCTTGCGCCGATCGAATATATGTCGGTTGATCGCGAGGTGCGATATTCGCGCGCCGCGCCGGGCATGTCGCTGACGCTGATGCGACCGGATCGACCAGGGCCCTATTCAACAATTGTTCTATATCATGCCGGCTGGACGCGTAGCGCGCCGGAGCATGTCCTGGATCTCTCTGTATCGTTCCTGCGGGTTGGCTTTGCTGTCGTCAATGTGGATTTTCGTCTGGGTCCGGAACACCCGGCGCCCGCTGCTGTTTATGATGCGCGTTGCGCGCTACAATGGGTCTATGCGCATACGGACCAGTATAATCTCGATCCCGAAAAAATAATGACAGTCGGTCCGTCGTCTGGCGGGCATCTCGCGATGATGGCCGCTTTCGGCGGTGTCGATGAGATGTCGGGTTATGAATGTGCATGGCAAGATCGCCCCGGAAAGGTCGCGGCAGTGGTCACGATTTCCGGACTATCAGACGTCTCTGGCGTGCTCTTCGGCGATAATTCGCACATGTTCGCCCGCAGATGGTTTTTGAAGGTTCCGGACGCGGATCAAAAAGTGTTGGCGGAGCGATTGTCGCCGATCAATCACGTCTCCTCGCAGACGCCGCCAATCATAAATATTCACGGCGATGAAGACCCGGTGGTTCCCTTCGAACACGCTTTGCGAATGCAGCGCAAAATGGACGAGGCGGAGCGACGCAACCGGCTCATTCGCATTGAAGGCGGCGGCCATGGCCTTTTTAATGAGGCGCAGACGCGCCGCGCCTATGACAATATCGAGCGCTATCTGCGCCGCCAGGGAGTGTGGCCGACCGAGAAAGCGCAAGAATGCACGTGCTAGCTCTTGTGAGATTGGCCGCTACTTTACGAACCGGGTCACGTGGTTCTCCAGATATTCCTGTCGGCCAGAACGCGGTGTCGGCTGGATGTTTTTTTCAGTGGCATAGGCGGCGACGTCCCGAAGGCTGAGGTCTTTGTCAAGAATCTGTTTGCCGATGCCTGTCTCCCATCCGCTATATCGTTGATTGACGAAATCAACGACGGCGCCGTCCTCGATCAAGGCGGCGGCATTGAGGAGCGCGCGCGCCGTCAGATCCATGGCGCCAATATGACCGTAGAACAGATCGACGGGATCAATACTCTGCCTTCGAACTTTCGCATCAAAATTAAACCCGCCATCGCGGAAGCCGCCCGCTTTCAAAATGTAATAAACGCCAAGCGTTATTTCGCGAAGATCATTTGGAAACTGATCCGTATCCCAGCCGTTTTGCGGATCGCCGCGATTCATGTCGATTGAGCCGAACACGCCTAAATCGCAAGCAAGCGCGATTTCATGCTCGAAGGAATGCCCCGCCAGCGTCGCATGGTTCGCCTCGATATTAAGGCGCACTTCCTCTTCGAGGCCGTAGCGTTTTAAGAAGCCGTAGACCGTTGCGACATCCGTATCGTACTGATGTTTTGTGGGCTCGTGCGGTTTCGGCTCGATCAGGATTGTGCCCTGAAAGCCGATTTTGTGCTTATGCTCGACGACCATGGTCAGGAAACGGCCGAACTGGTCCAGTTCCCGGCCGAGGTCCGTGTTGAGAAGACAATCATAGCCTTCGCGCCCACCCCAGAGCACATAGTTCTCGCCGCCTAGGCGATGTGTCGCCTCCAGCGCCGAGGCAACCTGCATTGCGGCGTAGGCGGCTACGTCCGGGTCCGGATTGGTCGCCGCGCCCGCCATATAGCGGGGATGGCTGAAAAGGTTGGCGGTTCCCCAAAGCAATTTGACGCCGGTCTGCGCCATTTTCTTTTCGATTTTGTCCGTTATGGCGCCAAGATTTTCGACATGCTCTTTGGGGCTCGCAGCTGCGGCCATCACATCCACATCGTGAAAGCAGAAATAGGGCGCGCCGAGCCGGGTAAAAAATTCGAAAGCCTCGTCAAGCTTGTGTTCGGCCGCCTCCTGGTCGATGTCGCCGCCATGCCAGGGGCGATTAAATGTGCCGGCGCCAAAAATATCAAAACCGTCCCAGCAGAAGCTGTGCCAATAGCACACCGCAAACCGCAAATGCTCTTCCATAGTCTTCCCGAGGACGATGCGGGATTTGTCGTAATATTGAAACGACAGCGGATCACCTGAGTCCGGCCCTTTAAATTCAATCGGAGCGATATCGGCGAAATAACTTGCGGTCATGGCAAATTCTCCTGAAAGAGCGGGCGAAGCGTTTTGTAAAGGCGTTGGAATAAATGTCGGCGGTCGGCATAAAGTTCGCGCAGCTTTTCCGACGGCTCGATCACTTCGCGCACCGGCGGGGGCGCGCATACGTCCTCGATTTTCTCGTCGGTCACCGCCAGCCGCGCCAGACGCGCCGCACCGTAAGCGGGCCCGACTTCCGCGCCCGCGCGATAGATCAGCGGAAGACCAAAGACCGAGCTCAGGATTGATCCCCAGTATTTGGAGCGCGCGCCGCCGCCAATGACGCTCAGCGTTTCGATTTTGGCGCCTGTATCGTGCAGGGCATCGATCCCGTCCGCGAGACCGAAAGCGACCCCCTCAAGCGACGCTTGGCTGAGCTGGGTGCGCGAGGTGTCTGAAGTCAGCCCGAAAAAGACGCCCTGCGCCAAGGGATCATTGTGGGGCGTGCGCTCGCCGCTGAGATAGGGCAGGAACACCGCTTGCTGCGACGGTTCCGCCGCCGCTTCAACGTCGGCATAAAGATCAGAAGGCGCACTATAGCCGGCGATCCGCGCGACCCAGTCGACGGCGCTCGCCGCGCTCAGCATGACGGACATCTGGTGCCAGCGACCCGGCAGGGCATGGCAGAATGTGTGAACGCCGCCATCGACATTCGGCCGGTATTGATCGTCTGCGAGAAAGGTAACGCCGGACGTTCCGAGCGAAAGAAAGGCTTCTCCCGGTCTGACGACGCCGGACCCGACAGCGCCGGCCGCATTATCGCCGCCGCCAGCAGCGACCGGAACGACTTTCATGCCCCATGCTTCAGCCAGTTCGCGCCGAAGTTCGCCTGTGACCTCGTTTCCCTCGTAAAGGCGCGGCATTTGATCGGCCGTCAAACAGCACGCGTCGAGAACGGCGTCTGACCATGTTCGTTCTTTGGTATTCATCCACAGCGTGCCGGCGGAGTCCGACATGTCAGACGCATAATCACCAGTCATCCGTAGACGAACGTAATCTTTGGGCAAAAGAATTTTTCGTGTGGCCTGAAACGCATCCGGCTCGTGTTCTTGCAGCCATAGAAGTTTCGGGGCCGTAAAGCCCGGCATAGCGAGATTGCCTGTAATCTCCGAAAGCGCGGGCAGGGCGGCTTCGAGCGCCCGGCATTCACTAAGGCTGCGTCCGTCATTCCATAAGATTGCCGGGCGAACCGCCGATCCTTTTTTGTCGATCAGCGTCGCACCGTGCATCTGACCGGACAGACCGATCGCCGCAATGTTCCGGCGCGCCGCTGCGCCGATATTTGCGACCGCCTTGTTTGCAGCCGCCCACCAATCGGCGGGATTTTGCTCCGAATGCAACGGTGCCGGGCGCGACACGGAAAGCTCCGCTGACGACTGATCGACAACATCGCCGTCGTGATTAACGACCACCGCTTTGACGGCGGAGGTTCCAATGTCGATTCCCAGAAACATTATCAGCAGGGGTGTTTCACTTTGATTGTAGATATGGTAGCGCTAACATTAGTGTCGGTCAATTGCGAACGGACGGCTCGTACAGGGGCGCCAGACCGCCGGCGAGGCGGTGAAAATCTGACCCTGCACGGCGGAAACGAACGGGTATAAACAGGGAATTTGACGACGCATGATCCGCTCGGCAATTCGCGAAAAAGCGAAGAAGGCAACGCTCGGTGATGTTGCCCGACATGCGGGCGTGTCGCCAATGACGGTGTCGCGAGTCATCAATCATCAGAGCAATGTGCGCTCTGATACAAAAGAGCGCGTCCTGAAGACAATCGAAAAGCTGAATTATACGCCAAATGTCTCTGCGCGTACGCTCGCCGGTAATCGCGCGCGGCGTTTTGCACTGTTGTACTTTAACCCCTCAACTTTTTATCTCAGCGAACTCCTCGTCGGCGCGCTGGAGGAAACAAGCCGCGACGGTCATCAGCTTCTCGTTCACAAGATTGACGAAAACGATCTGGCGGAAAATGCGCGCGCCATATTTCACTCACTGGCGGAGCAATATGACGGTCTCATCGTGCCGCCGCCGTTGAGTGATTCGGATGTTGTTCGGGCGACCTTGCGGCGGCTCAGAGCGCCCGCCGTCTTTCTTTCGGGAGAGGGCGATCAGGCCGGCGCGGCGACGATTCGAATTGATGATTATCAGGCGGCGTTTGATCTGACCCAATATCTGATCGGCCTTGGGCATCGCCGCATCGGATTTATCAAAGGCGATCCCAATCAGGCCGCCACTGTGGAGCGCTTACGCGGATTTCAGGATGCGATGGCCGGCGCGGGGCTTACCGTCAACAGAAATCACCTTGCCGCCGGCCGGTTTACTTACAAGTCCGGCCTTGCAGCGGCGGAAAAACTCCTGACCGCAAACCCGGCGCCGACAGCGATATTCGCCAGCAACGATGATATGGCCGCGGCGGTCATGGCGGTGGCGGCCGCAAAAGATCTAACGGTTCCTGCAAGACTTTCTATTGCGGGCTTTGACGATTCGCCGATCGCCGACGCCGTGCATCCGCGTCTGACGACCGTGAAACAGCCGCTAGGCGACATGGCTGCGGGGGCCGTTCGCGCTCTTGCGCAGCTTGCTGCTGCGGCCCCGGCGATGAAACCGGTAGCCCCCGAAGTGATTGTGATGAAACACGAGATTGTCCGTGGGAAAAGCACGTCCCGTCCGGCGCAGTGCGTAGACGACGTAAGGTAACGCTGAGGCCGGGATGATGAATCGATTCAGGAAGTGTTTGAATATCGACGATCTCAGGCGCGCGGCGAGGCGGCGCGCCCACAAAATGGTGTTCGATTATATTGACGGCGCCGCAGGCGATGAAATTACACTCGCCAATAATAACGCGGCGTTCTCCGATTATTCCTTCCTATTCAAAACACTTGTCGGCGTCGACGACATTGACCTGTCAACGAGCTTGCTCGGTCAAAAATTGGATGCGCCGTTTCTGACCTCGCCGGCGGCAGGCAACCGTCTGTTTCACACCGAAGGCGAACGGGCCGTGACGCGTGCGGCTGGCGATTGTGGCATTATCTATTGTCTGTCGACATTGTCGTCTGTGTCGATTGAGGAGATTGCGGCCCTGACCACGGGGCCAAAATGGTTTCAGCTCTACGTCTGGAAAGATCGAGCGCTCGTAAAAGAAATGCTAGCGCGGGCGAGGGCAGCGGGCTTTTCCGCGCTCGTCCTGACAGTGGACTTTCCAATTACCGGTAATCGCGAGCGCGACGCCCGCAACGGATTCACGATACCGCCGAAGCTGTCGATCGCGAGCGTGGTTGAAGCGTTGAAAAGCCCCGCATGGACCTGGGACTACATGTCGAAAGAGCCGATCCGGTACGCCAATCTTTCGTCGGAAACGCCAGCCGTCAGCCTCGCCCAGTTTGTTGAGGACCAATTGAATGCCGGATTCTCCTGGGCCGATGCGGAATGGCTCCTCGGCGAGTGGAATGGACCGGCTGTTATAAAAGGCATTGTACGGACCGACGATGCAAAACGCGCGATCAAAACAGGCTTCAATGCCGTCATGGTTTCTAATCATGGCGGCCGGCAGCTGGATCGATCGGCCGCGCCGATCGATGCGCTAGAACGCATTGTAAACACTGTCGCCGATGCCGGCGACGTAATTCTCGATGGCGGCATTCGGCGCGGCGTCGACGTTTTAACAGCGCTTGCGCTCGGAGCAAAAGCGGTCAGTTTTGCGCGCCCCTATCTTTATGGACTGGCTGCCGGCGGCGAGGACGGCGTGCGCCGGGCATTGGAGATCATCACCTCAGAAATAAAGCGTGACATGGCGCTTCTTGGCGCGCGATCGATCGCGGAAATCGATCGGTCCATGGTGGTCAAGGCGGGTGTCTGAATTGTGGACTAACCAAATCGGCACTCGCTGTTGCTCTCAAAAGTTAAGCGCCGCGTTTAAGTTACCTAAATGAAAGCGATCACTTGATCGCCCGCATCTAAAACATGGCAATTCCGCCGCCTTGGGGACAATTTGATGACGCTGGTCCAGAAAGAATTCAAAAGCCCGAACGACGCGCTCGCGGGAATTTGCCGTAATGGCATGTTGGTCGCGTGTGGCGGTTTTGGACTTTGCGGCATGCCGGAAAGTCTGATCTATGCGCTGCAGGAGACTGGCGTCAGAGATTTGACAGTGGTTTCCAACAATGCAGGAATACTCTGGCTTTATCGCGCCAGGAGTTGTTGCAGTTTTTGTTCTTGGCTTATTCTCGCGACGAACAAATTCATCCGGCGCGTTTGCCGCTCTATTTGCATCAATAGGCGTCAATATCGCGTTGAAACTTGGCGCGCCGGATGTTCCGTTTATCATTCGGATTTGGATTGTGTTTCTGACTTGTTTGGTAGCGGCAGTACTGGTTTCTCGAATTATGCCGCCCCCCACGACGGATCGAACGGTTGTCCTGGGCGACATATCCTTTTCAACAAGTGCAATTTTAAACTTGCTCGCGATAGCGGTCGTATTGATTCTTGTCGGCCTCTATGTGCTGCTTTGGTAGCGAAAAGACGCAACGGACAAAATGACTGACGGCGCATTCAACAAGCAAACGAGCTCATCGCACTTCGTCCCCGTTTCGCCCTTTGACTTGGTTGTATTCGGCGCAGCTGGTGATTTGAGCTTGCGCAAGCTTATTCCTTCGCTCTTCCATCGCTGGCGGGACGGGCAGATACCGGCAAGCTCAAAGGTCATTGGCGTCTCGCGTTCGGCGATGGAAACCGAAGCGTTCCGGGCGCTGGCGCTGGGGAGCTTTAAAGAGTTTCATCCCGCCGAAGAAATTGACGACGATGAATGGGAGCGCTTTGCCGAACAGCTCTTCTACGTCACTCTTGATGCCGTGAGCGAGGATGCGGACTGGTCAGTATTGACGGCGCATTTTGAAGAGGGGGCTGACAAGCAACGGGTGTTTTATCTGGCGCTGGCGCCGTCTCTATACGGGGCGGTGAGCGTCAATATCAATCGGGCGGGTCTGAAGTCGGCCGGTGCGAGAATTGTGCTTGAGAAACCGATCGGCAAGGATTTAGCGTCCGCTCGCGCAATCAATAAAGCGGTCGGCGCGGTGTTTGATGAAGAGGCGATCTTCCGGATCGATCATTATCTCGGCAAGGAAACGGTACAAAATCTAACCGTTCTGCGTTTTATGAACTCCCTCTTTGAGCCGGTGTGGAACGCCAACGCCATCGACCATGTTGAGATCACTGTGTCTGAAGATATCGGCGTCGGCGGCCGGGCCGGATATTATGATACGGCGGGCGCGCTTCGAGACATGGTGCAAAACCATTTGCTGCAGCTCTTGTGCCTGGTGGCGATGGAGCCGCCGCTTGATTTGCAAGCCGACACAATGCGCGATGAAAAGATCAAGGTTCTGCGTGCATTGCGCATGATCACGCCGGAAACAGCTCGCAATGAAACTGTGCGGGGTCAGTATAGACCGGGCGCATCGGGCGGGGAGGCTGTGCCGGGCTACTCAGAAGAACTTGGCGCAGAAAGCAACAACGAGACCTTCGTCGCTATTAAAGCGAACATCGACAATTGGCGCTGGAAGGGCGCGCCCTTTTATATGCGCACGGGCAAGCGAATGACCAGGCGTTACTCGGAGATCGTGATCCAATTCAAGGATGTTGCCCATGCGCTTGCAAATGACAGCAAGCGGGAGATGCCGCCGACGAGACTGGTAATCCGTTTGCAGCCTGACGAGGGCGTCAAACTATTGCTGGTGACCAAGGATCCGGGCCCGGGCGGCATGCGGCTTCGCTATGTTCCTTTAAACCTTTCCTATGCGGATCAGTTTGAGGCGCGTTATCCGGACGCTTATGAACGCCTCTTAATGGCGGTTGTGCGCGGAGACCTCGGTCTCTTTATGCGCCGCGATGAAGTGGAAGCGGCGTGGTCCTGGGTCGACGGCATTCTCGCCGCCTGGAAGATGGACAATATTCCAGTGCATCCCTATGCGGCCGGTACGGACGGCCCCGTGCAATCGGCGATGCTTCTGGACCGCGACGGGCGCGAGTGGTTCGATGGAAGCTGACCGGGCGGCAGAGCCGCGGCTTGCGATGTTTAAAAGCCGGGAGGAGATGGCGTCACGGCTTTCTTCTGAGATTGCTGCGCGCCTTGCGCGCGCGATCGCAGAAAAGGGCCGAGCGAGTTTGGCGGTGTCGGGCGGTTCAACGCCGGCGGCGCTTTATACATTACTGAGCGGTGCTGATCTTGATTGGTCGAGGGTGACCGTCGTTCTGGTTGATGAACGCTGGGTCAGACCCGGGGAAGACGGGTCAAACGAGAGTTTTGTGTCTGCAACGCTGTTGCAAGGAAAAGCGGCGGAGGCCCGGTTCGTTGGCCTTTGGTCCGATACGCCCTTTCCCCGAGACGCCGCGGCGGCCGCTGAGCAAAAGATCAATGAGGCCTCGCTTTTACCCTTCGATGCTGTGGTGCTTGGGATGGGTGAAGATGGCCATACGGCAAGCTGGTTTCCAGGTTGCTTCGGGATTAACGACGCGCTCGGCCGTGAAAAAAATGTCACGCACATACGCGCGACTATGAGCGATGTTACAGGCGCGCATCTTGACCGCCTCACGCTGACACTCGGCGCTGTTGAAAGCGCCGACTTTATTGCCCTGATGATCACCGGCGCCGCCAAGCGGGCGGTTTTTGAAGAAGCTCGCGGCGATGGCGCGGCGGAAGACATGCCAGTGCGCGCCATCCTCCGGGCGAGGCCGGATCTCTGGGCGTGTTGGGCGCCGTAAGGAATTTGTTGTGACAAAGATCATCGCCAAAGTCGCGCGCGTTACTGACCGCATTATCAATCGCAGCGCGCAAACGCGCGCCGCATACTTAAAACAGATGCGCGCGGCGGGGAGGCAAGGTCCGCACAGGTCGCAAGTGTCTTGCGGAAACCTCGCTCATGCAGCCGCGGCGTGTTCGGCTGCTGACAAGAAGCGCTTGGCGAAGGGCGACGGCCCCAATATCGGTATCGTAACCGCCTATAATGACATGCTCTCGGCGCATCAGCCGCTCGGCGCCTATCCCGATATCATAAAAGAGACGCTTTCGGAGATTGGCGCCACGGCGCAGATCGCCGGCGGCGTGCCCGCCATGTGCGACGGCGTTACGCAAGGCCAGCCGGGCATGGATCTGTCGCTGTTTTCCCGTGATGTGATTGCGATGGCGACGGCAGTCTCTCTGTCTCACAATGTATTCGACGGCGCGCTATTGCTCGGCGTTTGCGACAAAATCGTGCCGGGCCTTTTTATTGGCGCGGCGCGTTTTGGCCATTTGCCGATCATGTTCCTTCCCGCCGGTCCTATGACCTCCGGCATGACGAATGACGAAAAAGCGCGCATCCGTCAGCTTTACGCGGAAGGAAAAGTCGATCGCGAGGAGCTATTGCGCGCTGAAAGCGAGAGCTATCACTCCCCCGGGACCTGCACCTTTTATGGTACGGCAAACTCAAACCAGATGATGATGGAGGCTATGGGCCTTCACATTCCTGGCTCGGCCTTCGTCAATCCGGGCACGCCTTTGCGCGACGCGATGGTCAGGGAGAGTGCAAAGCGCGTTGCCGCAACGACTGCGCTGGGCGGTGATTACGTTCCGTTCTGCGATGTCATCGACGAGCGCGCCATCGTCAATGCAATCATCGGTTTGCACGCCACGGGCGGGTCCACCAATCACACCATTCATCTGGTGGCGATGGCGCGGGCGGTCGGCGTCATGATTGACTGGGATGACTTCAGCGAACTGTCGGGCGTCACGCCATTGCTCTCGCGTATCTATCCCAACGGGTCCGCTGATGTGAATCACTTCCATGCGGCGGGCGGGCTTGGTTTTGTCATCAGGGAGTTGATCGACGCCGGGATCATGCATGGCGATGTAACGACGGCGATGGGAGAGGGGCTCGGGAAATTTGCTGCAGAACCGCACCTTGATGACGGCGCACTTGGTTGGCGTGCGCCGCCAGTGGCGTCTGGCAATGAAGAGATACTGCGTTCCGCGAACAATCCCTTCTCCGATACGGGCGGGCTCGTTCTTCTGAACGGCAATATCGGTCGCGGTGTCATAAAGGTCTCGGCGGTGAAACCGGAACGTCGGATTGTCGAGGCGCCGGCGATTGTCTTCTCATCGCAAAAAGACCTGATGGATCGGTTTAAGGCGGGCGACCTCAACAAAGATTTTGTCGCTGTTGTACCGTTCCAGGGGCCGAAGGCGAACGGCATGCCCGAGTTGCATAAACTCACGCCGCCTTTGGGGGTGCTGCAAGACAAGGGCTTTAAAGTAGCGCTCGTGACGGACGGACGCATGTCGGGCGCTTCCGGCAAAGTACCGGCGGCAATCCATGTCACTCCCGAAGCGCTCGACGGCGGCGCTATCGGAAAAATCAAATCTGGCGACATGATCCGCCTTGATGCGGAAGCGGGAACGCTCGAAATTATTGGCGTTGATATCTCAACACGCAACGCCGGCAAGCCGGACCTGGCGGGCGAGCGCTGGGGCGCGGGTCGCGAGCTTTTTGCGGGGCTGCGCGCGCTCGTTGGCAGCGCGGAAGAGGGCGCCATCAGCTTGCAGTTGTCGGAACATGAGGCCAGCGATGGCTGATCCGATGCTGGTCGCAGATATCGGCGGGACCAACGCACGTTTCGCTATTGCAAGCAAAATAAACGGCGCAATCGCTATAGAATACATGCAGGTATTGCGGGCGGAAGACTTTGAAACTATCCGAGACGCCGCCGACGCTTACCTTGAATCCGTCGCTGAAAAACCAAAGCAAGCGTGTTTCGCCGCGGCCGGCCCAATCATTGACGACGCCGTCGATTTTACGAACTCGCACTGGCGCTTGCGCGCTGAAGAAATCACCGCTCCTCTGCAGCTCCGTTCCTTTTCGATCATCAATGACTTTTTTGCGCTGGCTGCAGGAGTTGCCCATTTGCCCGAGGAAGCCTTTGTCGGCGTGAAAGACGGCGAAGCTGACGCCAACGCGCCGCAATTGGTAATCGGGCCCGGAACCGGGCTGGGGCAGGCGCTCATCGTGCCGTCGGGAGCCGGGCCCGTGGTTGTCTCGACCGAAGGCGGACATGTGACCTTCGCGCCAAGGGACGATGAAGAATTCAAAGTCATGAAGTTTATTGCACGGGAACATCCACGGGTTTCAGCCGAGCGCCTCTTATCTGGGCGCGGATTGGTCAACATACATCGTGCGCTATGTGCGATCGAAGGCGCTCAGCGCGCGTCGCTTCAAGCAAACGAAATCACAAAAGCTGCAGTTACAGGCGAGTATCCGATTGCTGCAAAGGCCGTGGACCTATTTTGCTCCGTGCTGGGGCGCGTTGTTGGCGACGCGGTGTTAGCGACTGGCGCACGGGGCGGCGTGATACTTGGCGGTGGAATTCTGCCAAAAATCCAGGATGTTTTTTTGAGCAGCGAATTTGTTGAAAAGTTCCTCAGCAAAGGCCGCATGGAAACCTACGTGGCGCCTGTTCCAGTCCGTTTGATTATTGGGGAGGGCGCCGCGCTATACGGCGCCGCAGCTGTCATGAGGGAAAAATGAATATCGTCAACATCTTGAATTTGGCTTCAGTTATCCCCGTGCTTGAGGTGCCGACGCTTGATAAGGCAGCGCCGCTGGCCCAAGCGCTCGATCAAGGCGGATTGCGTGTTGTTGAATTGACGCTTCGTACGTCCTGCGCGCTCAAAGCTGTGAAAGAAATGCAGGAAGCCGCGCCCGATCTCATAATAGGGATGGGAACAATCAGATCCAGACAGGATATTGACGCAGCGCTCGATGCCGGCGCAAAGTTTCTGGTTAGCCCTGGCGCCAGTCATTCCTTGTTGAGTGCGCTCAGTACCGTCGGCGCGCCAGCGCTGCCAGGTGTCGCGACAGCTTCAGAAGCCATGACGGCGCAAGAGGCGGGGTTTGTCGCTCAGAAGTTTTTCCCTGCGGAGGCCGCCGGCGGCGTATCTTACCTTAAGTCCCTTTCCGGTCCGCTTCCGGACATCACGTTTTGCCCAACCGGCGGAATTTCTTCGCAGACGGCGCGCGACTATCTCGCCCTCGCAAATGTTGCCTGCGTTGGCGGTTCATGGATTGCCTCGAAAGACGATATCGCGCGTGAGGATTGGTCGAAAATTCAGGCAAACGCCGAAATAGCGGCCGATATGCAAAGTTGAGCACTGTCCTGCCGAAATTCGGGGCGGAAAAATCGATTCCCTGCGGCAGGTTCTGATTTCCCTGTTTCGCCGAAAAATTCCCTGATAATTTTCTTAGGAGGTTGCTGCAAACGCCCTGAATTCACGCGGCAACAAGGAGGGCAAGCTGTCGAAATAGGTCAAGAACTCGAAAATTCCCTGTAAATTCCCGTTTATCAGGGAAATCCGCGCGAGACGAGTTCGATCGCGGTCGCTTCCATCGCCACCTTGTGCTGTATTCTGCAAAAAGCGAGGACATCATGAGCGATCAACAAACATCTTCGGCGACGCCATGGCATTTATGGGTCGTGGGCGGTTTGTTGCTGATCTGGAACGGTATGGCCGTTTTCGATTACGTTGCCACAGTTGTTCGATATGAGCCTTATCTTTCCGGATATCCTGAGCAAGTGCTCGACTATTACTTTGACGCGCCGGCCTGGATGTATGTCATGTGGGGCGTCGCCAGTTTTGGGGGGCTCGTTGGCGCCGTCTTTCTGTTGCTTCGGCGCAAGATCGCTGTACCGATTTTTGCCGTTGGCTGGATGTGTTCCGTTGCTGCGGCGATATACACCTACCTAAATCCGCCGCCGGAAGGCGGCGGCGACATAGCGTTTTACATCGTTGTGCTGATCGCCGCGTTGATGGTGCTTTTCTATTTGGTCTGGCTGTCGCGCCGGGGCGTTTTGCGCTAGAGCCTTTCGGTAGAGCTGAGCTTCGATTGAGGATTTTGCGGAAGCAAGGTACAGCACGCCTTATGTCCGGGATAAGCGAATTGCGGTCGCTTTGCCCATTCCTACTTTGCTAACGGATAGAACTATGGTGCATATGGCTCACATCTATGGCGGCTGGATAGCAACTTGTGCCTCCGCCTCTACCGAATTAGGCAAGATGCCGAATAGTCGCAACACAACCAACCGCAAGAGTCATGGCAAATAAGGGCCTGCCCATGATGGCCATTACGAGTACTGAAACTAGCGCGGCGACCATAAAGTGAACTCCGCCGCTTACGATCGCTGGCAATAGAAGTGCAACCAAAACGGAACCTGACAAAGCGCTTAGCCCGGCTTTGACACGGGGCGTCAATGGAACAGAGCTCATTATCCAATATCCGCCTATTCGCGTGAGATAAGTGATGAATGCCATCGCAACAATGATCACCAAAAATATTCTATCTTCCAATTTTTATTATTCCCCCCGCTATCCCACCTAACAGTCCGCCTATCAAAACATGCCATCCAGCGGGCAAGTACCAATAAGAAAGCAAGGCAGAAATGCCTGCAACACTCCATGGCAACATCATCAAGCGAGTGGTCTTCATGCCCGAGAGCAACACACAAAAGAATGATACAAACATCACATCCAAGGCAAATGCCTCCGGATTAATGTGTAATCCAACAAAAGCAGCACCTGTGTAAGTGCTTGCGAGCCAGACACACCACATCAACAGCCCGCTGCCCACCAAAATTCCAATATCATTTGTCCCTTTGGCGTGTTGATCAATTGCATAAGCCCAGTTTGCATCGCTGATAAATGCCGCTGCTACATGCGCATCGATCACATTCAGGTTTCGCATCCAGGGATATAGGGCGGCGCCCAGAAGCAAGAGTCTCGCATTTATTGAAAAGACAACCACTAGCAGCGTGACGATTGGTATCGGCTCAATCCAAAGTTCAAGAGCCGCGAATTGCGCAGCGCCTGCCCAAACTAATGCGCTCATTAACGTTATATATTCAATCGGAATCCCTTTTTCGTGTGCGGAAACTCCAAATACAACGCCCAACGGAAACGTTGCTGCTGCGATAGGCAATATTGCAAAAGCGCCAAGTCGGATACCGTGAAATGAAAGAACAAAGCGCGAAGTCTTTTTGTTCTGCAGTTCAGTCGGATCACTTCTCATCTCATACCAATCGGCACTGTTTTCCCCGCCATCTGACTTGCGAGCCGCGCTGTTTGCCGCGTCGAATGCGAGCGATTCACTGAATTGTGTTGGAGCGCGTTCCTGTTCGGCAAAAGTTTTCTATCCATGGTGTTCGATAGCCGGCACTAGACCAGACGACGGGAAAAAAACTTTCATCTAGCGAATTATCATCGGTGCGCTGATATCGTCGATAAATGTAGCCGCCATGTTTGGCGGTGAATTGTGCGTCTTCTCTTACAAAGTGAATACCAATAGACCGCCTTATATGGTTTGAGCTGCAATTTGGGCCTGACCCATGCCAAATTTCGCCAGAGTGAAACACGCAAGACCCAGCTGAAATTTCAATTGGAACTATTGTTGGGTTGTGCTCACCTGCAATTGAGGCGGCAACTCTCATATGTGCGTGATAATCTTCCGGCCCATGAAAACCCTCGGGAATAGGGGTAAGAGGCCAAAGGTGTGATCCTTTGGCGTATTCCAGTGTTCCTGCGTTGCGGTCTGTATCGTCCAGTACAATCCAGCACGTGATTGTCTGCGCGGGAGAAAGAAAATCCATAAAGGAAGAATCTTGATGAAATGAAACTGCATTCGCGCCAGGCGGTTTCCACCATATTGTGTCCTGGCCCAGCCGTATCCCTGGCCAGTCCGCAAGCTTCGCTGCTGTTTGGCCGATGTGCTCAGATAAGGCTAGCGTTGCGATCGTTAGATCTGACTTCCAAGCGTTAGCCATGTGGCGTGTTACGTTTGGTAGGCTCATGCCCTCACGCCAGTACCATTCATCGGGATATACGCCGGTGTCGAACTTGCCCGCGAACAATAATGGAAAGCGGTTCCGTAGTGCTGCCGTTTGTTCGCTGTCCAACAAATCTCTTATTGTCAGAAAGCCGTCTTCGCGAAAACGCGCTCGTTGCTCTTCCTGTAGGTCATGGTCATTTGGGGCGGTGAATGTTGATTTTGCCATATTTTGTTTGGTATCTCAGGACAATGCGCACCATATAGCTCGCCTAGAGTGTGATCTATCGAATATTTTTCGGAAGGGGAGAGGGATGTCAGGCCTGGACCATACAGATGTCGCGATATTGGAGATTTTGCAGGAGGATGCACGGACGCCAATAAAAGAGATCGCTGCAAGTGTCGGTTTATCAGCGTCGTCTACGCACGCCCGACTAAATGCTTTGCGCGATGCTGGCGTATTAGGACGGTTTCGCGCGGAGGTTTCTCCCCATGCTTTCGGTGTGGGAATTGAGGCAGTGCTTATGGTCGAATTGTCGAAGCATACCCGCGGTGAAGTTGACAGCTTTCTGGATGCTGTTGCTGAAGTCCCAGAGGTTCGATCCGCCATCTTGGTGACGGGCCGTCACGATGTGCTGATCCATATTGTCGCTCGGAATACAAATCACCTCAAAGACCTCGCCCTTGATAAGATTACCAGTAAGCCGGGCGTAGTCCGTGTAGAAACTTCAATTGTTTACGAAACTCGCAACCGCCATATCATGCCGGACCTGCGAGTTCACAACTGACGTCAACCCTTAAACAGCCTCGATCCGGGAGTGATTCAGTGCAACATCAATTGAAATTTAGGAGCACGAATTCGCCCATGAAATTCGTCCCAATGCCGCCAGTTTGAGAACGATTCAGCAACACCTGTCCTTGCAGAGACCTGTATATTTGTCGACTTGAAAACGCAGAAATTCACTTAGTGTGCGTTACCAAGAAAACTTTGCTGGCTGCTTCGAGTCAAGTGAATGGAAATGAATGTCGCTGTGTTTTTTCGTTATCTTGTGATATATTTTGTTCTCGTTAGTGTGCCGAATGGACTGAGGGAATGACGAGCGCGATAAAACTGGATTGTCTAGATTCAGGGGAAATTCCGATTCATCGCCACCATCAGGCGTACGCAGCAGTGGTTTTGTCTGGCTCGTACTACGAGCAGTCCATAGATGGCATGGTTCATGCCCACACAAATACTATCGTATATCATCCACCTTGGCATTTACATAAGAACACGGTCGTCCATAGTGGTGCTGTATGCAACATTTCCCTCCCGAACAGCGCAATTGACGAATGGCGTACGGTATTCTTTGACGACGTCGACAGCTTGTTAAGCTCCACGCCGCGCAAAGTGTTCGATGAAATTGTTGATGCTTATAGTGCTAACACTAGCGTTGGCACAATTGAGCCGCCAAGATGCATATCCGAGTTATCCATGAACGAGAAATTCCAATTCTCAAATCTGGAGTTTTTAGTCACCAGGGAGCACGCGCACCGTACTTTTAAGAAGTACTACGGCATGACACCAGGACAGTACCGAAGAGAGCGCCAACTGCAGACCAGTCTAAGGTTGCTTAGTTCGAATTTGAGTCTGGCGGAAATTGCCACAGCTTCCGGCTTTTCGGACCAAAGCCATATGTCGAGAATTGCGAAAAGCGAACTGGGGCTGCCGCCCTCAAAAATAAGAAGAAATATCACACGGGTTCAAGATTTCGAAGCGTGTTGATTGTATTCAGCGCCGATGCATCGAAGATCATTCTTGTTTGCATCTGCTGGCGTTGTCGTTTTCCCATCCGTCGTGGGAGGGTGCCTTGCACAGACGGACGCGAATTTTGCAAGCGCCGATAGCGCCTCAACAGGTCACAGCACCAATTGGCATGTTCAAAGCTCTATCGGATTAGACGCTTGCTTTGCACTAACAATCGCCGCGGCGCCAGTTGGCACGCTTCAGGTACAAGAGAATCTGGATCGCAGGGATAATCTTCGCTCAATTCTTGGTCCCAGAGGTGTAGAGGCGGCGGATGCCTTTGTCGGCGCCCTGATAAGAGCGAGCGGGACGACGACTCCTGGACCACAGATTGCGTTTGTCGCGTCTGCCGGACCATTGGGCACAATCGAAGATTTGATAGATACATTTACCATCGAGGGAGTTCTTGAAGAGGGCTTAAGAGAAGTACCATCATTCGCAAGTGAGCAGGCGCGTTCAAATCTCTCGAGAATTAGACCGCTGGCAGCCAACGCGCTGCGGGCAGTCTTAGATTCATCCTTTAAAGAATATTGGAAAGATGAATTCGCGTTAGAATTGGAACGGCGAGGCGAGGAACTTCAATTTGAATTGATGAGCAAAGACATATTTTCCCAACTAACAAGATATCTGAATAGAGAATTCAAACCGAGCGTAACAGTTTTTTTGAGCACATTGAGCGAGCCACATGGAATTAAGCTTCTGGGCCAACAGTTTGTCACTAGCTCAAGATACGAAACTGCAACGATCTGTCGAAATGCGGTTCATGAGTCAATTCATCAGTTGTTTGTCGTTAGCAGGGAAGAATCGCAGCGAATTCTAGGTAGGCTCGAACAAGACGAATTGCTGTTATCGATTGCTCGGAATGCTGATCGTTCCTATGGCTACACATCTTCTGATGGAGATATTGTGGGGATTGTTGAAGAGGGAGCTGTTCAGGCGCTCGAAGCAATAATCAATGAGAATATCGGAATTCCGAGAAACCAGGCCATCTATTGGCAAAATCAGGATGGTGGTATGCATGTATTCGCTGCGGGGACTTATGCGTTGTTAAAAGACTCCCGATTTGCCGTTGAGGGAGGGGACTTTCTTCAATGGCTGGATGTGCAAACTTCCTCCGGATTTTTGCAGGGTGAGAATCTCCAGCGACTAGCTGCAAGCGTAGTCGGCGAAGATTTGGTTGATCGGTGGCTTTGAATTGCGATCCTCGAGTAGCACATGCGAGAGAATATGGGCTGGGTAAGCCTTCCGAACTATAGCCATTTGAATTGACAGCGTTATGGCTGCGTTAATCCCGAATTGGACGACAAGCATACGCCGGTAATTGGACATTCGCCTAAGATTTCACTTTGGCGCCTGTTGCCGAGAAGCGGACATACGAAAAAACGCATCGCTTAACGTCTTTCTTCCAGTCAGATACGGCTCGGAGAAACGGAAGCGATTGACGGCCCGTCGGCGCTGGGCTCGTTTTCCAAAGTCTCCGAGAAATTCGGTTGTTTTGATCCAGTGAACATATAAATGAAGAACCTGCGAATGTCGGCGCCGATCGCATAGAGCGTCGGGACAAAGAACAAAGTCACCAACAGCGCAAACAAAACTCCGAATGAGAGGCCGACGCCGACGGGCACCAGGAATTTCGCCTGAATGGAGCGCTCCATCATCAACGGCAGCAATCCGACAAACGTTGTAACAGAGGTCAGTAGAATTGGACGGAACCTTTTGGTTCCCGCTTCGATGAGCGCTTCCGCGCCCTCCATACCATTGCGGCGCAGACGGTTTATGTAGTCGATCAATACAAGGTTGTCGTTTACGGCGACGCCCGCCGCCGCCATGATGCCAAGATAGGAAAACAGCGAAATCGACAACCCCATAATCAAATGACCAATCATTGCGCCGGTGAAGCAAAAGGGGATTGCCGCTAAGAGTATGAGCATTGGTTCGAAGTAAGACTTGAACGCGACGGCTATCAGGAAGTAGGCAACCAGAATCGCCGTTAGTCCCAATACGGCGATTTCCGATACGAATTCCTGTTCTCCTTGCGCGCGCCCAATATTACCGCGGCTGATCGTTGGATGTCGCGCGTGAAACTCGTCAAAAAAGTTATCCTTTAAGTCCGTTCGAATGTCATTGATCCGCTCTGAAACAACTTCAGCGCTGACGACAATCGCGCGTTGACGTTCACGGCGAAGTATTCGGTTGATACCTTTTTCGAACTTTATGTCGGCAACGGCGTAGAGCGGGAGTTCGCGGCCATCGTTCGTGCGAATGCGCATGTTTTTCAAGTGATCGAGGGACTCGCGATCTGTACGCGGATATCGAACGAATACGCGGACATCCTGCCCGTCTCGCGGCAAGCGCTGCACCTCTTCGCCGTAAAACCCCTGACGAACCTGCCGCGCCACTTCCTCGACGGTGACGCCGAGCGCCTCAGCGCCTGGTTTCAAATCAAAGCGAACTTCATCGGCGGACGACTGGGAATCGTTGACAACATTATAAACGCCCTCATAGCTCCTCAGCTGAACCATAAGGTCTTCTGCGGCAAGGTTCAGATCTTCGAGGCTGGTCGAGTTCAGAACATATTGGATGGGCGGGCCTTGATTATTGCTTTGATAATCAACTTGGATTGATTCCGCGTCGGGCACTTCGCCGATCAAAGCCCGAAGCCGTTCCGCGGTTTCTTTTGCAGTCAGCGTGCGCGTCTCTGGCGGCACCAGTTTCACCAGCGCGAGTACTTCGTTGTCGCGTGATCGCGTGTACCAGTTTTCGATGAGGGCGCCTTCGCCGTCCGTCGATTGATTAACTTCGTCTACGAGTCTTTTTTCGGCCACTTGAATCTGTTTCAAAACTTCAAGCGTACGTGAATAGGGCGTGCCTTCCGGCAGATCGACGTCAATGACGATCTGGTCGGATTCAATCTCTGGCATAAACGAAACTTTGACGTAGCCATTGGTCAATAGCCCGATGGACAAGATCATGGCTGCGAGAAACAGCGATGCCGTTAGATAGCGCCGACGCACAGACGCCGCCATAATCGGGCGATAAACTTTTCTTGCGATCCAGACAATCGAATCAGCGATTTTCTTTTGCAGGCGGATGATGCGGTTTTTGGGGTTGGCGGGTTTCAAATTCGAAAGATGCGCCGGCAGTATTAGTAGCGACTCAACCAATGAAAAGAATAGCGCCAGGATCACAACCAGCGAAATCGATCGCGTGAACTCAGACGTTCCGCCCGAGAGAAACATCCAGGGCGCAAAGAAAATCATGGTTGTGAAAACCGCAAAAACCACCGGCATGATGACCATGCGCGCGCCGCCAACGGCCGCGCTCAAGCCTATGTCGCCTTCTTCTGTTTTTGCGTGAATGGCTTCGCCGACAATTATGGCGTCGTCGACAATGACCCCAATCACCAACAAAAACGCAAAGGTGGAGATCATGTTGAGCGACACGCCGAAGATCGGAAGGAAAGCAAGCCCGCCTGCGAACGCAACGGCGATACCGACGGCGACCCAGAACGCAACCGATGGTCTTAGAAACAAAAACAGAGTGATCAAGACCAAAACGAGCCCGATCAGGAAGTTGGAGTAAATCGTGTTCATTCGGCCGGAAAAGGTCTCCGACTGGTCATCCCAAAGCGTTAGCGTAATACCCGCCGGGGCCTCGTTCCTTGCTTTTTCCAGATATGACTTCACGTCGTTTGAAAGTCTTACGATGTCCATCTCTGGACCGCTCATGATTTGAACAAGGATTGTGTGCTCGCCGTTGACGGTCGCTAATATGTCGACCTCTTCAAATCCGTCTTTGACAGTCGCCACGTCACGGACGCGAACAACGGCCCCGTTCGGTTCTTGGCGGATAACGATATCTTCAAATTCGCTCTTTGAGTCCGCTAGGTTTCGCGTGCGCAGCTGCACATTACCAATTTCCGTGCGTACATTCCCCGCGGAAATGTTGACCGACGACCCTCGAACCGCCGTCGCAACCTCGCCTAAGGTAAGGCCAAAACGGCGCAATGCCTCTTCGGATACTTCAATTGATACTTCCTCGTTGCGGACGCCAAATAGTTCAACCGAGGGTACGCTATTGTACAAAGCGAGATCGCGGCGAACTTTTTCGGCGTAGCGTTTGAGGATCCGCTCATCAACTTCGCCGCGGACAGCGACCCGCATAACTTCGCTCTGACTTCTGAACAAACGCATTTGCGCCGGTTCCGCGGCATTGGGAAATGTGCTGATCGAGTCGATTTCCCGTTTCAGATCTTGCAGGAACTTCGCCTCATCGAGGTCCTCGTCGCCTTCCACCCAAACAAAGCCGGCGCCTTCGTTGGCCGCCGACCATAGGGACTTAATACCGCGTACGCGGCTGACGGCTTCTTCCAGGCGAACGACGATTTGTTCTTCGATATCCTGTGGCGAAGCGCCCGGCCAGGACACGGAGATTTGCGCGCCGGGAAATTCTACCGAAGGCTCCAACTCGCGATTGATCTGCGTCAACGACAAAGCACCCGCGATTAATATGCCAATCATGAGAAGGTTGGCGGCAACTTTGTTGCTGGCCCACCATGCAACAATTCCTTTTGAATCGAACCCGTCCGGCTTTGTGATGCTCATGACGGTCTCCTAGTCCTGTGTGGCGGTTCGGTCGGCGACCTTTGTAGTGTCATCGCCGCCGTCGCCTGCAACAGCGACTTTCATGCCGGTCGCGGCGCCGCGCACCGGCGATGTGATGACTCGCTCGGAGGGCGCCAATCCGGCGGTGACGATAACGTGGTTCCTGTCGGATTTCGCAACAACGACATCCCGGATTTCTAGAGTATCGTCCGCACGGACCACGAATACCTGACCATCGCCGCGCATGGCCGAGCGCGGAATGGTGACGGCGTTGTCAATCGCACGCCCATCTATAGTCGCCGTTACAAACAGCCCCGCCGCGAGCGGCGTCCCTGCATCAGAACCCTCGCCATAGGGATCTTCAACTTCCGCATAGACCGACAAGGTCCGGTTCGTTTTATCGAAACTGTTATTGGTTCTGACGACCCGACCGGACCAGGCGCGTGGGACGCCCGCCACAATTGCGGTTAGTGTCACGTTCGGTCCGAGATTGTCCTCGACTTCGCGAAAGCCAATAGAAAGCCCTAATTGCCCAAGCTCTTCATCGGTGAGCGGCAATTCAACTTCCATGACGTCGGTCGAAAAAATGTCGCCGAGCGTTGCGCCGGGCGATACGAACTCGCCAAGATCGGCTATCTTCTGCGAAACACGTCCATTGAACGGCGCCACGATTTTTGTCCGCGCAAGCTGCAGCTCAGCTTCGCTCAGAGACGCCTTTGCCGAGGCCAACATGGCGGCGGCCTCTGCGAGCTGGGGCTTGCGAAGGGCGAGATCCGATCCTTCGCCAATCTTCAGTTCATCGAATTCACGCTTCGCCGCCTCGGCCTCGGCTTTTTCGGTCGCGTACCGACTTTTCGCCTGTGCGACTGCCGAGCGCGCTTGTGTGACGCGGAACTTGTATTCATCGTCCTTGATGCGGATTAATACGTCGCCTTCGGCGAACGCGCCGCCCTCAATAAAATCCGGAGAAACAAAGTCGATTTGGCCGCTGACATAAGGCGCCAGATTGATCTGCGTTCTTGGATTGGCTTCGCCCTGAGTCGTCACGCTCAAGCGTACGTTGTTATTTTGTGCTTCGACGACAACAACGGGCGTAGCCTTGACGCTATCCTCTTTGGTTTCCGGCTTTTCTTTTAGGGCGGCCATGACCAGGTTTCCGCCGACCGCGCCAACGATTACGATCGCTGGCAGCGCGAATACGACAAGACGGCGCACCAAAAGCCCAATATCGCGTACTCGATCTTTCCGAAATGGGAGCCCAACGCCCATAATTCGATACCTTTCATGGGATTCTTGGCGCAATCATGTGTCGTGAAACGAAAAACCACGCCGCCCAATATTCCTACTGATTTTACAATTGTAACATGTCGGGCCGCCGAAAGGCTTTAAGCGTTCCCGCGCTTTGCCGAGTTTGAGCCACGGCCCGTCCGAAATAGGATCAAAAAGGGGGTGTTCTTTGGGCTCGCCGGGGATCAGCGACGCATCAAGTACCCAAGCTACTTTCGGATTTCGGGCTGCGGAGCGGGCGGGCGCATGTCGCCGTTGCTTTTCTTTGCGTCTTCAGCGGGAGCGGCGGCTGATCGCAAGGATCAACCGCCGATATGGCCTAGAGGTCTTCGACAGCCGTGTGCTGGATTGACGGCCAGGTCTTGTGGGCATTTGCGATGATGCGTTTTGAGTCTTTCTTGTATTTTTCAAAGATTTCAGCGTTGACGAAGAGATAGAGCTTTCCGTCGACGATGTCAGCGTAACGCGGATCGCCGTCGAACTTTTTGCCCAGCGCAACCGCGAAGGCGCAGAAACCGCCAAACTGCGGCAGGTATTTGCTCGGCGCTGACTCAAACTTACGCGCAGAGCTTGCAGAGGCAAAGTAATACGCAACGCCGTCAACGACGACGGTATGGGCGGCGTCGCCTTCTGCGACAGCGTTAAACGTTGAAAGCGTGACTGCATCAACACCGTGCAGACCGAGGGGCGCGCCAGCGGTCGTGACGCCGGAAGAAACGTTGTGCTCATCGGCGGCGAAGACGGGCGCCGTAAGGGAAAGCGAAAGTGCAATTGCGGCGCAGGCGGTTTTGATCGTTTTGGTCATTTTGAGTTCCTTTGCGTAAGTTCAGGCGTTGGCGAGAAGTGATCCTGCAAAAGCGGCCTGTCGTTCTTGCGGGAGGCGCTCGTCAGGCCGGGAACGGTACGGCGACGCCGACGAACGGGTTCTTCTTGGCGCCCGGCTGACGAGGATATGGGGAGGCGTCAGCCGGGCGCAGCGAGCCATCGTGAAGTTGCGGGGGGCGGTGGAGGGCTCGCGGGGCGTATCGTCAGTAGGCGGCTTTGATGGCGCGAACCGTGTTTTCCGTATTGTCGACCGCGCTCGCGATCATGCGGAAGTTGGTCAACGACGCTGCATAACCGTTATAGTGCTCTGTAATAGCGCCGGCGGTGGCGTCGGTTACGACCATGACCTCAAAGCCATTCTCGATGAGGGCGCGCATGTGCGACTCGGTGCACAGGTTTGACGACATGCCTGCAAGAATTACCTTGTTGATGCCGGCCTTGCGCAGCTGAAGGACGAGATCGTTGCTGTCGGGTCCGTAAACCTTGTGCGGGCTGGTGACGACGGTTTTGCCGTTGTTGATGTAGGGTTTGTACCGATCGAGCCAATCGGCGCCTGAGCCTTCAAATCCTTCAAGGGTGAGCGCGTTGGGGCGATCGAACATGCCAATATTGTGCATCAGCGTCTCGAGCGTGCCCTCAAACTTCCATTTATGATCATGCTCGAAATAGTAATGTGGCGACACGAAAAGCGGCATGCCGGTCTCGTCCGCGACCTTAAAGAGTGCTTCGAGATTTGGAACCGTGCCGTTGTCGGTGATGCTCTTCCCTACAACACCCCAGGTAACGCCTTCGGGCGACAGGAAGTCGTTTTGCGGATCAGTGATGACGATTGCGGTATCGTCCGTCGTAATTTCAAATCCTGGTTCAGGCAGACCGTCATTGACGGGGGGCGTCTTTGCTGTCGCTGCGCGAGACTGGCCGTCTTCAGCATGTGCTGTTGAAGAGAAAGCCATTGCCGGAGCGACAATTGCGGCGACGAGAATTAGAAAGGCGCCAATGCTGAGCGCGAGCGCAGCATCGTCCGTGCAGCGGCCGTAAAAATGACGAAGCGAGTTTTCCATCTATCAATCCCCTTTGAATCGAAATGACTGCGTTTTCAGGTGCGGAAAGGCCTCCGCCTGGGCGGCCAATCGATCACATTAACCGATCGGTAAATGTTCTATAACTAACAGTAACCGATCAGTCAATGCTATTTGGACAGTTTTTTAACAGATGGATTGAAGCCTGTAGGCGAATCGAAAATTATTTAATTAATTACAGCGATTTAGCTCAAGCCGCCTTGATTATTGGCGTCAAAGAGTGCATTTACCGAACGGTTAGTGAAAAGGGTAAAAAATGAGCGCCTCGAAAAGAGACGAGTTGGTACAGAATGCGTTGAAGGCGTTTTATGCCGGGGGGTTTCACGCCATCGGCATGGACAGGTTGGCGAAAGAAACCGGCGTTTCCAAAACGGCAATCTACAAGCATTTCCGCACGAAGGACGATCTCATCCTCGCAACCTTGCGATTGCGCGATGAGCAGTTTCGAAACTGGCTTGTAAGGCGGGTTGAAGCTCTAGCGGACGACCCGAAGGATCAACTCCTCGCCATTTTCACCGCGCTAGGTGAGTGGTTCGAGGAACCGGAATACAAAAGCTGCATGTTTATCAAGGCGTCTTCCGAGTATCAGGACCGAGACGATCCAATCCACCAAACCGCGGCGGAACATAAAAAACTTTTGCTGAAGTATTTCACGCAGATCGCGAACAAGGCTGAAATACCAAATGCAGATAGCGTCGCAAAACAACTCCTCATCTTAAAGGAAGGCGCAATCGTTTTAGCGCATCTGCATGGCGCAAAGTTAGTTGCCGAAGATGCGCGACACGCGGCGCGAGTAATAATCGATCAGGCGTGCGTGCATTAGCTTGGACGAATCGTTTTTGAACCAGTTGCGCGTGATTTGCTGAAGCCCAAGCGTATCGAACAAATCGGCCAGTATCCAGTTGGAGGATATAGCCGCCGAATTCGCCTATTCGCGCAAATAGCGGAGATTTTGCCCATTTCTGCCGTTCTGTAAGCTCTTCGAGAACGACCGGAACTGAAGCGAGATAATTGCCCAACCTTATGGTGGAAGGACACTTGTATTTCGAATCAAACAGGAGCCAAAACAGCGCTAGCGAGCCAGCTTGAAAACAGAAAAAAGCCGGCCAGACTTTCCGCGCACGTTAATGGCGATGCTTGCGTGATTTTTGCATCTGTCGGCGCAAAGATGGATGCCTTTGAAATGCGAGCAAATTGCAGCCAATCGAGACGAAGGTGGTGAGCGCGCCGCGATGGCTGGATCGGCGTCACATGCCGATCGGCGTTTACTATGCGCCCGTTCTCCTATGGTTAATCCTTAACCGGCTACGCGGGCAGCGCATCCGCTATTTCTGTTTGACTAATCCTGCATTTTTGTTCGGCGGCATGTTCGGCGTATCGAAAATCGATCTTGCCGAGCTGTTAAATGCCAACCGGCTATCAACGCCGCATACGAAGACATTTGCGGCGGACGCCGCCGCGCATATGACAGCCGATGACCTCCTTGACGTTGGCGTTCCAGGCATCATCAAGCCGGACGTTGCCGGCCGTTCTCTCGGCGTGCAGGTATTTCGATCTCGCGCCGAGGCCGAAGCGATCTGTCAGAAATTCGCGAAGGTCGGTCAGGGATGCGTCGCCCAGGAATTCGTCACGGGCGAAGAATACGCGGTCTTCTATGTACGCCATCCGAAAACCGGCGTGCTTGAAATCATCGATGCTGTGCACCGTGAACGCCTTGATGTTGTTGGCGACGGAGTCGCAACGGTCGCGGACCTTGTGAGGGGCGCCGGGCGGGGATTGCCTGATAAAATCCTGCGCGACCTGGGCGAGGGGCAACACCGCGTTCCCGAGGCCGGCGAACGCCTTCGCGTCGGACGCCTGGGACTGCACTCCCACGGCTGCGAATTCATGAAAACCGATGCAGTATTTGACCATCCACTTTCCGAAATGACAGAGCGGCTGAAGGCAGTCGACACGCTCGACTTTTTCCGGGTCGACGTAATAGTCAGCAACGGAAAATACTATGTGCTCGAGATTAATGGCGCCCTTGCAGAGCCACTAAGCGCATACGCGCCGGGAACGACGACGCGAGCATTCTACCAACGCTTTTTCGATGTGTATTCGATGGGAATGGAGATCGGCAAAGCCCGATATCAGCGAGGCGTTCCGCTTCCAACGCGAATGGCGTCGCTACGCGCATCGCAGCGATACAAAAACCTCACGCGCGAACTGTCTTAAATTACCTCTGTCGAAACCACGCCGCAGTCGCGGCGACAGCGAAGAGCGCCGTCATTACCGCCGCGGACGACAGGTTGACCATTGGCGTTCGTTCCCCGTCGACGCCCGCGGCGCTGAGGGCGAGCTCACCGAAGTGATAGGACGGCAATGCGAAGGCGAATGTTTTCAGAAAATCCGGAAATACAAATATCGGCATCCACAATCCACCGAGCGTCGAGAAGGTAAGGAACACGATATTTGAAACGGCGACGGCGCCGTTTGCTGAAAGCGAAAACCCGAGTGTCAGGCCGACCAGGACAAATGCCGGGACAGCGAACATGTGCACTGCGAATATCATCGCCCACTGCGACGGCGCCAGGGCGATGTTGCCATAAACCGCTGCGATCAAATAGACCGGCGCCAATGCCAGTATGCATACGGCGAGGGTGACAACGAGTTTTGCGCCGATAAACGACAAAGCGGGCGCCGGCGAAGCGCGCTTAATCCGCAGCCATCCGCGATCGCGCTCGCCAGCGACGCCAACGCCGAAACCGAATATCGACGGGCCCATGACCGCAAACACGCCAAATGTTGCAAACATGTAGGTCGCGTAGGGGCGGGTGGCCGAAATTGCGAGCGCAAATAGCGCGTAGAATGCAACGGGCAGAAAAATCGTCGGCAAAATGAACTCCGGCGCACGAAACGCTTTAAGGAGCTCCGCCTCGGTCTCACGCAGGAACGAATAAATCCGCATCTATCCCGCGCCTCCGTTTTCGTAAGAACTGGTGATTTCGAGGAACACATCTTCGAGCGTCGGCTCACGAACAGTAAGGTTGTCGATTGTTTCGTCAGCTTCAAACAGAGCCCGCAGCGTGACGGCGGCGTCATTTGTTGAGACTTCCGCAAAACGTCCGTTGCGGTGCGCGGTGCGCACGGAAGGAAGCGCGCTAATGGTCTTCGCAGACAGGCGCGTACCGCAGCGTATCACTCCGCCGCCGAGTTGTTCGCGAAATTGGGGCGCCGGTGCGTCAGAGAGAATGCGGCCATTTCCGATGACGACAATTCGGTCCGCGAGCAGGTCCGCCTCGTCAAGGTAGTGCGTCGCGAGCACGACAGCGGCGCCCGCCGCGGCAAGGTCGCCAATAACCCCCCACAAATTCCGTCTGGCGTCGATATCAAGGCCTGTCGTCGGCTCATCAAGAAAAACGAGATCCGGTTTGCCGACAATTGCCAATGCGAACTGGATGCGGCGTTTCTGACCACCGGAAAGTTTCTGATACGCGACGTCTGCAAAGTCGCCGATCATGCACTGCGCAATGATGTCATCAGTCCGCGCTGGCTTAGCGTAGTAGGAAGCGAACAAACGAATGTGTTCGCGTCCAGTGAGGTTTTCGGGTAGTTCAGCATCTTGAAGCATGACCCCGATGCGTTTTCGCGCAGAAATTGAGCCGGGTCGATCGCCGAACGTTCGCAATTTTCCACTTGAAATTCGCGTCAAACCTAGTGCGCATTTGACAAGAGTGGATTTACCGGCGCCGTTTGGACCTAACAATGCAGTGACGCCGCCGCTGGCCGGAATAACCAGATCGACGCCGTCGAGCGCGGCTTTGGCGCCGTAGCGCCGGATTACTTGTCGCGCTTCCAAAGCTGATGAGGGATTGGCGCCAGTCACAAAAGCCTTCATTTGTTTCTGCGAACCTTAGAAGCGCTGTTCTTTCGATACGCTTTTAGATCTCGCGATTTCGGCAGAAAACATGCACGCAATGTGCCGATTTCCGCGTGCTGATTAATGTGGCCGAGAAGCTGTTCCGTTTTGTTTACCATCTTGTCGGCTGGGACATCGATTTCGTGCTTGCCGAGCGGAGCGAAAGGCATCGCGCTTTCGCGATCTAAACCAGCGGGCTTCTCAATATCGGTGTTAGGCGTTTCATGAATTCGCGTCTGGGTTGAATTTTGAAAATCATTCAAGGAATTTCGTGTGTTAACCATGATAAAATTTGACCCAAACAAGTTTTCGTTGAATGATAATCCGTACATAAACGAATTTGTAAAAATCGATTTATGCAAGTGGGGGCGCCAACTGGATAGGGAGCCGAGTGGAGTAATCTTGTTGGGGGAGAGTCATGGGGGAAGTGGAAAACCGTGAGGCGAATGCCTCGATCGTGCGACGTATCACGCGCACGATGTTCAAGCGCCGGGACGTAAGTCCAAGCAGGCCGACCATTGCCGCGCCTGAGAAAAATGGTTCAATCCCGAAAAAGACCGCCTGTGTTTCGTCTGGCGCTGTTTCACGCAGTGCGGCCAACGGAGCTCGGCAGACGGAAAAACCTACTAGTGAGGCTCCTCGCAATGGCGCCGTTGAGCGATCATCGGAACGCGAATCTGTTGGGCGCTGCGATTGCGATCAGCAACCGGCCGTCGAAACGGAATTTTCAGTCAGTCAGAATCAGAAATTGCTTCCGCTTACGGTGGCACAGCGAGGAATATGGATCGCCTCAAAAGTAAGCGACGCCAGCGCTGTATTCAATATTGCAGAGGCGGTTGAGATCAAGGGCGCACTAGACGCGCCAGTTTTCATAGAATCCCTGCGTCAGATCACCGAAGAGGCGGAAGCAACGCGGTTGAACATCGTCGAAGACGCCGAAGGGCCGCACCAACTGCTTCACCCGGTCTATCGCGGCGAGATACCGCTTTTAGATTTTTCAGCTGAGGACGACCCAAAATCGGCTGCATTTGACTGGATGAATGCGGAGTTAAACCAGCGCTCCGCTATTGACCGTGATCCGCTTTGGTTCTGCGCGCTGATCAAAATGTCAGACGAAAACTACATGTGGTACCATCGCGCGCATCACATCATTTATGACGGATTTTCCGGCGGGCTTGTCGCTCGGCGGCTTGCGGAAATCTACGCGGCGAAGATTGAAGGCAGAGATCCGGGGCCGACACCGTTTGAAGGCATATCTGTCCTGATTGATCACGAGCAGAGCTACCGGTCTTCAAAACAATTCGAGAAGGACCGCAAATATTGGATTGAACGGACCGAAGGCTTGCCTGAGCCTGTTTCATTTGCGCAGGCGCGCTGGCCGACCGATAGCGGACTACTGCGTAAAACCGTTCAACTGAGTGAAGAACAGACCCAGGAAGTCAAATCGCTGGCTAGCACGATGGGGTGCACGGCGCCGCAGATACTGATCGCACTCGCTGTCAGTTTCATTTACCGGACAACAGGTCAAGACGATCTCGTGTTGGGACTGCCGGTCGCCGCCCGCCCGAAAAAAGTGCGCAAGATTCCCGGCATGGTCGCTAACGCCGCGATTATGCGCTTTGAAATGAACGAATGCGAGACGCTGTCAGATCTTGTGCGCCTTGTCTCGCGGGAAGTGCGAAACTGTATTCGGCACCAGCAATATCGCTATGAGGATCTTCGTAAAGATCTTGGGCTGACAGGCCGCTATCAGCATGTCGCGCGCATGGCGATCAATATTGAGCCTTTCGACTACGATTTGCGCTTTGGCGGCAGCAAAACACTGATTCACAATCTATCGAACTCTTCCCCCGGCGATCTCATCTTGTTCATCTATGACAGAGACGACGGGAACGGGATTCGGATCGATCTGGATGCCAATCCGACGCTTTATACTGAGGTGGAAATGCAGCGGCATGCGGAGCGGCTGCAATCCATGATCGAAAGCGTTCTGAAAGAACCTTCAAGAGAATTGCGTGAAATTGATCTCCTGACGACGCCGGAACGAAAGCTCATATTGGAAGAGTGGCAGGGTCCTGACAAATTTTTGCCGGACCGTTTCGTCGCCGACCTGATCGTCGAGAACGCCAAGGTCCATCCCGACAGAATCGCTGTCGTCGCGGGGACGTCAGCGGTAACGTACAGCGAGCTGATTGAGCGCGGTCGCGCCGTCGCGAATATGTTGACGGCCAATGGGGTGAAGCGCGGCGAAATCGTCGCTGTGGCGCTGCCCAGAGATGAATCGACCGTCATCGGCTTCTTCGGCGTCCTCTTGGCCGGCGCAGCGATCTTGCCGCTTGACCTTGAGTCGCCGGAAAACCGACTTGCCCTCATCGTTGACGATGCCAAACCTGCCGTTGTTCTGGCCAGCGGCGATACGACGCCAATACTTGATGCAGCGGCGCCGCACGTAAAGAGGCTGCTCATTGACAATGACGTTGCAGGGTCAGAGCCGGCGGCGTCCGATCCGCAAGCCCCGCTCGAAGAACCGTCAAGCGATGATCCCGTATATGTAATCTACACATCCGGCTCGACCGGCAATCCGAATGGCGTCGTCGTCAACAACGGCAATCTTTTAAATCTTGTTGTGAGTGCGAGAGAGATTTTGGACCTCGGCGCCGATACCCGTTTCCTTGCCGTCGCGCCAGCCACTTTTGACCCTTTCATGATGGAAGTCTTTGCGTCCTTGTATTCCGGCGCTCGCGTTGTGATCCCAACTATGGACGAAATCAAAGATCCGGCCGTGATTTCGAGAATGATGCGTGCTGAGGGCATCACAACGACCGCGGGTTCATCAACACTATGGTCGGCGTTGCTCGAACGCCGGGAAGTCTATGTAAACGGCCTGACGACAGCTATCGGCGGCGACAGGCTGTCAGCGCGCCTGGCAAGAACGATCGCCGATCTGGGCTCCGACGTACTCAACTTGTATGGCCCGACGGAAACAACGGTGATGGTCACGGCCCACCGCGTCGGTGAGAAGATAAGAGAGGCGCCGCCCATTGGACGGCCGCTTCCTAACACACAGGCTTATGTGCTCGATCAGGCAATGAACACTGTGCCAATCGGCATCGCAGGGGAATTATATATTGGCGGCGCCGGCGTTTCGGCAGGCTACCTAAATCGGCCGGAGTTGAATGCCGAACGTTTTGTGCCGGATTGCATAAGCGGCCGGGGCGGCCGCCTATTCAAGACCGGGGATCTTGTGCGTTGGCGTCATGACGGAACCTTGGAGTTTCTTGGGCGAAAAGATGCGCAGGTCAAAATCAATGGATTCCGAGTTGAACCAGGCGAGGTGGAAACCGCGCTTGAACAGACCGATGGGGTTCGCGACTCCCTGGCGATCATCTGGGAAGATGAATTCCGGCAAACAGAAAAGAAACTGATTGCTTACGTTACGCCTGACGGTGACGCGCAGCTCGAAGAGGCGCAGTTGCAGCGAGAAATCGCTGCTCGGTTGCCATCCTATATGAAACCGTCTCGAATTATCGTCATCGACGAATTTCCGGTGACGAGAAACGGGAAAATCGACCGAAACGCGCTTCCGTCCCCGTCAGCGAATTCGGCGGGATCTTACGTTGCGCCGACGTCGGAGACGGAGAAAAAACTGGTTGCCATTATTTGTGAGGTTCTCGAACTGGACCGCATTGGCGTTGAAGACAGTCTTTTTGATTTGGGGTGCGATTCGCTGACGGCTGTTCACTTGCTTGTCGAAATTGAAACGCAATTCTCAACCCAGCTTTCGCTGTTTTCCTTGCTGGAAAAACCAACGATCAGCAATCTGGCGCTGCAAATTGAGAATCAAACAGACACGGACCCGTTCGCGCCCGTATTCTCGTTCCGGGCGAATGCGAGCGGATTGCCGCTATTCTGCATTCATCCGCTGATCGGCGTCAGCTGGGTCTACGCAAATCTTTTGCGGTTCCTCGGAACAGAAACGCCGGTTTACGGGCTGCAGTCGGACGGTCTCAACAGCGAAACCGAATTGCCTACATCAATCGAAGCCATGGCCGCGGTTTATGTTGAACGAATAAGGGCGATTCAGCCAACGGGCCCCTATAATCTGTTTGGATGGTCATTCGGCGGTCTCGTCGCCCATGAAATGGCGGCGCAACTAGAGGCCGCGGGGGAGACCGTCGCGACACTGACCCTCGTTGACGCTTATCCGATGCGTCGCACGCTGACATCGGGCGCGGTGAGCAAAATCTGGATTAACGCGGCGCGGGCCTATGTTGGCGTCAACAGCAGTTTTGAAATCGATCCTGAAAATACCAGCCAGGAAGAGATCGCCGAGAAAATTTTCAGCGAATTCGACATGACCTCCATGCCAATTATGCGAAAGGCAAAACTCGACGATAAGGAATTGCAGCGATCAGTATTGAAGGTTGTCGGTAATAATCTGTCGCTCATCGAATCGCACAAACCGAAAGTGATTTCGTCGAATATCACAATCTATCGCGCGACCGGCGATAAGGATGATGCGGTCAGTCTGGTGATCGATCACAAGCCGGGCGCATGGAAAAAATTCACCAACGGCGTCGTTGAAGAACATGAGTTCGACGAGCACCACTACGGCATTATGTCGGTCGACCCATTGCGGGAAATCGGTCAGAGATTGGCGCGGAAAATAGCCGGGTTTATTTAAGATGGTGATTCCGGCGCAATTGAGCGGCGCTGCGCCGCCCGCCGCGTCCAAAGCGGCCTTGGCCATCGTCGCCGGGGCGCTCTTCCTGACAGCGGCGTGTTCAGGAACGAGTGAAACCAACCCGGTCGCGCCCACGTCTAATGCGCCGCCCACGGCGAGCGCGGGCGCCGACAAGTCCGCCGCCGAAGGTGATGCAGTGTCCCTGGACGGCTCAACGAGCGTCGATCCAGATGGCGCGACACTGACCTATCAATGGCGGCAAACAAGCGGTGCGTCCGTGACCTTGCAAAATGCTGCGAGCGCGATGGCGATGTTTCAAGCGCCGGATGTGGAAGCGGCGACGACGCTATCATTTGAGCTGGCTGTTACTGACAGCGCCGGCGCCCGAGATACCGATCAAATCAGTGTTACAGTCAATCCCGTTGTGGCGCGCGTAAAAATTGACGCCGGTTTCATCCAGGGAACAGAACGGGCCAGCGGCGTCGCCGCTTATCTCGGGGCGCCATATGCCGCGCCGCCGACCGGCGCCAATCGATGGCGGGCGCCGACGTCGCCGACGCCATGGACAAACGTGCGGGATGCGACTGCCTTTGGCTTTGCATGCCCGCAAATACAGAGCAATTTTGCTGTTGGCGGCGCGCTCGCCGCGGCGCTGACGCGAGAGGATTGCCTCACAATAAATGTCTGGTCGCCGGCGACCGCCGCGAGTGCAAGCCTTCCCGTAATGGTCTGGATCCATGGTGGAGGATTCAACACAGGCGCCAGTGGAATCATCCTGTACGATGGTGAAAACCTCGCAAATGAGGAGAATGTTGTTGTTGTCTCCATGAATTACCGGCTGGGACCCTTGGGCTTCCTGTCGTTGCCGGCGTTAAATGGGGAATCATCGACAAACGTTTCCGGAAATTACGGACTGATGGATCTGATCCACGCACTCCAATGGATTGAGAACAACATTGGTGCATTTGGCGGAGATCCGAATTCCATCACAGTTGTTGGCGAGTCCGCCGGGGCGCAAGCCGTATGTATGTTGATTGTATCGCCCGCTGCCGACGGCCTTATCGATCGGGCGGTGATGCAAAGCGGTAATTGTCCGGGCGATCTTCGCGAACTCAACGACCCCGGCTCGACCTTTCCAGACTCCGCAATGGATCAGGGCGCTCGGGCCGCCCAGACGCTCGGTTGCGCCACCGCCGCTGACGTCCTTGATTGCCTTCGCGGCTTATCGGCGCAGGATATTCTCAATGGCTTGAATCCGTCAGCGACGGTCGTCTTCTCAACGGGCGAGAATTATCAGCCGATTGTTGACGGGGACGTTTTACCGGACCAGCCCGGTCAGCTCATCGCGAGCGGCGACGCTTCCGTTTCAAGCATTGTTATCGGGTCAACGCGAAACGAGATCGCACTTTGGCGTTCTGCCTATGCGAGCGATGTCGAAACGGTTGCAGAGTATCAAGCAGCGCTCGAAGTTTTCGATAACGATGCTAACTCGGTGCTCGATGGCCCATCTGCAATGCTGCTTGCCGCCTATCCTGTGGCCCAGGACAGCGATGCGCTCGGGATGTATGAACGGTTTTTGACGGACTTTATTTTCACTTGCGAGATCAGGAAATCGACGCGGGCGCTTTCGAATAGCGGGCTGACAGTGTTCCAATATGAATTTGCGCGCGTTGCGCCGTTGCTTGCTCCGACGGGCGCGCTGCATGGCGCCGACATTCCCTATACGTTCGGGAATATTCCTATTATCGGCTACAATGCGGCCGACGTGATGCTGGCGGATGATTTGACCTCATATCTCGCTGCTTATGCGCGGATGGGTGCACCTGCTGCAGGCGGGGCGCCTGCTTGGCCGAACTATAATGTCGCGAATGAAAACTATCTTGAACTCAACGCGCCGATAAGTTCGCAGTCGGGCCTTCGCGAAGCGCAATGCGATTTGCTTGATCAGCTCTTTTGATTGCCGGTTGCGGCACTTTGGCGACGAGTAGCCCGCCGAATGCTTATCCCGCCGGATGCTGAATTGGGTTCTGTGCGGAACCGGCATTGGCGTTGGTGTTTTCTCGCGTTCCGGTCACATCGGGATCGAGCGGATTGCCCTCGCCAAGCCGCGGCTGCTTAACGCCGGTCCAGGCCCACTGATAAAGCCGTCCGATATCGGCGCCGACGGCGTACATCGCGGGTACGAAGATCAGCGTCACAGCGGTGGCGAACGTGATGCCGAAAGCGAGCGATACGATGGTCGGTTTCAGAAACTGTGCGTCGGTTGAGCGCTCGAACATGATTGGCAGGAGGCCGATAAATGTCGTGAACGAGGTCAACATGATCGGCCGAAAACGACCAACGCCGGCCGTGACGAGGGCGCCGAAGGCGCCCATGCCCTTGGCGCGCAGCCGGTTGACGAAATCGATCAGGACGAGGTTGTCGTTGACGACAACGCCGGCGGCGGCGGCCACCCCGAAGAAAGAGAACAGCGCAAAATCCAGGCCGAATAGCGCATGACCGAACGCCGCGCCCATGAATCCGAACGGTATGGCGGTCATGATCAACACCGGTTGCCAGTATGAACTAAATGAAATCGCCAAGAGCGTGTAAATCAAAAATAACGCGATCAGGAAAAGCGGGAATATGCTCTTGATAAACTCGGCTTGTTCCTCGGCGTCGCCGCGCTGGATGAGGAACGTTCCAGGGTGGCGCTGGCTCCATTTAGGAACAAATTCCTCACGGTAGTTTTCAAGCAACAAATTTCGGTCGGCGCCTTCCGCGATTTCGGCGGTTACGCGCGCGGAGCGCTGCCGGTCGCGCCGCTCAATGCGTTTGAAACTCGGCGCAAAGACAGCGTCTGCAACCACTGATAAAGGAACTTCGCGTCCGTCGGCGGTGCGGATGCGCATGGATTCAATCGTCGAGAGCGACTCTCGCGCCTCCTTCGGATAGCGCACCATGACACGCACATCCTGGCCGCCCCGAGGAAGGCGTTGCACTTCCTCGCCGTAAAAAGCCTGACGTACTTGGCGTGTGACTTCCGCCAGCGTGAGGCTGAAGCGTTCCGCTCCCGGCTTGAGTTCAATCTGCAGCTCCGGCGTTGCTGACTGCAGATTGTTTCGCACGTCGAAAACGCCGGGAAGCGTGCGTAAATAGTTCTGCACGTCGACGGTCGCAGCTCTCAAGTCCTCCAGATCGTCGCCTTCAATTCCGAAGGACAGGGCCGGCCCGCTGTTGTTTTGTGTGAAGGCGACGTAAATTTCCTCCGCATCAGGAATAGGGCCGAGCATGTCACGAAACATGTTGGCGACCTGCTTGGTTGATTCAGCGCGGTTCGTTGCTTCGGTAATTGTCACATAAGATACGACTTCGCCTTCATCGCTGGCGATATAAATCGATTTCACATACGGTTCGCCGTCTTTGGCATCGCCGAGTTCAGACTTCAGGCGATTCGCTGCGCGGTCGATTTCTTCATAGATTTCTTCGGTTCGATTGAACGACGCGCCCTCTGGCAGGCGTACGTTAAGCGAGATATATGTCCCGTGTATTTCCGGGATGAACTTAAAGCCAATCCAGCCTTGAGTGAGCAAGGCAACGGAAAGGGTGAAGATCATGAAAAACGCAATAACGGTGAAGTACCGGAATCGCAGCGCTAATAGGACGATTGGCCGATACACTTTATGCGCGCAGTCGACAATTCCCTCGGAAAAGAACCGTTGGATTTTGTAGAAGGCGCCGCTCTTGTTCTGCGGCTTCAGCTGCGACAGGTGCGCCGGCAGGATAAAGAACGCTTCGATCAGCGAGAACAAAAGCGCAAAAGTTATTGTGAGGCTGACTTGGCGGGTATACTGAGCAGCGTCGCCACCTACAAACAGCCAGGGCGCGAAGGCGATAATTGTCGTCAGGACAGCAAAGAACACAGGCTTCAACACAAGCTGCGTTCCGATAATCGCGGAATCTACACCGCCTTTTCCGTCTTCCTCAACGCGGTTGTGAATGCTTTCCCCTACAATGATGGCGTCGTCTACGACGACCCCGATCACCAGGAGAAAGCCGAAGATCGACAGAAAATTGAGAGACACGCCAACCATAGGCATGAAAATAAAGGCGCCAGCGAAGGCGACGGCTATCCCGACCGCGACCCAAACCGCAACAGCGGGCCGCAGAAACAGCATCAGGATGATAAGTACAAGAACAAGGCCGATCGCCGCATTTGTTGCGACAAGGTCGAGTTGCGCATTGAACGGATCAGCACTGTCGAACCAGATGAAGACCTGTGCTTTGCCAGCAAGTTCGATATTCTTTTGTTCAACCCATTCATTGAGCGTTTTAGACAGTTCGGTGATGTTGGAAACTTCCGGCGACTGAATTGCAATAGCGATTGCTGGTTTGCCGTTTACAGTGCGTATGCGTTTGCGATCTTCAAATCCGTCAATGACATTGGCGACATCGGCGACGCGAATGACTGAGCCGCTTTGATCCTGACGGACGACGATCTTTTCAAACTCTTCCGCAGAGTCCGCCAGCGCTCGGGCGGCGATCTGAAGATTGCCGGTGTCGGTGCGCACCTGGCCGCCGGCGAGGTTCAATGACGATCCGCGGATAGCCTGGGCGACATCATCGAAAGTCAGACCGTAACGGCGCAACGACGCCTCGGACACTTCGATGGAAACCTCTTCGCGCTCTTCCCCCCAAAGACTGACGAGCGGGGAGCCGCCGGGAAGCTGTGAAAGTTCGTCGCGGATATCCCTGGCGAGGCGATTGAGTTCGCGTTTGTCCAAATCGCCATAAAGCGCCAGGAAAGCGCCCGGCGCAAAATTCGTCCATTGCGAAACAACCGGTGCGAACGCGTCATTCGGCAAAGTGGAAATGCCGTCAACGTGATTTTTGATTTCGTTGAGAAACTTGGTGGCGTCCATGTCCTGGTCGCCTTCGACATTGATCGTCGCGCTTCCTTCGCGGGCAACCGATTCGATGTGTTCGATCCCGTCAATACCGGCGATCGCCTCTTCAACGCGAAGGATAATTTGTTCTTCTACCTCGCGTGGGTTGGCCCCCTGCCAGATCACCGTAATGTTTGCGCCGGCAAAATCAGTACCCGGATCGAGCTCTCGCTCCAAATTCATAAATGCAAGCACGCCAGAAACCAGACATGCGATCATCAATAGGTTGGCTGCGATGGTGTTGCGCGTCCACCAGCTGATGAGACCGGTCACTGGTTTTGTTCCGTTGTGTCGTCGTCAACGCGAGCCGCAAGGTCGCCTTCAGAGTCATTCACGACTTCTGTTGGCGCAACTTTGTCGCCGTCGCCTGCACCGCGCAGAGGCGAGGTTACGACGCGCTCGTCGGGCGTTAGTCCTGCGGCGACAGTAAACGTATCCCTATCGCTTGAAACGACCTCTACCTGTCGACGTTCAATCACGTCATTTTCGTTGATGACGAAGACGGCGTCGCGTCCGTGCAGCGCAGCCCGCGGCAACGTAATCGCATCGTCCAGCTGGCTGCCTTCAATCCTTGCGTCGACGAACAGACCCATTGCGAGCGGCGCGCCGTCAGCGGATGCGCCTCTGCCGTATGGATCATCGACGACCGCAATTGCCGCGATTTGACGCGTCGTCGGATCGATGGCGCCGTCAGTGCGGACAATGCGCGCGGACCATTCATGCGACTGGCCTGCGATGGAGGCGGACAACACCACGGCAGGTCCGGGATTTCTTCTCGATTCAACGAATGCCACGGGCAGGCCGAGTTTTGCGAGGTCATCATCGGTGAGCGGAAGGCGGATTTCTGCGACGTCCGTTGAGAAAATTCGACCAAGCTGCGCGCCCGGCGAAACATATTGGCCCTCGCCGACAATGCGCTCGCGTACGCGGCCCTTAAACGGCGCGCGAATGGTGGTGCGCTCAAGGTCGAGCCGCGCGGCCCGGTATTCGGCGCGGGCCTGTTGAAGTTGCGGCTTGCGGAGCGCCAGCGCTGTCGGGTCTTCCACGCCTCCCAAATCGTCATAATCTTTTTGCGCCAGGGTGGATTCAGCTTCTTCGCGCGCGAGGCGCGTTTGCGCCGCCGCGGCGGCTGCGCGATAACGGGCGTCTTCGATCCTGATCAGCACATCGCCTTTCCTGAATGCGCCGCCATTCACAAAAGCGCCTGATGTCGAGACAATCTGCCCCGCAACCTGTGCGGTAAGGTCGATATCCGTACGCGGACGAACCTCTCCTTGAGCGGATACATCAAGCGTTTTGGGGCTGGCGGTCGCAACCTGGAAAAAAACTGCGGGCGGCTCTAACTCCGGCGTTGTTCGCTCGATTTTAGGTTTCATTGCGTTCATTAAAAAAATCACGCCGGCGCCTAAAGCGATGATGGCCAGCGATCCAATAATCGTAAAGAGCTTACGGTACATGACGCTTAGTCCTCACTGATTTCGGCGATCAACCAAGCAATGCGGTCAGCGACTAAAAAGTCCCCGCCAATGGCGAGGTAGAGTTGAACGCGGTTCGAGACGCGCTGCTGTTTTGCTTGAATATACTGGCTTTCCGCCGAAATACGACGGGTCTGTGCGTCCAGGAGGTTAAAGATTGTTGCGGCGCCTGACGAATAGCGCCGTTCGGTTAGTTCTTCGGCCGCAGCGGCCTCTTCAAAAGCGAGACGCAGCGCATCCTCTCGCGCCGCGAGTAGGGTTTCCGCGGCAATCGCGTTCTCAGCCTCTCCGTAGGCGGAAAGAGCAGTTTGAACGTAGTTGTAGACGGAGGATTCCGCTTCAGCGCGCGCCTGTTCTGAGTTGTAAAGCAGCCGCCCGCCCTGGAAGATCGGCTGAAAAATGCCTCCGATCAAATTCCCGGCTAAGCGTTTAGCGTCGACCAGGTCGGCAATATTGGGACCTGATGTTTGCGCCGACGTTGTTAGCGTGAATTGTGGCAGCAATTGCTTGCGCGCAGCCCGAGCACGTAGGCCCATGGCTTCCATCCGCGCTTCCGCGGCGAGCAGATCGGGGCGCCGTGCGAGAATGTCGCCCGGCGCGCCGGCGCCTTGTAGTCGCGGCAAAGCGGGCAGGGCTTCCGTCCCTTGAAGCTCAGCTGACGGGTAACGGCCGAGCAGAATTTCAAGCGCGCGGGCCGCTTCCTTTTCTAATCGCTGTCGCAGGGCCAGGTTGGCCTGGCTCGTGCCGAGCGCGGACCGAGACAGGCGGACATCAAGACTGGATGCGACGCCGCGTTCATATCGACGGTCGGTCACGCGCAAATTGCTTTCTCGCGCGGCGACGTCGCGCTCGGCGAGTTCGCGCTGTTCGCGCGCTTCGATCAGGGCGAACCAGGCTTGCGCTGTTCTCGCGGCGATAGAAAGTTCCGCGCCGGCAAGGTCAGCGTAGGCCGCTTTCGCGTCTTTGTAGGCAGCATTTGTTTCGTCGAGCAGGCGCCCCCAGACGTCGATTTCCCATCGCAACTGACCGCCAAGGGAAAAATTGTTAATCCAAAGCCGTTTGTCAGCGTCGGCCGGCGCTCCGCCGGCGCCGCCGCCGCTCGCGCCGGCTTGCGCCGCCGATGTCGGGTCGATGACGATGGCGTTTCGCGAGGCGTCAAAATTGGCCCCGACGGTCGGTAGGAGATCCGCCCGCGATATCCGCGCCCGAGATCGCGCAGCGGTTAGATTGGCCGCCGCTGCTCTAAGGTCATTGTTGTTTCTCAACGCTTCGAGGATGAGGTCGCGCAGGGCCGCATCATCAAATGCGGCGACCCAGTCGCCGGCTGGCGCGTTTCCAACGGTCGGATCAGCCGCCCAGGTCGCCGGCTCCGGCGGTAGCTGAGCGTCAAGAAGTTCCTCGTTGACTGTGGTGCAGGATGCGGCGATCAGCGCGCATGTACTGACGCCGGCCAAACGCAATTGTCGCGTTTTGATACTCATTATGCCTCCCCCTTCTGCGCCTATTTCCTTTCCGCTGCATTTCTCCGGAATCTCTGAGGCCGAGGCGCAGAATCATGGCCCATGAAGTCGCAATTTCAAGCGATCACGCAATTTTCCGGCCAGAATAGCTTACAGAACCCGGCGTTTGGTTAGTCGGATTGGTTAATCGTCGAAGGCGCAAACAGGAGTTTCTTACCGGTAGGCATCAATAGAGTGGGCGTTCATAGACCCAGTTCGCTTTTCTTTCGCGGCAGCTGGTCTTTCGGCGCCTGGCTATAATCGCCCCATGGTTCATCGCGCCGAATGACAGCTGCTTTGACGCCATCGTCTTTCGCGACACGAACGAATTCACGGCCCTCCGGCGTATTGCGCATGATTCCATCGAGGATCGGTCCCAGCGTTTGCGTGCTCTGCAGCCCCATATTGTCGTAAGCCTGATTGACGATCAGCTTCATCGCCATGAGCTGCGTTAACGGAATGCGCGCCAGTTTTTCAGCGAGCGCCTGAACCGTCTCATCAAGATCTTCGAGCGGTGCTGCCTGATTAATCAACTCGATTTTGGCCGCTTCTTCGCCACTGACAGATTCCCCAGTCAACGCATAGTATTTCGCTTTGGCGAGCCCGAGCCGATAAACCCACATGCCGGACAGGTGACAGCCCCAGACCCGCGAGTAGGGCGTGCCGATACGCGCATCATGAGATGCAACCACAAGATCGGCGCAGAGCGCCATCTCCGATCCGCCGCCCATGCAATAGCCGTGAACCTTGGCGATTGTGGGTTTGAGACCCCGCCACAACCCCATGAACTGTGTTAAATAGGATTTGTACGGATTGACGACTGCATCCACATCCATTCCCGGGTCATAGTTGGCCTCCGTCAATTCCTCCGGAAAATGGTCGAGCCCATCGGAGAAGTCGAAGCCGGCGCAGAATGCGTCGCCAGCGCCCTCGAGGATTGTCCAGCCCCAATCGTATAGGCCATTTCCTCATATAGTTTCAGGAACCGGTGGACGCATTCCGAGGGCTTGATGCGGACGGATGTGATTGTATTGGCGTAGCCACTTTCGGATGACAGCTTTCGCTTGATCGACGGTAGCGAACCACTCCGCGTTTAGCACTTCCCGTCGCAGCGTTCCGTTGAATCTTTCGTTATAACCATTCTCCCAGGGTGACCCCGGATAAATTTGGATTGGCTTGACGCCGATCTTCTTCAGCCAGCGTTGCAACGCCTCGGCAGTGAACTCTCTGCCGTTATCTGATCGAATGAATGCAGGCTTGCCGCGTTTGAGGATCAACGGATATAGCGCTTCGAGCACTTCTGCCGAGCCCATCCTTGGCTTGGCTACGACAGCAAGCGCCTCGCGGGTGTATTCATCAATCACTGTCAGCATGCGATAGGGCCGACCATTGCTTAGGCGATCATGTACGAAGTCGACGCTCCATATGTGGTTCTCATATTGCGGGCGCAGGCGTATCACCGACGCATCTTTGTGATAAAGGCGTTTACGGCGCTTATGGCGCGCCGGAAGTTGTAGACCTTCTTCTCTCCACAACCGCTCAACCTTCTTGTGATTAACGTCCCAGCCTTCGATGCGAAGAAGCTTTGCGACCTTGCGATAGCCATAACGACCATATTGTTTGGCGAGCCGGATCAACGCCAAGCGCAGGGCTTCATCATCTCGCCTGGGCTTTGGCTTGTATTGCTGTGATGATCGCGCCATGCCGACCGTTCTGCAGGTCCGCCGCTCGGATGTATCCAGCTTTTGACGGACCCGAATGACGGCCTGACGGAGATCGGCGGCGGTCAGGCCTTGGGCTTTAGACAATCAAGCGTTTCTTTCAGGATCAACTTATCAAGCTCAAGATCGGCGACGATCTTCTTGAGGCGACTGTTTTCCTTCTCAAGATCCTTCATCTCACGAAGCTGGGACTTTCCCATGCCGCCATACTTCTTGCGCCACGTATAATACGTCGCGTCACTGATCCCGACTTTGCGGCACGCGCTCGAAACATCACTGCCGCCGGACAGTTCAACCTCAATCTGACGCAACAAATTCAGTACATCTTCATCCGAAAAGCGTTTCCGGGCCATCAATCCATTCCCCAAAAACCTTAGCTCTCACCATATCACATGGCCCAACTTTAAGGGGGAAGGACAGAAGCAACAGCAATGCACGCAACACTCGATAGCGATAATGAAAAGCGCACGCTATCGCTTGTCGAGTACAAGGATTTGCCAGCAATAGATGCACGCAACAATGCGCGGCGGGCGGCCATATTGGTGAACGCCAATGGCCGATTTGATCACATCAAATCGGCGCTCAAAGACGGCGGTTATCATTTGCTGTCGCCGCATGCTCTTGGCGCCAATGGTATTGAGATGGGATTTCTGGATCCTGATGGTCATCTAATCGTGATTTACGATATCAACTACAAAAAAGAGGCGTCTAAACAATGAATACAGTTCTTGCAGTAGCGATTGGCGGCGTCTTTGGCGCCGCCGCCATGTGGGCCGCGAACAGCAGTAGCGCCACGCTTAGTGAGGCTGAACCGCCGAAGCCCGCTTATCTCGTCGTCATCGGCGATCTTCATGACCGCGATGCTTTTGTGAACGGTTATGCTGGCAAACTCGCGCCGCTCTATGAAAAGTATGGAGGCGAATATCTTGCGCTGGGCCAAAACAAAGAGATTCTAGAGAACGGGAAAGAGTTTCAGAGTTTCGTGATTTCCAAATGGCCATCTATGGAAGCGGCGCGCGAATTTTGGTCCGATCCTGAATATGAGCGGTTGAAAAGAGCGCGGATTGACGAAGGTTGGGCTACTTTTGACGTGTATCTGCTTGAAGGCCTTGCGGAAAGAACTGCGGAATAAAGTAGAGAATTTTCGCGGATCGACGATGGCCCTGCTAAACTGGGGTGGCGATGCCGAGCCAGGCAGCCACGATGAGAGCAATCCATATGGCGACGACTGCCGGTCGCGCCTTGTCGAGACAATTCTTGATTGTGTTATTCACCGTGTCGTCAACGTCGCCGCTGACGAGTTTCGCAAAGGCTGCAGGAAATGGGGTTAGCGCGCGGCGCACGAGCAATCCCATAAGAATTGCAAATGCCAGAATGAGCAGTTTCAGCGCAATGAAGAGCGGGATGGCAATTAGATTCGCGAAGCCTGCGATCGCTACGGTGACGAGCGCCAGCAAAAAGAAATAACGCAAAAACAAATCAATCCGGCGGAGTTTTTCGCTGTGATTGTGGTGCAGCACCCAGACGAGCCAGATCCAGGCGCCGGCGGCGGCAAACGCTAACAGTATTGGCGCTACGCCTATCGTCAGCCAGCCTTTTACTGCTGCAGCCGCAAGACCCGTTGGCAGCGCAAGCAACAGGCAAATACGCGGTACAAGATCGACATCATTGAGAATTTTAGCCGCTGTGATTCGGCCGATCGCATCGCGGTTCTTATCGGTCAAAAGCGTGCTTGAGTAAAAAACACCGATATCGCCGCCCAGCCAATAGGCGAACATCATGAGGTGTAATAGCAGGGCGAGGGATGCTTCAATCATCTTGCTTGTATGGCTATTCGACACTCGCAATCGGCGTGTTCGACATTACGCATTCGGTCCCTTTGGAGGATAAGATCCGAAAAACGTTCCCTGAGGATCTTTTGATTTTGTCTGCTTTACAGGCCCGATTTTCCATCAGCAAAGCGGAGAAGCGAATTCCCGATAAATGAAATACAATCGTCGGCGGTGCTTGAAACACCGGTCAGACCGACAAAACCGTGAATGGCGCCGGAATAACACTTATGGATTACGTTTACGCCTGCTTCGCGCAGAGCATTTGCGTAGGCGTTCCCCTCGTCGCGCAATGGGTCCAGGCCCGCCGTGATGATGATAGCGGGCGGTAGGTCGCCATGGTTGTCCGCCCGCAGCGGAGATGCGCGCGGATCGTTCAGGTCGCGGCCATCACGCAAATAATTCAATACAGACCAAATCATCAGAGGACGGGTAAGCCTGTAACCGATGCCGTATGTTGTGTGCGACGGAAAATTCATCGCCATATCAGTGGCGGGATAAATGAGGAGTTGTGCTGCAATTGTGGGCCCATCCATGTCGCGCGCATTTATTGCTGCGACGGCCGCCAGGTTTCCGCCGGCGCTGTCGCCGCCGACGTAAAGTTTCATTGGATCAACGCCAAGAGAGTGAACATTGTCGCTCGCCCACCGCACAGCACGGATTGCATCTTCAACCGCCGCCGGAAACTTGTGCTCCGGGGCGAGGCGGTAATCAACCGATAGAACGCGCCCGTTAATCGCAACGGCGAGACGTCGACAGACATGATCGTGGGTTTCAATTGATCCAAAGCACCAGCCTCCGCCATGGAAATACACCAGCAGAGCCGCGTTGTCGGATGGGGCGCCGGCCGGGCTGTAAAGCCGCGCCGATAAGGAGATTTCGGGCCCGTTGATCTGAATATCCTCCACCCCCGCCATTTCAGGAGAGCTACCTGAAGTGAGAGATACCCCTTTAGCGTATTGCGCACGCGCTGCGGCCGGCGTCAGCATGTGCAATTCCGGAAGGTTGCTGTTTTTGGCCGCTTCCAGGAGTTTCGAATATTCGGGTTCGATTATCGCTGAGGGTTCGTCAGTCATAAGATTTCAAAAAGTGATGAGCTGTCTGATGGTTTCACCGGCGGCAAGTTTATCAAACGCGGGATTGATGTCATCCAATACGATTGTTCCGCTCATCAGTTTGTCTACTGGCAACATCCCTTTGCGATATAGATCAATATACAAAGGGATGTCACGTAATGGAACGCTGCTTCCAAGGTAGCTTCCTTTCAACGTGCGCTCCTCTGCGACAAGCTGAACCGGCGACAGTGAAAATCGTTTGTCGGGATGGGGCAAACCGGCGGTAATCGTTTCCCCGCCGCGACGGGTCACTTCAAAGGCGAGTTCCAACGCTGGAACGGAGCCGGCAGTCTCAAACGCAAAGTCGACACCTCCTCGTGTAAGGTCATTGATGACGTTCATACATTCCGGGTCGGCGGCGCTGACCGCATGATCGGCGCCAAGCTCAAGCGCCGCGGCAAGTTTGTCGTCACGCAAATCCACCGCGATGATTTTGCCAGCGCCGGCGGCGCGTGCAGCGAGTAAAGCGTTGAGTCCGATGCCGCCCAGCCCGATGACGCCAACCGTTGCGCCAGCAAAAACACGCGCCGTGTTGAAGACAGCGCCGACGCCCGTGATAACCGCACAACCAAAAAGGGCGGCTTCTTCAAATGGCAATTCAGGGGCGATCTTTACCGCCGACCGGCGACTTACAACTGCATGACTTGCAAAAGCGGAAACGCCGAGGTGATGGTGTACGGGCGCGCCGTTGAGGGTCAGACGACGCTCGCCGGTCAACAATTTGCCGGCGAGATTTGCCGCCGCGCCCGGCTCGCATAATGCAGGCCGCCCGCCCGCGCAGGGCACGCAGGCGCCGCAGCTGGGAACGAACACCAACACGACGTGATCGCCACGAACAAGGTCGTGAACGCCAGTCCCCGTATCAATAACAATCCCTGCCGCTTCGTGTCCAAGGGCCATCGGTACCGGGCGTGGGCGCGCGCCATTTATCACAGAAAGGTCGGAGTGACACAGTCCTGCCGCCTTGATTTCAACGAGGATTTCTCCTTCGCCAGGCGGAGCAAGATCAACCTCTTCGATCTTCAACGGATTTGACTGCGCGAAAGGCGCTGGCGCGCCCATTTCATGAAGCACTGCCGCCTTGATCTTCACGTTTGGATCCTCTCTTCAAATCCGACGTTTTATCCATGCGGCGGTATCGCGAAGTCCTGTTCGCCCGACTTTCAGCGCGCCAGAATACGACACAAATCCGTGGAAGGTGGTTGTGTAACAACGAAAGTCCGCATGTACGCCAGCGCGCTCGAGACGGTCTGCATATGATTTGCTCTCGTCACGGAGAGGATCAAAACCGCCGACACTGATTAGCGCCGGCGCGACGCCTTGTAGGTTTTCAACATTGAGCGGCGTCGATAAAGGCGACGTGATGTCGTTTGTGTTGTCCAGGTACAGATCAATCGTCCAGGCGATACTCGCTTGTGAGATGAAATAGGCGCCGTCGCCAAACTCTCTTCGCGACGGGAATTCTTGACCGCCGTCCAGGGCGAGGACGGGATAGAGAAGAATTTGCGCCGCGAGTTTGAAGCCCGTGTCCCGCGCGCGAATGGCCGCAAGCGCGGCAAAGTTTCCGCCAGCGCTGTCTCCCATAACTGCGATGCGATTTCTGTCTACGCCAACCTCTTGTGAATTCGAGGAAAGCCAGTCAAGTGCGGCAAAGCAGTCAGTAAGGCCCGCCGGAAACTTGTGCTCCGGCGCAAGGCGATATTCCACGCTGATCACCTTGGTCGATGTTTTCCATGCGAGAAATCGGCAAAAATTGTCGTAAGACGCAATATCGCCGAATGCCCAGCCGCCGCCATGAAAAAATAGAATGGCTGGGGATTTGCCAACGAAGCGTTTTCTTCCCGAATAGATGCGTACAGCGACGGCGCCGTCTTCACATTCAATCTCTTTATCTTCGACCGAGAGCAAGTGACGAAAAGGCTCGCCGGCGCCGAGATAAAGTTCCTTGAGGCTTTGGCGCGCTTGATCAAGCGGCAGTTCTTCAAGCGCCGGTCCTTCAGTGGCGTTTGCATGATCGAGAAATGCTTTTGAATCTCGGTCAAGCTTTGTCGCGACAGCCGCGGGCTTAAAAGACACGTGAGACTTGCAGTCCCCATGTGCGCGGCGGCGCGAGGAAGCCCTCGGGTTTTCCGGTTTCTACACCCGATTCAAGGATGTTCAGGAAATAGGTTTCGTCAAAAGCATTTTTCACGAAAACGCCGAATTGCCACTCGTCATCGATATCTTGCACGGACAATCTGGCATTGACGAGGTTGAATGCTTCCTGTGCGGAAAGATCGCGGTTGAATGGCGTGAAGAAACTCTTTCCCTGATATTGGTAATCCACTCGAAGGCTAGCTGTACCCCAGTTGCCAACGGGCGCATATAATTGGGCGCCGACATTGGCCGTGAATTCGGGCGAGCGCGTTAGGCGATTGCCAGCCAGGTCGATCGTGCCGAGGCCCGGATTGCTCGGATCTTCGGTGAGGAACTGATCGAATTCAGCATTGAGGTAGGAAATTCCAACATTGAACTCGAAAAACTCGTTTGGCCGTGTCACGAATTCGAATTCGCCGCCCCAGATTGTTGCATCCGCCGCATTGGTGATGACGCCTGCGTTGTTTTCGAGCTTTGAAACCTGAAGGTCGCTGTAGTCGTAATAGAAGAAAGAAATGTTTGCTTGCGCGCGATTTTCAGCGAATTGCGTTTTTAGGCCGCCTTCATACGCCCAGACAAATTCCGGGGCAAAGTTGCTCTGAAATCCGTTAAACGTAAATCCACCCGATTTGAAGCCGCGCGTTGCGCTGGCGTAAATCAGCGCATTGTCGTGGGGTGAGTATTCAACGGCGAAGCGCGGCGTGAATGCATCGGAATCCTCGTTTAGGCCCTGCATCAAAGGCGGCATGAATCCAAAATCGGAAAACTGATCGGCCTCTTTGTCCTCAGTGCTGTATCGTAGGCCTGCGGTCACATTGAGTTGGGGCGTAAGCGCATAAGTCGCTTGTCCAAATACCGCGAAGGCGTCGGTTTTAATATCGGCGATGTGAAGGATATCAAACCCAAAGCCAGGTATCGGAATGAAAATTTCCTGGTGCCCGTCATCGTGAAAGTAGTAGCCGCCGAATATCCAATCGAGATTGCCGCCGGAGTTTGAGGCGAGCCTGATTTCCTGTGTGAACTGCTCAGAATCGTTGGCGTCTTCAAAATTTTGGAAGGTGATATCAACCGCGTCTCCATCAAAGGCGGCAAAGAAGTCCACGCTTCGGTAGGACGATACGGAGGTGAGCGTTACGCCTGAAAAGTCCCAATTCACGATGCCAGTGAATCCATACTGGTCCTGGTGTTCTTCAACCGGTGATTCCTGGGCCACCTCGCGCAATCCCGGTGGATCGAATGCGCCGTTCAGCCCTTCAAACAAGTCGGAAAACTCTAGTTGTTTAAAGGGCGCTGGTATTGAATCATCGAGCGAAAACTCGCCAATCAGATCTATGGTGACATCTTCGTTGGGCAAAATCCGCAAGCGCGCACGTCCCATTATAAGATCTTCGGTGTCTAACGCATTGCCGGTCAGGACATTTTCGGCAAAGCCATCCCGATCGCTTTTGACGATGCTCAATCGCGCCAAGATTTTTTCGGACAAAGGACCGCTGATAACGCCGCCATATCTGAATCGATCGTGGCTGCCATATTGGAAATCCGCCCTTGCGTAGAACTCTTCAGTTGGAGCATTGGAGATGATGTTGACGGAACCACCGGTTGCGTTGCGTCCGTATAGGGTTCCCTGCGGTCCGCGCAGAACCTCAACGCGTTCGATGTCATGCAAGTCAAAGTTCGCAGCAGATGTGCGTGCGATATAGGCGCCGTCTGCGTGGACTGCGACGCCGGGATCGCCGCCAACGGTAAGGTTCTCGGTCCCGATGCCGCGAATATAGATTTTTCCAACAATTTCTTTGTTGACGATCACGCCCGGCGTCTGCAAGCCGATATCGTATATGTCTTCGATGACAGAACGCTGCAGGGCTTCGGCATCGTAAGCGGCAATTGAAATTGGCGTTTCTTGAGCGCTCACTGCGCGTTTTTCCGCCGTGACGATAATTTGATCGACGCCGACGGAAGTGGAGACACTGGGGTCATCTTGACTCGCCGCTGGCGTGTACATCATGGGCGCGATAGTTACTGCGCACCATAATGCGGAACGGAGGCCGGCCCGCCGCTTTACCTTTGAACCCGCGGGTAGGATTGTTCTCGTCGTGGCCGGCGTGTTGAAATTGTCCATTTCGCCCTCCCGTGCCGCCCATTCTGTTTCGGGCGTATGCCAATTAAGTGGCGCGCGCCGTGACGAAACAAGGACGGATTAACTCAATATGAGGGGGGACATTTTCGCTCACCGTCGCACGAATGAGCAGATTTCTCTTATCCGCGCTGCAGATATCGCCGGTATTCGACAGGCGGCATTCCAAACCAGTTTTTGCACGCTCGACGAAAGCTGCGTTCATCAGAGAACCCAAGTTCGCTCGCGAGATCTGCAAACGGCCGATCAGTTTGCAACATGGTTTCGGCTTTGCTGCGACGCGCCTGGTTAGCGATTTCGCGAAAATTTACACCCTCGTCTGCGAGACGGCGGCGAAGCGTCGCGATGCTCAGACCAAGGTGCTCTGCGACCATCGATTCTGACATATGTACAGTGGTTAGCATTTTTTCGATGCGGTCTGTCGTCGGCGTAAGCGGTTCTGTATTTGCTCTTTCAACCTGGGAAAGCATCAGTTCACGCACAAATTGATCAACAACGACGGATCCCCAGCGACCGAGCTTAACTGGATGCAATGGAGCGTGAGCGTCGGAGGCGTCGTAGTATATTGTGACGCCGACGCCTTCGCGACGAACCGGGCGGCGCAGGGTCGAAACAAATGTTGTTTCCACGCCAGTCGGGGGCGGTGCGGCGCGTATGTGCGATATTTCGACTTGCTCTCCGGTGACCCATCGAAGGGCGCAGTGAATCACGACCGCGTATACTTCATGGTAGATTTCTTGAACCGGGTCTGATTCTCCGCGCATTTTGACGGAAAGCTCGAGGTGTTTTCGCTTGAGACGCGCTTCAATGTCCAAGTCCGGTCGAAGCAGATTTGAAGCGCCGATAAAGCGCTTTAGCGCGCCAAATGCGTCGGCGCCGTGGCTCATGATTCCCACATGCAAATCAAATTGACCGGGCGGAACAGGTTCGGGCGCAAAGCCGTGCGATTCATCGCTAATCCTGCGGATACGATTGCGCATCTGCATCCAGGCCCGGAGGACGCTGACTTCGCCTTTCAAGTCGCCCGGAATCGGCAATTTGGAACCATCAGCCGATTTTTTTCGGACGATTTCCTTCGCCCGGTCGTCACCAAGTATCGCGGCGACGTAGAATTTCGGCAAGCGTGGCAAGCCTACGGCTTTTTTGGATTCAGTTTCCACTTTCTCAAGCGCCATGTTTTACTCTAGCTAGCACGATGTTTTTCTAACCTGGTGGTTTTCCGATGAATGAACCAACATCGTCTATCTTTGGCTCCGTCGCTATATCATAGTACGCGGTGCGTTATTCTCGGTCCGTGTTATGGCCAAGAATAAATCGGATATACTCGTAAAGCGGCCAAAAACGAAGCACAGTTTAAGGCCTGCTTCGGCCAGTGCGAACAGTCTGGAGCAGGTATCGAATTTCGGGAGATTATTGCGTTCCGGATGCAAGGCGCTGAGTATTTTCCGCAAGGCAAGTTGCAATAGCAGGAAAAGGTATGTCGAAAACAGATATCTCAACGATGAAGTTTTCCAAGGTCTATCCTATGTATGTTCAGAAAGCGGAAAGAAAAAACCGCACAAAGGAGGAGGTTGACGAGATCATTCGTTGGCTGACTGGTTACGATCAGAAGGGCTTGGAGAAGCAAATCGAGAAGGAAAGCAATTTTAAGAACTTCTTCGCGGATGCGCCGCAGATGCATCCGAACTGTTCGCTCATCAAGGGCGTTGTATGCGGCGTTCGGGTCGAAGAAATCGAAGACCCGCTAATGAAAAACGTCCGCTATATGGATAAGTTGATCGATGAATTGGCGAAGGGCAAAGCCATGGAGAAAATTCTCAGAACGTGACAAGCCTCGCCAACATTCCCGCGCCCATTGCCTGCGCGACCGATGAAGCGGACGACAGGCCCATTATCCGATAGACGCAAATAGCGGACCTTCATCCCGTCCCTTTATCGCGCTGACGTTCCAAGTTGAGCGCTGACATATTGGCGGACATGTTCCGGCAGCGGATTAATAGAAGTAATATCAATTGAAAATGGAAATAATTTGTGCTATGCGAAATTTTGGATGACATTTGTTGACAATCGGTCCGGGCGGCAGGCGGTCGCCAAGCCGTAATAATTGGGACGATATTTTTCGGGAGGCCCAATTGGCAGAGCGCTCGTTCGCCAAAGAAGTCGAAGATCTTCGAATTGGCAACGGAAACACCTTTCATGGCGAGGGCATCCTTGCGGTTACAAAGGCGCTTCTGCAATCGGGCGTTTCGTATGTGGGCGGCTATCAAGGTGCGCCAATCTCGCATTTGATGGATGTCCTGTCCGATGCGCAGGACGTTCTTAGCGAACTCAACGTTTACTTCGAGGCAAGCGCCAGCGAGGCGGCGGCGGCAGCCATGCTCGCAGCGTCGGTGAATTATCCATTGCGCGGCGCTGTAACCTGGAAGTCTACGGTCGGCACCAATGTGGCGTCTGACGCGCTTTCTCAATTGGCGTCGAGCGGCGTTACCGGCGGCGCGCTTGTCATCGTTGGCGAGGATTACGGCGAAGGCTCGTCAATCATGCAGGAGCGGTCGCATGCATTCGCCATGAAATCGCAAATGTGGCTTCTCGACCCGCGCCCCAATCTGCCGTCAATCGTCAGTGCGATAGAACGGGGATTCGAACTGTCGGAAGCATCGAACACACCGGTATTTCTGGAGCTTCGAATCCGCGCCTGTCATGTTTACGGTTCGTTTGAGGCGAAAGACAATGTCGCGCCGTCTTTTACGCTCGCCGATGCGATGGAAAATCCGCATCGGGATTATGGGCGCATCGTATTGCCGCCATCTAACTTCGCACATGAAATTGAGAAAATTGAAAAGCGCTGGCCTGCGGCGATCGAGTTTATCAAAAAGAACAAGCTGAATGAATTCTTGGGCGGGCACAAAGGACGGGTTGGGATCGTTGTTCAGGGCGGTCTCTACAATACCCTGATGCGAGCATTGGAATTGCTTGGGCTCGCCAATGCATTCGGCGAGACGGATGTTCCTATTTACTGTCTCAATGTGACCTATCCGCTGATCGAGGATGAAGTGAAAGGCTTCTGCCTCGACAAGAAAGCGGTTCTGATGGTGGAGGAAGGTCAACCAGAATACCTGGAACAGGCGATCAACACGATCTTGCGCAACAATGACATTCAAACCAAAGTTATCGGCAAAGCGGTGTTCCCGCGTGCAGGCGAATACACTGCTGATGTAATGCGCACCGGGGTTGCGGCGTTCCTTGATGAAAATGCGTCAAAGCTTGCGAAAAGTGTAAGGCCAATACCAGCGGCGCTACCGGACGAAGAATTGAAATCTGTAGTAGAAACCGTGCCGCAGCGCCCGGCCGGGTTTTGTACTGGCTGCCCGGAACGGCCTGTTTTTTCGGCCATGAAACAAGTGCAAAAGGATATCGGCGACTTCCACGTTAGTTGTGACATCGGATGTCATTTATTTTCGATCCTGCCGCCTTTCGATATTGGCAACACCACTATGGGGTACGGGCTGGGATGGTCCGGTGCTTCGGCGTTTAACGCGGATGCACAGCAACGCACCGTCTCGATGATGGGCGATGGCGGGTTTTGGCACAATGGCCTGACGAGCGGCGTTGGTAACGCCGTCTTCAATCAGAACGACAATGTCCTGATTATTGTCGATAACGGATACTCCGCTGCGACAGGCGGTCAGGACATTTTGTCTTCCCGCGCGGCCAACAAAACAAAAGCGACAAATAACCCAATCGCCAAAGCTGTGCGTGGCACGGGCGTCGAGTGGATCAAGGAAGTCCACACATACAACATCGGCGACATGAAGCGCGCGCTGAAAGATGCGATGACTACGAAGGACAAGGGGCCGAAGGTGATCATCGCCCAGGGCGAATGCATGCTCAATCGGCAACGCCGAGAAAAGCCGCAGCGCAACAAGGCTATTGCAAACGGCGAGCGCGTCGTGCGGCCGCGGTTTGGCGTTGATCCTGACACGTGTACGGGCGATCACGCCTGCATCCGCATTTCGGGGTGTCCGTCACTAACGCTGCGAGACAATCCCGATCCGTTGAAAGAAGACCCGGTTGCATATGTGAATAACGACTGCGTCGGGTGCGGCGTGTGCGGAGAAAACGCCCATTCGGCTGTTTTGTGCCCATCTTTTTATCGCGCCGACCTTATTTACAATCCGTCGTGGTGGGACCGAACAAAGGCGGGTCTGCGCGCCGCCATAATCAGTGCGTTGCAGCAGGGCGGCCAGCGCCGGCGCGCCAAATACTCCTTTGGAGACGCGGCATGAGTGATGCGCGCTCCATCAGGATTGCGGTTACCGCCATGGGCGGTCAGGGCGGCGGCGTTCTTGCGAGTTGGATTGTGAGGCTCGGCGAGCGCGCCGGCTATCTTGCACAGTCGACTTCGGTGCCGGGTGTGGCGCAGCGCACCGGCGCGACCATCTATTATGTTGAGCTCTTTCCGGAGGCCCAGGCGCGTAATAAAGGAAAAGCTCCGGTCCTTGCGCTGATGCCTGCAGCCGGCGACGTTGATATCGTCATCGCCGCCGAATTTATGGAAGCGGGCCGCGCTATTGCGCGTGGATTTGTTTCAGACCGAACAACATTGATTGCATCGTCTCATCGCGATTACGCGATCGCTGAAAAAATTGCCATGGGCGACGGCCGACAGAGTACTGAAGCGGTCCGCGCATCAGCAAAAAAAGTCGCACGCCGGTTCATTGAAGCCGACATGGCGACCGCAGCGGCGGATGCCGGGGCTGTAATCAGCGCCGTTTTGTTCGGGGCGCTTGCCGGCGCCGGCGCCCTACCGATTTCCCGCGAAATTTTCGAAGACACGATCAAGGCGGACGGCCGGGCCGTTGAAGCGAACTTGCGTGGGTTTGGGAAAGGATTTGAACTCGCGGCAACGTCTGCGCCGCATAAGACGTTCAGTGAACGCGAGGAAAACAATAAAACCGGTCCGTCGCCTGCTGTGCGTCCGCTGCTAGAAAGGATGCGCAAGGAACTGCCGCCGGAGTTACACAGCGTCGTCGTCAAGGGCCTTGATCGCTGCGTCGATTATCAGAGCATCAGACACGCAGAACTTTACCTCGATCGATTGAACGAGGTTGTAGCTGCAGACAGGGCCAGCGGCGCCGGGAAAAACTATCGTCTCTCGCTGATTGCGGCGCGACACCTGGCGTTGTGGATGACCTACGAAGATTCCATCCGCGTTGCTGATCTGAAAACAAGGGCCTCACGCTTTCACCGGTTTCGAAAGGACGTAAACGCGGAGGAGGGGCAAATCATCGTCGTGCACGAATTTCTTCATCCGAGAGTTGAAGAAGTATGCGATATTCTTCCCGCGGGCTTAGCGCGTAGCATTCTCAAGGGCAGGCTGCGCCGGCGTCTCTTGATGTTGCTATTGGGCGAAGGCAAACGCGTTCCGACAACAAAACTTCGCGGATTTCTCCAGCTCTGGGTTTTGTCAAAACTGCGCTTCATGCGGCCGCGTTCATTTCGGTTCGCCATAGAGGACGCACGCATTCGGCAGTGGCTTAATTGGGTAATCGGATATGCGTCAGTGGATTACGACACTGCCTGCGAAATCGCCGCCATGCAGCGCCTGCTAAAAGGATACGGCGAGACGTTTGAAAGAGGGCTCGCAAACTTCAACACGATATTGGCTCGTGTTGATCAGATAGCGCGACAGCCGAATGGGGCGGCGACGCTTGCCGCTTTGCGTGAAGCGGCGTTGGCGGATGAGCACGGCGTCGCGCTGGAAAAAGCGCTGAACGAAATGCAACCCTCATTACAGGCGGCGGAATAGATATGGCGCGAAGAACCGAAAGCGGCAAAAAGGGACCGGCGGACGCCGGATTTATCCTCGACGATTACATCATGTACAATCTGGTGCGAGCATCCTCGGTTTACAATGACGAGATGGCCGCGGCGCTAAAGTCCTACGGTCTTACGACAATGGAGTGGCGCATTCTTATGCTGCTTCACGACAGTAGTCCGAGTACCGTGGGGGATTTGTCGCGGCGGTCAGTTACGAAAATGCCCACGCTGACGCGCATGCTCATTCGCATGGAGGCGGAAGGCCTTGTGAGGCGAACGGTTACCGCTGATGACCGTCGCTTTGTGAACGTAACGATGACGCCAAAAGCGGCGAACGTATTAAGGAGAGTGCAGGAAATTGGTCAGCGTGTATTTGAACGGGCGTTTGAAGGCGTAAGCGCTGCCGAAATCAAAACAGTAACCAACGTTTTGAAACAAGTGCGCAGCAATCTGCAACGCTCTCCTTATGAAGCCGCGCGGGAAAGAGTTCGGAATTCATGACAGATCAAACCATATATGATCTGTTCAATGAGTCTGTAGGCCGTTTTTGCGACCGGCCATTTATTCATATGCCTGAGGAAACGGCCGCAGTGTATCGCCTCGGCGTCACGGATTATTCATATTCGGAGGCCGCCGCGATTGTTACGGCGCTTCGATCGAAATACGAGACCGCCAATTTGGGTCCCGGAATTCGAATCGCTCTCGCATTTGAGAACCGGCCGGCTTTCTTTTTTCATTTCCTGGCGATTAACGCCTGCGGGGCGTCAGTGCTTCCGCTTAATGTGGGCATGGTCGATGACGAAATACGGTATCAGATCGAGCACAGCGAAGCCGCTCTTATTGTCTGTGATCCCGTATTTGTTGACCGCATGGTCAGTCTCGCTGATTGTCCGGTCGTAGACGCTGAAGGCATTGGCGAAGAACGACTAAGTCCATCCGTTGTAGCTGCGGGAAATCCGGCTTATCGTGAGGCGGCGATCCTCTATACGTCCGGCACGACAGGCCAGCCAAAGGGGTGCATTCTCTCGAACGAGTATTTTCGCGCAATCGGCGATCTCTACACCGGGCTGGGTGGTCATTGCACATTCGACGAAGGCGTCGAGAGGATCATCACGCCCTTGCCGGTCACGCATATGAACGCCCTTGCATGTTCGTTCATGGCGGCAATGCAGAGCGGCGGTTGCCTTATTCAACTCGATCGGTTTCATCCGAAAAGCTGGTGGCGAACGGTGCGCGCTTCAAATGCTTCCATCATGCATTATCTCGGCGTTATGCCGGCAATGTTATTGAATGGACCCGAAAGCGAAAACGAAGACTTTTCAGATCAGATTAAGTTCGGCTTCGGCGCAGGCTGCGATCCAAAACACCATGCGCGTTTTGAAGATCGGTTTGGCGTCACACTAATTGAAGCCTGGGCAATGACGGAAACAGGCGCCGGCGCCTGGATCACCGCCGCTCATGAGCCTCGTCATGTGGGAACGCGCTGCTTCGGCAGGGCGCCGGACGGCCTTGAATGGAAGTTGATAGACGAAGAGGGGAGACAGTCGCCGGAGGGCGAGCCGGGCGAATTGCTGGTGCGTCGCGCTGGCGACAATCCGCAGCGTTTTTTCTTCACCAGATATTTTAAGGACGAGAAGGCGACGGAAGAAGCCTGGTCGGGCGGCTGGTTTCACACCGGCGATGTGGTTCGCGTTGATGATGAGGGCTACTTCTATTTTGTTGATCGGCGTAAAAACGTCATTCGCCGCAGTGGAGAAAATATCGCCGCTATTGAGGTTGAAAGCGCTTTGATGCGTCACGAAGACGTTGAAAACTGCGTTGTCGTTCCGGTGCCCGATGATATTCGCGGTGATGAAGTGGCGGCTTTGGTGATTGCTGGAAACAAAAAAACCGAGGCGCTGGCGCGATCGATATTTGACCATGCAATGGGCCATCTCGTTTACTACAAGGCGCCTGCCTACATTGTCTTTGTCGACGAAATCCCGATGACCGCATCAGAGAAGGTCAAGCGCGGCGACGCCAAAACGATCGCTCGCGAATATGTCGAAGCAGGCGACGCATATAGTTTTACGGCCTTCAAAAAACCAAGGAAAGCGGGCTGATGGCGGGCGCTGCGAACAGAACTGCCTATGACGGCGTTGTGCTCGCTGCGCCGGTAACCGTTCCTTATAAACGATACTCAAAGGAATCTGCCCATTGGTGGATCGGTCGGGCATTGCGTGGACTAAAAGACGCGACCGGACTAAGTGCCGCCGAAATTGACGGTCTGAGTGTTTCATCCTTTACGCTGTTTCCTGACACGGCCGTCGGGCTGACCCAGCATTTCGGTATTTTTCCGCGCTGGCTCGATCATATCCCCATGGGCGGCGCCTCTGGCGTCGTCGCGCTGCGCAGGGCAGGGCGAGCCGTTCAGGCCGGCGACGCTAATGTTGTCGCTTGCGTTGCGGGAGACACAAATCATGTAAACTCGTTTCGCAGTATGCTGACGAGTTTTAGCCGCTTCTCGCAGGATGCTTCCTATCCATACGGTTCCGGCGGGCCAAATGCGTCATTCGCATTGATGACCGCCGCGTATATGAAAACCTACGGCGCTGTTCGCGAAGATTTTGGAAAAATCTGTGTCGCTCAGCGGGAAAACGCGTTGACTAACCCTCACGCGCTAATGAAAAAGCCGCTGACACTCGAAGACTATATGAACGCTCGCCCGGTTGCAGAGCCAATTCATCTGTTTGACTGCGTCATGCCTTGCGCCGGCGCAGAAGCTTTTCTTGTCATGCGCGAGGAAACAGCAAAAGCACATGGACTTTCTTTCGTTCGCGTTCTGTCAGCGATCGAGCGACACAATGCCTATAGCGAAGACCCGATCCAGCTGCGCGGCGGCTGGGCTAGGGATGTCGACGAGCTATGGTCGATGGCCGGATGCAAGCCCGCTGGCATCGACATTTTGCAAACATATGACGATTACCCGGTCATATCGATGATGCAAATCGAGGATCTTGGTTTTTGTAAAAAAGGCGAGGCAAAAGACTTCGTGCGCGCCCACGATCTGACTGTTGACGGTAACTTCCCCCACAACACGTCCGGCGGTCAATTGTCCGTTGGACAAGCGGGAGCGGCCGGCGGATATCTCGGTCTTGTAGAGGCGATCAGGCAATTGACCGGCGCTCCTCTCGGCGCCCAGGTCAACAATGCCAAACGTGCTCTGGTTTCCGGCTTCGGTATGGTCAACTATGATCGCGGCCTTTGTTCCGCCGCGACGATTATCGAAAGCGGGGACGCTCATGGTTGATGCTTTGAAGCCGCCGCCCAAAAAGGATCCGACTAAGCGGTCCCGAGTTTTTACGCAGCCTCCTGGTGCGCGCAGTCGCGCTGCACACTTTTTTTCTACTTATGCAGCGCGCGGCGAATTACGTTTGCAAAAATGCGCCGAGTGCGACGTGGTTCAATATCCGCCGCGCGACGCATGTTCCAATTGTTGGTCAGAAGACCTTCACTGGCGCGAAGTCGATGCAGGCGGCAAGCTCATCAGTGAAACAGTGCTTGATGCAAGCACCAATGTTTACTTTCGCGAACGCCTTCCATGGCGAATCGGCGCCGTAAAAATGAACGCGGGCCCCGTCGTTACGGCGCATCTCCACGAAGACGTAGAAAAAGACGGCGCGGTCCGGCTCATCGCACGGACCGACAGGTCCGGACAGGGCGTGTTGATGGCCCTGCCGGAGAAGGAGACAGAGAATATGGCTGACGATAAAGCGTTGCGCGCCCTGACCTGCGACCCGAAGCAACGTCGCGTTTTTGTTACAGATGTCAGAACGGCCACGGGGCAAGCTGTTGCGCGCGCCGCCATAGAGGCTGGCGCGGCGAAAGTTTTCCTCGGTGTGGCTAATTCATGGAAACCGTTTCCTGGTCAAGACGAAGTTTTTGCATTGGAGCGCTCAGAACTCGCACCTCTCAACGTTGCTGATAGTGCAAGTGTTGCAGAATTGGCGGCATCAATCGGCGGCAAGACTGATATTCTGATTAACACCGCGCAGCATGTTCGCCCAGGCTCCGTCTTCGAGCGCCGAAACGTGTCGATTGCCAAAGACGAGATGGAAATCAATTTCTTTGGCGCCCTTCGTTTGCTGCAGGCATTTGGACCGACGATGCGTGCGCGCGCTGCGGATGGAGAAAATTGCGCAGTCGCGTGGGTGAATTGCCTGTCGGCTTACGCTTTTTCTGATTGGCCGCGCTTTGGCGTCAACAGCGCGAGCCAGGCGGCGGCGCTTGCGCTGGCGCAGAATGCGCGCGCCGAGTTCGCCGGCGCCGGCGTAAAAGTCCTGAACGCATTTCACGGCCCAATCGATGACGAGTGGTCGCAAGAGCTGCCGCCGCCAAAAGTCGCGCCCCAGCGTTTCGCTGCTGAAGTGATGACAGCATTGAAGGAAGGCATCGAGGAAATTCACGTCGGCGATATCGCACAGGACATTCAAGAGCGTTGGCGTGAAAGTCCGGCGGTGCTCGAACGTGAGCTGACATCAACAAGAATGATGGACTAGGGAGAGATGACAATGGACTTACTCGAAAAACTTGGTGAAGCGATGGCGTCGGGCGCGGTGAAGGTCGTAGATCTAACGCATACGCTCGACCCGGATTTCCCGGTTCTCGTATTGCCGCCTGAATTTGGTCAGTGTCAGCCATTCCGAATTGAAGAAGTCTCCCGCTATGACGACCGCGGGCCGGCCTGGTACTGGCGGAATTTCTCTTGCAATGAACATACGGGTACGCATTTCGATGCGCCGGTGCATTGGGTTACTGGTAAGGATCTACCGAATGGTTCGGTCGATACGATTGACCCTGACGGTTTTGTGCGTCCGGCCTGCGTCATGGATTTCACAAAGGAAGTTACCGAGGATGAAGATTTCATTCTGACGGCCGCGCATGTTCAAGACTGGGAAAAGAAACATGGCGACATCCCCGCCGGATCGTGGGTTTTGTTTCGCACAGATTGGTCAACGCGCGGGCCGAAAGAATATCTGAACCTGAAGGAGGATGGCGCACACTCTCCGGGACCAGACGCGGGCGCCATTCGTTACATGGTGGAAAGTCGAGACGTCATCGGCTTTGGCGTTGAAACAATCGGCACCGATGCGGGCCAAGCCGGACATTTTGACCCGCCATATCCTGCGCATTCGATTTTGCATGGCGCTGGCAAATACGGCCTGCAATGCCTGCGTAATCTCGATCAACTGCCTGCAAAAGGCGCCGTTGTTATTGCAGCGCCGCTAAAAATCAAAGCGGGATCGGGCAGTCCCTTGCGCGTAGTCGCACTGGTTCAGAGCTGATGAAGCATTCGCGCAAACGGGACGGGGTTGCCGTTGTCACTGGAGGCAGCGCCGGAATAGGCGCAGGGATCTGCGCAAAGTTGCTAGACGAAGGAAAGCGCGTTGTTTCGGTTGCCCGGCGTGCGCCGGACTTTTCCCATGACAAGCTTTCTTTCGTTCAGGTGGACCTTGCCGACCGGACAGAAACGCAACAGGCATTCGCTGAACTCGCGAGGCAGGAAAAGATTCTTTATGCGGTGCATAACGCCGGCGTCATTCGGCCGGCGTTAATTGAGGACGCCAGCCTTGTCGACCTTGATTACCTGACAGAACTGCATCTCGCGTCAATGATGACGTTGGTGCAAGCGGCGCTTCCCGCCATGAAAGAAGAAAAATTTGGTCGCATTGTCGGCGTGTCTTCCCGGGGCGCGCTGGGGTTGCAGACGCGCACCAACTATGCCGCCACAAAGGCTGGCATGATGGGCATGTTAAGGACCTGGGCGCTCGAATTGGGAGAACATGGGATAACTTCCAATTGCGTGGCGCCGGGTCCCGTTGAATCGGAAATGTTTCACGACATTGTACCGGATGGAAGCGACCGCAAAACAAAACTGGCGGCTTCCATACCGGTGAAACGAATTGGCGAGCCGCAAGATGTCGCCGCGGCTGTTTCGTTTTTTCTTTCGGAAGGCGCCGGCTTTGTGACCGGACAAACTTTGTACGTATGCGGCGGCACAAGCGTCGGCTCGGTCGTGATTTGAGGAGGGAACAATGACAACGCTAATCGATAACGGGCATGCGCCACTGGACATCAATTTTCTCGCTCAAAAAGACAAGGTTCATCGTTCGATCTATACGGATCCGGCGATATTTGCGCTTGAGATGGACCGGATATGGGAGAAGAGCTGGATCTATGTGGGGCACGAAAGCCAGATTGCAGAACCGGGTGCGTATTATGCTACGTCGATCGGACGGCAACCCGTCCTTCTTATAAGAGATGCAGAAGGGGAAATTCACGTTCTCTACAATCGTTGTGCGCACAAGGGCGCGCAACTTGTCGGGGACGAGTGCGGCGTAGTTAAAGAGCTGCGATGTTGCTATCACGGATGGCGGTTTCACCTTGATGGGAAGCTTTTATCGATCCCGTTGGAGCAGGGGTATGATGGAACCGACTTTGACAGGACCGACCCAGACGCAAGTATTAAGCGCGCCCCTCGTTACGGCTCCTACCGTGGCTTCGTTTTTGCGAGCTTAAGCGAAGAAGGTCCTGATCTTAAAACGTGGCTTGGCGGCGTTGCCTCGTCGATCGACAACATGGTCGACCGCGCTCCCGAAGGAGAGCTCGAAATCACTGGCGGCGTGTTGCGCTATGAACATGATTGCAACTGGAAATTCTTTATCGAAAACTTGAATGATTTGATGCACCCCATGGTGACGCATCAGTCTTCAAGTCTGACGGCTCGCTCCGTTGCCAAGAAGACCCTGGGCGACGGCCCGGCGCCTGCGGCAATTGAAATCATTTCGCCCTTTACGGAAAGCTACAGCTTTTTTGACGACATGGGCTTGCATGCGTTCGACTACGGTCATGGATATTCCGGCGGCAAGACATCTATTCACGCGAAATATTCCGATGTGCCGGAGTACAACGCCGCCATGGAGAAAGCATACGGCAAGGAAAAGGTCGACGAGATCTTCGCAGTCAACCGGCACAATACGGTGTTTTATCCAAGTGCAACGATTAAAGGCGCTATTCAAACAATGCGAATCGTTAAACCCGTTGCAGTTGACCGAACGATAATCGAAAGCTGGACGTTCCGGCTGAAGGGTGCGCCGGACGAACTGCTGCGGCGATCGATTCTATACTGTAACCTCATCAACTCGTCCGCAAATCTCGTCGGACCTGACGATCAGGAAGCCTATCGTCGCCAGCAGCTAGGCCTGGGGTCGGAAGGGGCGGAATGGGTGCTGATGCATCGCGATTTCGGACGCGATGAAGACCTCGGTGATGGTCACGTCTTTGCCAAGGGGTCCAGCGATCTTGCGTTCCGTAATCAGTACCGTGCATGGAAAGACTATATGGCGCGGGGAGGGGAATAATGGTTTCTGCTAACCTCGAACTCCACCACCGCGTATCGCAGTTCCTATTCCATGAGGCGCGATTGCTCGACGAGCAGCGCTGGGCTGATTGGAATGCGCTATTCACTGAAGACGGCGTATATTGGGCGCCCGCAACGCCAGATCAGCCGGACCCTTTGCATCATGTTTCGCTGGTGTACGAAGACAGTCTGCTGCGGGATGTGCGCATTGCGCGTTTTAAAAGTCCTGCTGCTTATTCCCTCCAGCCCTTTCCGCGAACGTCACACCTTATTTCCAACATTATGATTGATGAGTGCGATGGTGATCGGCTGACGGTTTCTTCGCGATTCCAAATGGCGGAGTATCGTCGCAACAAGCCGTTACTCTACTCGGGAGGCTATCGTCATCAGCTTATCGAGGAAAGCGATGGCTTCAAAATTCGGGAAAAGAAAGCCGTGCTTGTCAATTGCGACGGCGCCCACGAGAGTTCAAGCGTATACTTTTAAATGTGGAAGCCGCCTCAACGCATTCGATACGCGGTTGCGCCTGGCAATTGGCCGGACAGCGCAACTGCTGCGCGTTCTAAGCTATTCTCGCCGATAGAGGTTGGAAGGCTCGCATTATCGCAGCGAACCTGGATTCCGGCCATGGTTCCCTGGCGCGCGACGGATGACGGGCTGGTCACTGAGGACATCCTTGACTGGTATCGGCGCTTTGCACAAGGAAAGCCTGGCGCCATCGTTGTAGAGGCAACCGGCGTGCGTGATATTCCCTCCGGGCCCTTGCTGCGCATCGGTCATGACCGGTTTATCCCAGGGTTACGGAAGATTGTCGAAGCAGTGCGTGAAGCCAGCGGCGGCGAAACAAAGCTCTTTATCCAGATAATTGATTTTCTCAGCATTCGTCGCCGCCCGGAGCGTGAGAAATACCTGCAGCGTTTCCTCGCTATCACCGATGTTCACCGTGCAAAACTAAACATGCCTGCGGCCTCAGATATGGCTGTTCGTGAAGCCCTTGTTGTTATGGACGATGATGCGTTGGAGTCTGTCCTGAGCGAACGAGAATATGAAAGCTTAACCCGTGGCGACCGCGAACGAGTTACGGATACACACGCGTCCCATATTGCAGCATTGCCGCAAATACTGCCGCAGATATTTTCAGATGCGGTGGCGCGGGCGGAGGCTGCTGGCTTCGATGGCGTCGAGCTTCACTATGCCCACGCCTATACCATGGCGTCTTTTCTGTCGGCATTGAATACTCGCAGCGACGGTTATGGCGGCGACCTAGAAGGGCGCTTGCGGTTGCCTCTGGAAGTTTACCAGGCGGTTCGCGCGCGCGTGCATCCGGACTTCATCGTCGGTTGCCGCATGCTGAGCGAAGACTGCATAGTGGACGGCTCAACAGTCGAGGACGCGGTCTATTTCGCGACGTCTTTTGCGAACGCAGGGATGGATTTTATTTCTCTGTCACGCGGCGGAAAGTTTGAAGACGCTGCGACGCCAAAGGTCGGCGAAGCGATTTACCCTTATACTGGCCGAAGCGGGTATGAATGCATGCCGCAAATTATCTCCGACGAAGAAGGCCCCTTCGGTCGCAATGCAGCGCCGGCGCATCGAATTCGCGGCGCTATCCGCGACAACCGGCTTGATACGCCGATTGTATTGGCCGGCGGCATGCACGGCTTTGAACAGGCAGAGTCATACATTGAAAGTGGCCATGCCGATATTATCGGCTTTGCTCGCCAGGCCATGGCCGATCCAGATTGGTTTGAAAAAGTGCGCACGGGCTGTGGCGCAGAAGTAAATCTCTGCAAGTACACGAATTATTGTGAAGGGTTGGACCAGAAGCACAAAATGGTCACCTGCCAGCTATGGGATCGGCTGGCGCTCGATGCTGTTGATGCGAAGCGCACGCCTGACGGAAAACGCCGCACCATTGCGCCGCCCTGGCGAGGCCCCGGCGAGTAAGCCGACCTCTATCCGCCGTTTAGGGCGTCGATCAGTTCTTGTGGAATGGGTTCCGATTTCAAATTGCCGTCATCCTTGATCTTCGCATAGATGCGAATGGCGAGACCATTTGTAATCGGCTCGTTAGTTGACAGGTTTTCCGCCGTACACTTCCATTGAAGCGTCGATCTGGAAATTTTGTCGAGTTGGATCTTGGTCATGACACGATTGCCATAGGCGGCCGGGCCGACAAATTTGAAATCGATTTTGCCCATGACGAAGGCTGTGCGGTGGTTCCTGATAAGCTGTTCTGTCGGGAATCCGATCTTTCTCAACAGGTCATGCTCAGTATCGTTGAACCAGGCGAGCATTCGCGGAAAGTAAACAAGGCCAAAGGGATCTGATTCCCCCCAAGGCACCGTGAGTTCGCGCTCATGTGTAATTGTCATGAACGCGATTCTATAGGGCAACGGCCCGCCTCTAGCCAGCGTTTGCCACACTTTGCTATCGCCGGGGGAAGCGGTCCCTAGTTTGCGGCCTGCTGATAATGTCGGCGGTTGGGGCGGGCTTTCAAGGCAAGATCAAGCGCTTTTTCGTTTGCTTTTTCCGCTTCCCGATAGAGCTGATACTCGCCCGAGCGCAACTGCTCCGGCCAGCCAAGTCGGTCCCCGGCAACCTCGCTAACGCCGTAATGTCCAGCGGCGTGCCGTGTCCAGAACGGATTGTTGAGATGCGGGCGCGCAAGGGCGCAAAGATCGGCCCGGCCGGCGGCGACGATCGTGTTCACCTGCTCGGGCAGCGTGATGTCGCCTACGGCGATAGTCGGCACGCCGACACGTTGTTTGACGAACTCGGCGAATGGCGTTTGCCACATGCGGCCGAAAACCGGTTTCTGCCATTTCACAGTTTCGCCCGATGAACAATGAATGATGTCAACGCCCGCCTCTTTGAACAGCCGGGCAATAATTTCAAGATCATCAAGGCTCAGGCCATCCGGCGCCCAGTCGCTGGATGATAACCGCACCGACATCGGGCGGTCCTTCGGCCAGACCGCTCGAACGGCTTCGAACACTTCAAGTGGAAATTTCGCGCGCGCTTTCGCATCGCCGCCATATTCATCGTTGCGTTGATTGGTGAGCGGCGACAGAAAACTCGCCAATAGATACCCGTGAGCACAATGCAGCTCCAGCATGTCGAACCCGGCGCGCGCGCCGCGGGTCGCGGATGCGACGAAACTATCGCGAATGGCGTCCATATGCGCGCGGTTGATTTCAGCCGGCGTATCGGAGACGCCTTCTATGTATGGAATTGCCGACGCGGAGAAAATGGGCCAGTTTCCGCTGTCGAGCGGCATGTCCATGCCGTCGGCCGGTGTCTTGGTTGAGCCTTTGCGGCCAGCGTGTCCCAATTGCAGAGCGACTTTTGTCGGTGTTTGATGGATAAGTGATACAAGGCGCGTGAAATCAGCTTCTTGCTCGTCGTTCCAGAGACCTGTACATCCCGGCGTGATGCGCGCATCCGCTGTAGGGCAGGTCATCTCGGTAAAGATCAATCCCGCGCCGCCCATTGCTCGCGCCCAATAATGCGTAAAGTGCCAGTCTGTGAGGCGTCCGTTTCCAGCGCAATACTGAGCCATCGGCGCCATGGCGACGCGGTTTTGGACCGTCATTTCACGCAGATCAAACGGGGTAAACATCGGCGTCGGGCGGTTTTTTAAGAGGTTGCGGCCTGTCGCTTTTTCGTATCGATCATAATATTCCGACTCTGCTTTTTCCAGGAATTGTCTGTCCCGGAGTTTCAGATTATCCCATGTGACTGACTTTGCCCGCGACATCACCGAAAAGGCGAATTCATAACGCGCTTTGTCCCAGTGGATGGGCATGTCTTCAAACCAGCGCAAAGAGACAGCAGCATTATGCTGTGTGATCTCTACCGGCGTTCGCCGTTCTTCTTCATAGGCGGCGAAAGCGGCGTTTACGTCATGCGGGTTTTCAACAACCGCGTCTGACAGGGCGATGGCGCATTCCATTGCGAGCTTGGTGCCGGAACCGATTGACCAATGCGCCGTCGCCTTGATATCGCCCAGCATCACCATGTTCTCATGACTCCAGCGCTCGCAAGCGATGACCGGGAAGCGTCGCCAGATAGAGCGATTGGTGATGAGGCCGTGGCCGCCAAGATTTTCTTCGAACACATTTTCGAGATAGCGCGCCGCTTCTTCTTCGCTCATGTCGGCGAACCCGCTCGCCTCCCAGCACTCGGGCGTCGTTTCAATCACCCAGGTCGAATGTCCTTCTTCGTATTGATAGGTATGGGCGCAGAAGTGACCGTGCTCTGTTTTTTGGAAGAAGAAAGTGAAGGCGTCGAGCGGCCGTGTTGACCCCATCCAGGTGAAGTAGTTTCGACGTTCCTCAATTCTTACGCCGAACTCTTTTTCATACTTCGCTCGCATCGGGCTGTTGATGCCGTTGGCAAGAACAACGATATCACTCTCAGCGAAACGTGATTCGAAATCTGCGACGTCGATCATCTCTTCAAAATGGATACGAATGCCTTCTTCGGCGCAGCGTGTTTGCAATAGCTGCAGAAGCGCCTTGCGAGAGCAGCCTGCGAATCCGTTGCCGCCTATAACGGTGCGTTCGCCGGCGCGCTCGATGACAATGTCCGCCCAATAGGCGAACGAGTCCTTGATCATGTCGTATGACTGAGGATCGGCGCTCAGGAATTCATCGAGTGTTTCGTCTGAAAACACCACGCCGAAACCAAATGTATCATCAGGGCGGTTTTGTTCGTAGATCTCAATTTCGCAGTCCGGCATGCGCTTCTTCGTTAACAACGCGAAATAGAGCCCGCCGGGCCCGCCGCCGATCACAATAATTTTCATCGGACTAATCCTTGTGCATTCAAATGTGTCTATCCAGGAACAACAGCTGTCGTCTCGATTTCTATCTTCGCTTTGTCTTCAACGAGGGCGGCGACTTCGACCAGCGCCATGCATGGAAAGACGCGGCCGAGCACGTCTCGCCAAGCGGCGCCAATCTCTTTGGCGCTGTCCAGATATTCGTGCTTGTCGGTGACGTAGCAGGTCATGCGCACGATATGGTCGGGCGCGGCGCCGCCTTCAGCGAGTATCGCTTTGGTGTTTTCGAGCGTTTGACGAAATTGCCCGGCCATGTCATCGCATTCGAATTCCTCTTGTGCGTTCCAACCAACAACGCCGGCGGTAAACACCAGACGACCGGAAGCGGCGACGCCGTTCGCATAGCCTTTGGGACGCACCCAGCCTTCAGGTTGGAGAATCTTGTGACTCATGCGCCACCTCCGTTCTTGAAATTCTGCAGAAGCTGGCGAGCGATTACGATTTTCTGGACTTCCGAAGCACCTTCATAGATGCGCAATGCGCGTACTTCTCTATAAAGCTCTTCCACCTTGCTTCCTTTCTTGACGCCCAGGCCACCGAAGAGTTGAACAGCTTTGTCGATTACTATTTGCGCCTGATCGGTGGCATGGAGTTTCGCCATGGCTGCTTCACTGGTGACGCGAGATTTCTTCACGTCTTTTGTCCAGGCGGAGCGATAAACAAGAAGTGCCGAAGCTTCGACGTCGAGCGCCATCTCTGCAAGTAAGCTCTGTGCGATTGGCTGGTCGGCGAGCGTGGCGCCAAACATCTTGCGCGCAAGGGCGCGCTCTGTTGCGTCATCGAGCGCTCGGCGTGCAAAGCCGAGCGCCGCCGCGCCGACCGTAGTGCGGAAGATGTCAAGCGTTGAAAGAGCCGTTCTAAATCCTTTTCCCTCCTCGCCGATTAAATGAGCGGCTGGAACACGCGCATCAGTGAAGCGTAGTGTCGCAAGAGGGTGTGGCGCGATGACTTCAATGCGCTCAGGGATGGAGAACCCGGGCGTATCCGCATCGACGACAATTGCGCTGACACCCGCTTCGGTTCGGGCGAAGAGGCAGTAAAAATCGGCGATACCACCGTTAGAGATCCAGGTTTTTTCGCCGTTAATCACATATTCGGCGTCTTCACGGCGCATTTCGGTAGTGATGGCCGCCGCATCGGAACCGGCGTCTTTTTCAGACAGTGCAAATGCAGCAATTTTTTCGCCCGCGACAACGCCCGGCAGATAGCGTTTTTTGATGGCGTCAGTCGCAAAAAGGCTGATGGCGCCGGACCCAAGCCCCTGCATGGCGAACGCAAAATCCGCAAGACCAGAATGGCGCGCCAGAGTCTCGCGGATCAACGCAAGAGAGCGTACGTCGAGATCGTCATGGGCGCCGCCATAGGCTTTGGGCGCAACGTATCGCAACCAGCCGTCGCTGCCGAGCGCCTTCACGAGTTCGCGGCAAGTCTCATCCACATTTTCATGTGCGCCCTCGGTATCGACGATTGCGGGCAGCACCGCTGCCGACCACTCATCGAGGTCGATGGCCAACTTCTTGTGATGGCTCTCAAAGAACGGCCAGTCGAGAAATGAACGATCCGCCATCGTCAATTACCCTCGAAAACCGGTTTTTCCTTCGCGACAAAGGCTTTGTACGCGCGCTCGAAATCATTGGTCTTCATGCAGATTGCCTGGGCCTGCGCTTCGGCTTCAATCGCCGCGTCAAGGCTCATATCCCACTCATAATTGAGCTGGTTTTTGGTGACGCCATTGGCGAAAGCCGGTCCGGAGGCAAGCTTCTTGGCCATCATCAGGGCGTGATCGTCGAGCGATTTGGCCTCGACGATCTGGTTGAAAAACCCCCAGGCAAATCCCTCTTCTGCGGAAAAACTGCGCCCGAAAAACAGCAGTTCGCTGGCGCGCCCCTGTCCGATGATGCGCGGAAGAATTGCACAGGCGCCCATATCGCAGCCTGCAAGACCTACGCGATTAAACAAAAATGCGGTTTTCGCATCCGGCGTTGCATATCTTATGTCCGACGCCATCGAGATTATTGCTCCCGCGCCAACGCTAACGCCGTCCACGGCGGCGACTATGGGCTGCGGGCAGCCCCGCATCGCCTTGACGAGATCGCCGGTCATACGAGTGAAATCGAGCAATTCCGGAACGCCCATTTTCGTTAGAGGCCCGATAATCTCATGAACGTCGCCGCCTGAGCAGAAGTTGCCGCCGCTACTGGCGAAGACAACAGCTTTCACGTCCTTGACGTAAACAAGCTGGCGGAACGTATCTCGAAGTTCCGCGTAGGAGTCGAACGTCAGCGGATTTTTCCTTTCGGGCCGCTTCAGCGCAATACGGGCGACGCCGTCAGCGTAGTCCCATGCGAAATGCTCGGGCTTGAATTCCTGAGGATTCATGCAGCGCTCCTTTTTTCCTTATCCAGCGGCAGATTCAGTTTGGCGAGAAGGCGACGAAGTGTAGCCAGCTCGCTCTGGGACAGGCCGGCGAAAGCGTCGCCCACCCAACTGCGATGTTCATCGGCCATTTTCTGGAACAGTTTTTCGCCTTTGCGAGTGAGGCGGAATATTGCAACCCGACCGTCTTCATTGCTCGATACGCGCTTGACGAGACCGTCGCGAATGAGCGGGGCGGTCACTTGTGTGGTGTTGCCTTCGGTGACCATAAGTCGTTGCGACAAGTCGCCGGCGCGCAGTCCGTCCGGACCTGCACGATCAAGCGCGGATAGGACGTCGAAGCGCGAAATGGAAAGGCCGAATTGTGATCGCAAGGCCGTATCTATTGACTTCTTGATCGCGTTTGAGGCGATCAGCAAATCGAGCCAAGCGCGCAACGCATCGCGTTCGGACCGGGTCATGACGCCGTCTCGCCGCCGTCGATAGCGATCGCCTGACCATTAATAGAGGCGGCAGCGTCGCTGGCGAGCCACTTAATTGCGGCGGCGACCTCGTCCGTGCGGACGAGACGCTGCATGGGGTTGTCTTGCACAAATGCGGCAAGGGCCTCCTCCCGGCTCCTTCCCGTCTTTTCAACGATAGTATCGAGAGCGTCTTCGACAAGAGGCGTGTCGGTAAAGCCAGGACAGACCGCATTCGCCGTGACGCCGGTCTTTGCAAGCTCCAATGCGAGTGTTCGAATCCAGCCGAGAACGCCATGTTTTGCTGCGGCGTAGGCGCCGGTATAGGCGTATCCCTTGAGCGACGCGGTAGAGGCGACAGCGATGAAGCGCCCCCAGCCGCGTTTCGTCAGTTGCGGCACGGCCGCCTGCGCGCAAAGAAAAACGCTCGTCAAATTAACAGCGATCATCCTGTCCCAGACTTCCCGTTTGGTTTTCAAAGCTGGGGCGGTCGCTGCGGCGCCGGCGTTTGCAACAAAAATATCGATAGAGCCGGCTGCTGTTATCGCTTCTGCGACAGAGGTTTCATCCGTGACATCAATTGTCACAAAGCGATGACCGGTTGCGCGGAGCTTGTCGACGTTACGTCCCGCAATGACTACGTCGTGGCCGTCGTTGGCGAAAGCGTTGGCGACCGCCAGACCTATGCCGGAGCCGCCACCGGTGATGAACACGCGGCGCTGACCATCGGACGCAGTCTTGTTATCGGTGGGCATAAAAATACTTTAGCATTAAAATAAAATTCGTCAATCCAAATAGGGAAAATTTCCGAATCCAAAGAAGCGTTGTGAAACAAGGGTTTGTGCGAGGGGCAACGCTCTCGCGAACGCGAACTCAGGCTCCAATGCGAATTCTATCCCGCCCACAAATTCGGCTAATGGCAATGATTAGATTTTGCGGTTTGACGCGCAGATTCACAGTGTGAGACTCTTTCCAAGCGAACGTTTCGATAGCGGAGGACCGTTGGCGCAGCGAATCATATTTCCGGAAAAGAGCTGCGTCGCTCTGGAAAATTATGCGGTCGAGGCGCCGGATAGTGATGATGTGCTCATCCGAACGCTTTGCAGCTTGATCAGCATAGGAACGGAGACAACGGTCCTTCATCAGCGATATGACCCTGACACCCATTTTGCGAAACAATTCGCTTTTCCAAGAACGCAAACCGGGAACCATGCGCTGGGTGTTGTTGAAGCTGTGGGCGCAGACGTCGAAAGCGTAAAGCCCGGACAAAGGGTCTTTTTTCGCAAAGCGCACGGCTCGCACTGGGTTGTTCCAGCCGGTTCATGCAGTGCCGTACCAGAGGATGTTTCTGATGACGATGCAATCTGGTGCGGCTTTGCCAAGATTGCGTTTCGCGGCGCGGATGCGGCGAGTTTTCTTCTCGGCAGGCAGACATTAATCATCGGCGCCGGGCCTGTCGGCCAATTGGCCGCGCGTTGGGCTCTTTCCGCCGGGATGCGCCGCGTTGTGCTGTGCGATATTTCGGCGAACCGGTTGTCGCTCTCTCCGGAGCCAGTTGTCACTGTCGCTGGCTCAGTGATCGAAGATCACACAAAGATAGTGGAGTTATCAGATGGCGACGGATTTGAATCTGTCATTGATTCAACAGGCAATCCGAATGTGATTGAAGCGGCGTTAGCATTGGCCGCCCCGGGCGGCAGAGTCGTGTTGCTCGGGGATACAGGGTTTCCCGCGCGTCAACGCCTGACGTCGGACATGATGAGTAAAAGCCTCAGCGTAATTGCCGCGCACGAAAGCCATGACCGCGGCGGACTTTCCTCAGCGGATATCGACGGTTTGTTTTTTGAATTGGCTGCGCGAGGCATGATGAGCCTTGGCGGCCTGATCACCCAACGATTTTCGCCGGGGGATTTCGAGGAAGCGTATGATCTTGCAAGCGATAGTCGCGATGAAGCAGTTGGCATCCTATTCGATTGGTCAAAAGAGTAGGGGCAAGGCGGGAATGGGTTTGGAAAAACAATGAGATCTGTACTGATTACGGGATGTTCCAGCGGTATCGGGATGGAAACCGCACTTGCTTTTGCCCGCGCCAAGGATCGAGTTTTCGCATCCATGCGCGATCTATCCCGGAGTAAAAACTTAGAGGCCGCCGCCGATCGCGAAGGACTTACCCTGAAAATCGTTGAGCTTGACGTGACGGCGACCGCTCGTATCGGCTCAATCGTCCAATCAATTGCCGATGAAGCGGGCGGCGTTGATGTTCTTGTCAACAATGCAGGTGTTTTACCGGTTGGCGCGTTTGAGGATGTTAGCGAAGCGGAACTGCGGCAAACAATGGAAGTGAATTTCATCGGCCCGGCGCTATTGACCCAGGCGGTTTTGCCAGTCATGCGCAGACAGAACAGCGGCTATATTATCAATATCAGTTCCCTTTCCGGCATGGCGTCAAAAGGGGGTGATGCAGCCTATGCGGCGTCAAAGTTTGCGCTTGAAGGGCTGTGCGAGGGGTACCGAAACGAAATTGCTCGCTGGAACATCAAGACCGCATTGGTCGAACCAGGACAGTACGCGACGAACATTTTCCGAAGCGCTGATGAGGAAGATACAACAGAAGGGGAATCCCCGTATCGTCGGTACAATGATTGGCTGCGTCAGGAAATGAAGCAAGAATCGCAAGGGGAGGATCCGCGTTCGTTGGCCGAACTGATTGTAAAAATTTCGCGCTCTGACGGTGTTCAAATGCGCTGGCCTGCGGACGAAACCGCCAAGCGCGTTATGGCTGCCGTTTTCGCACAGACCGATCAGGAACGAGGTGAATTCCTCCGGGGTGTCGCAAATATGGATTGGTGGATCGATGGTCGCGATGAGCCGGAATAAACAGGCGCCGGCCCGCGCCTGGTGCAACAAAAGGGAGGGAATCGTTGGTTAAACTCGCACATGTCTGTATCGAAACGGACGATATGGAAAAGACGGAGGCCTTCTACAACAAGCTCGGTCTCAAACGTCGTTTCGAGTTTCGAAACAACGATAATGAATTGGTTGGCTTCTATTTGTCGTTTGACGACAACACCTTCTTGGAAGTGATAAAGGTCAAAAAACCGCGTGACGAGGGTGCGGTGCGACACTTTGCGATAGAAGTCGATGATATTGACGCTGCGAAAACGCGTATGGAGGCGAACGGCGTAGCGGTTTCTGCAAAAAAGCTTGGTATCGACAATACATGGATGGTCACGGCGCGCGATCCGAACAATGTGTTCATCGAGTTTCATCAATACACCGATGAAAGCCTTCAGCAGCGCGGTGGTCGATGCTCCATTGACTACACGCCAAAATAGAAGTCTCGATATAGACAGTTTGGCGAGCAATGAACGATAAAAAAAGAAAGATGCGCCTGATCATCGCCGCCTCGACGGCGGGCACCGCGTTTGAAGGGTATGACTACTTCATTTTTGGCGCGCTTGCGGTCATTCTCTCAACGAAATTTTTCGCGGGCGTCGATGAAGGAACAGCATTCATTTTTGCATTGCTGACCTTCGCCGTCGGTTTTGTTACTCGTCCGCTTGGCGCGATTGTATTTGGGCGACTGGGCGACCGGATCGGCCGAAAGCAGGTGTTTTTAATCGCAATCGCGCTTATGGGCGGAGCAACTGTCGCGATTGGCTTGCTGCCGACCTATGCTCAGGTTGGCGTTATTGCACCGGCTTTACTTGTTTTTCTGCGCATGGTGCAGGGTTTTGCGTTGGGCGGTGAATATGGCGGGGCGATCATTTATGTCGCCGAACACTCGTCGGATCACAGACGCGGGTTCAACACGGCATGGATTCAAACCACCGGTGCGATTGGGCTGATCTCCGCACTCAGCGTCATATTGGCGACACGAAAGCTACTGGGCGAAGATGTTTTTCAGGATTGGGGCTGGCGAATTCCGTTTTTGCTGTCGATTCTCCTGCTGATTGCATCGATATGGCTGCGACTTAAACTTTCGGAGAGCCCGGTCTTTGCGGAGATGAAGGAAAGCGGATCCATTTCGGAAACGCCTTTTCGAGAGACTTTTTTCGTTTGGAGCAACGTCAGGATTGTCATGCTTGCCCTGTTTGGGCTCGTGATGGCGACTGGCGTCATGTTCTATAGCGGGCAGTTTTATGTCCAGTTCTTTCTGGAGCGGATTTCGAAAGTCGAACCTGCGACCGTCAACGCACTCATCGTTTCCTCCGCGGTGATAAGTGCGCCCTTGTTCGTCATTTTTGGCGCACTGTCGGACAAGGTTGGCCGCAAGCCCGTCATGTTGGCGGGAATGGCGCTTATGCTTGTTCTCTATTTTCCGGCATTCAAAATACTTGCGAATGCCGCGAACCCGGCGTTGGTTGAGGCGGAAAAGAACGCGCCGATTGTGATTGTCGTGGCGCCCGGAGATTGTTCGGTTCAGTTCGATCCGCTGGGGCGTGCTGAATATAAATCGTCATGCGACATTGCCAAACGCGCGCTTGGCGCGGTCGGCGTGAGCTATTCTGTTCGCAGAGAAGAAAACCGTGCGCTTGCGGGCATTGAAATCAGTGGAGAGGAAGTTCTGGAAGCGGTTTCACGTAGCGACCGCGACACCGATGAGGATTTCTTACAGCGGGAGGCCGAGTTTAAAGAAGCCTTGCGCGCCGCACTTGATGCTGCGGGTTATCCGGCCAAGGCGGACCCGGACCGGATCAACTATCCGGCAATCATCATCATCATCATACTCTTCATCACGTCTATTGCCGCCTTGTCGGGTCCGCAAGCGGCCGCGCTTGCAGAGCTCTTCCCGGCTCATATACGCTACACCGCGCTCTCCTTTCCCTACAATGTCGGATTGGGGTGGTTTGGCGGCTTTATGCCGGCGATTGCATTTGCAATCATCGCGGCGACGGGGAATGTTTATTCCGGCCTTTGGTATCCGTTTCTGATCACATTAACAGCGCTATTGATTTCGCTGATTTTCTTGCCTGAAACGAGGCGGCGCTCTGTAAGCCTGTGATCCGACCAGTATGGCGTCTGACATGGCAGGATTAGTCTCGATAATCGACGCCATGAAATTATTTTGTTTGATTAGGTGTGCGATTTTCAAGAGCTTAGCGCTATGATGACAGGGCGATTTTGCTGCAGAAATTCATCAAACTGACGTGACGGCGGCGCGTGCATACAAGCGCATGGCCGCTGCTGCGTTTTCAGTTGGGACCGTATTGAAAGCACCATGACTAACACTCGACAAAAAGGCGCAGACGTATTGCTGGATTGCCTTCGGGCGAACCACGTCGATACCGTATTCGGATTGCCTGGGGGACAACTCAACGATTTCTTCGACGCGATGCAGCGCGCCGGTTCTCAGATCCAGTATTTTGGCTCCCGGCACGAGCAGGGCGCGGCATATATGGCGTTCGGATACGCAAAAGCCTCTGGGAAAGTCGGCGTTTATACAGTCGTTCCCGGCCCAGGTGTTTTAAATACCGGCGCTGCTATTTGCTCCGCCTACGCAAACAGCTCGCCTGTACTGTGCGTGACAGGTCAAATTCCTTCGCACGCAATTGGTCGCGGCGTTGGCGAGCTTCATGAATTGCCAGACCAGCTTGCGACACTGCGGTCTTTGACAAAATGGGCCGAGCGCATCGAACACCCCTCGCAAATTAGCAATGCAGTTCATGAGGCGTTCAGACAACTCGGCACCGGGCGACCGCGTCCGGTTGCGCTCGAAACACCGCCGGATGTTATGGCGATGGCGACCGCAGTTGAGCAGCCGCGGGTGTTTCAGAATGAAGCGCGGTATGTTTTTGACGAAGACCTCGTAATCGATGCGGCAAAGGCGCTTTGCAGTTCGAAGCGGCCGCTGATTGTTGTAGGCGGCGGCGCGCAGCATGCAAGTGCGGAAATTCTCCAGCTTGCCGAACTTGTGCAAGCGCCGGTTGTTTCCTTCCGAAACGGGCGCGGCGTTGTCAGCGATCGCCACTATCTAGGCCATAATTTTGCGACCGGATATGAACTCTGGCGCGATGCGGATGTGGTTGTCGGCATTGGTTCGCGCATGCAGCCTTATCTCCAGGAGTGGGGCGTCGATGACGACATGACGCTGATCCGCATTGATTGGGATCCAACGGAAATCAACCGGATCGTCAATGCGGATATTGGCGTGTGCGGCGATGCGCAGGTCGTAACGCGCGCGCTATTTGAGCAAACCTCGCGTGACATTGGTATGCGGGAAAGCCGCGAGGAAGAGCTGATCGGATTGAAGGCGACAATTGCGTCACGGATTGAAGACGTTCAGCCGCAGCTTTCCTTTCTCCAGGCCATTCGCAAAGAACTACCCGACGATGGCATCCTGGTTGACGAAATTACGCAAGTTGGGTTTGCATCCTGGTTTGGTTTTCCAATTTATCATCCGCGCTCGCTCATCACATGCGGGTATCAGGGCACATTAGGATACGGCTACGCAACAGCGCTGGGTGTTAAGGTAGCGCATCCTGACAGGCCGGTGGTCGCGCTCGCAGGCGATGGCGGCTTCATGTTCAATGTGCAGGAGCTGGCGACAGCGGCTCAATACAACATCGCATTGACTGTCATCGTGTTTAATAATGGCCGTTTCGGCAATGTGCGCCGCCACCAAGAAGAATGGTATGAAGGACGCTTTATTGGGTCCGAGTTGAGAAATCCGGAATTCGCAAAAATGGCGGAGACGTTTGGCGTTGCGGGCTATACGGCGGATTCGCCTGAAACCCTGCAGGCTGCGTTGAAGCGCGCCATTTCATCGAACGCACCAGCATTGATCGAAGTAGAAGTGGGCGATATGGGATCGCCGTGGCAGTTTATTCTCCGCGACCGCATTCGAGGAAAGAAACCACGCCACTAGTTGGAAAACGAGAATATTTATGGCGACGCTAAAAGAACTAGAAGCCAAGGCCGCACAGGGCCCAGTGTTGCGGCCGAATACAGCGGTTCAGAAGCTCGCCCCTTATAAGCAAGGACAGTCTGTGGTGATCGGGCACGAAGACCCGATCAAACTGTCCTCCAACGAATCCACGCACGGTCCGTCGCCGCTGGCGCTAAAAGCGTATCATGATACGGGTGCTAATCTGTTCCGGTATCCCGACGGAAATCAAACGGATCTGCGCGAGGCTATCGGTGATGTTTTTGGTTTAAATCCGGACCGGATTGTTTGCGGAAACGGCTCCGAGGAATTGCAGCTGCTTCTTGTTCGAGCATTCGTCTCGCCAGGCGAAGAGGTTATCTGCAGCGAAAACAGCTTTGCCATGGGCCGGATACATGCGGCGGCGCAAGGCGCCAATGTCGTAACGGCGCCCGAGCCGGATCATCACGCCAGCGCCGATGAAATCCTGGCGCGGATTACACCGGCGACCCGGATGATCATGATCGCCAGTCCCAATAATCCGATTGGCGATTATATGCGAAAGAAGGAATTTGTTCGTCTCGTCGAAAACACCCCTTCCAATGTTCTGATTCTCTACGACGGCGCTTATGCGGACTACGTCGAAGCGGCCGACTATGACCCCGGGTTCTCTACAGTTGACTGGGCGCCGAACGTTGTTGTTACGCGGACGTTTTCAAAATTGTATGGCCTTGCCGGTCTTCGCATCGGATGGCTCTATTGCGACGAAACTGTTCTTGACCCGGTGCAGCGCATAAGAACGCCTTTCAACGCAAATATTGCGGCGCTTGCCGCGGCGGAAGCTGCTGTGCGTGACAGGGCGTATGCTGAGAAGGTGCGCGAACACAATGCCCGTTGGTTAAAGAGCATTGGCAATGCGCTGACATCGATTGGGCTTTTCGTCTATCCGACGGTTGCAAATTTCTATTTGATACGGTTCGAACAGTCAGGTCCTCATACTGCTGAAAAAGCGGCCGCGTTCTTGATGGATCGCGGGATCATTCCTCGGCCGGTGAATGCTGGCGGTCCGGCCGGCTGCTTGCGCATTACCGTCGGTCTTGATTATGAGAACGAAGCGGTCATTGAGGCTTTGACCGAATTTACCGGCTCCAACGCATAATTCGGCGAACTTCGGAATGAAAAGTCAGCTATCAGAAGTCGGGCAAAACACCCGTGAGTATGTCGCGCGCGAACAAAAAATCCTAGTTAATGGCGCATGGCGGCGGCCGGAAGGGCCGCGCGCGGAAATTGTCGATCCGTCGACTGCAGAGGTCATTGGCGGATACCAGTCCGCCAGCGAAAACGACGTGAACGATGCGATTGCATCGGCGCGAACGGCTTTTGATAACGGCGAATGGCGTTCTCTGTCACCTGCCGCGCGCGCAAAAGTCTTGTGGCGGGTTGCGGACCTGATCGATGAGAGCAAGCAGGAGCTAGCTGAAATCGAGGCGTTGGACGGCGGCAAATTATTTACCGCGGCGCTCAATGGCGAGGCGTGGGCGGCGGCGGAAGCATTTCGCTATCATGCGGGCTGGTGCACGAAAATTGAGGGACGAACGTTCCGACCGTCGATTCCCGGCGTTGATCTCGAAGGAACGACCCGACTGGAGCCTGTCGGCGTCGCGGGGCTCATCACGCCGTGGAACGGGCCGCTTGTCATGGCGGCCTGGAAACTTGCGCCGGCGCTGGCTGCGGGATGCTGTGTTGTATTAAAGCCAGCTGAAAATACGGTTCTTTCCACGCTTCGTCTCGGCGAGATTCTGTGTGCGGCCGGGGTTCCAGACGGTGTCGTTAATATCGTCATCGGCGGTGGTGCAACAGTTGGAAATCTCCTGGCTCATGATGCGCGCATCGACAAAATCTCCTTTACCGGTTCGACCGAAACCGCTCGGTCGTTGATCGACGCGGCGAAAGGCAATCTGAAGAAACTCTCATTGGAGCTAGGCGGGAAGTCGCCAGCCATCATTTTTGAGGACGCCGATTTTGACAGTGCTGTCGAAGGTGCGGCGGAAGGCATATTTTCCAATGCAGGACAGGTTTGCGTCGCCGGATCACGCGTTCTTGTTCAGCGCTCGATCTACAAAGAGTTTGCAAGCGCCCTTTGCGAAAAGGCGCGCGCCATTAAGATCGGCCGTTCCATGTCCGCCGACAGTCAAATGGGTCCGCTCATTTCTGAACACCACCGCAATTCGGTGATGCGGTTTGTCGAGCAGGCGAAGTCTGACGGCTTAAGTGTCTTGTGCGGCGGCGAGCGTTGTATTGGAGATGGCTTCTTTTTTGAGCCCACTGTACTCGAAGATAGCGATACAGCTTCAACCATTTGGCGCGAGGAAGTTTTTGGCCCGGTTGCAGTGCTGGCCCCATTTGACGAAGAAGCTGATGCGCTGCGCCTTGCAAACGATTCAAAGTATGGATTGGCCGCAAGCGTCTGGACGCGCGATGCTTCACGTGCTCAGCGCGTCATGAGGGAGATCCGCGCTGGCATTGTTTGGATAAACTGTCATGGCGTTCCGGATATGGCGATGCCTATTGGCGGTTACAAACAATCCGGCTGGGGGCGCGAACACGGCTGGAAAGGCATTGAATCCTATTTGGAGCACAAGTCCGTCATGCAAAGAATTGGTTAGCCGTAGTAGGCCATGGTGACGGCGGCTTCTCCCAACAACCAGTCCTGAAACGCTGAAATCCAGTTCTGATCGGACATTTCCTGAGGACAGACCAGGTAATAGGAAAATTTTGATGGGACCTTGAGATCGCACGGCGCAATGAGGCGGCCCTTTTCGAGTTCATCGGCAACGAGGAGACCGCGTCCAAGCGCCATGCCTTCGCCCGCTATAGCCGATTGAATGACGATGTGTGAATGATTGTATCGCATTCCTTTATCGGCATCGGTTGTATCTACCTTTGCGGCTGACAGCCAATCAGACCATTCCATGACCATCTCATCATGAATCAGGCCGTACTCCGTGACGTCGCCGTAGCTTTTTAGCTTCCTCTTGCGGCCGAGCAATTTGGGGCTGCAAACCGGAAAAATGTCCTCGTCGGCAATCTTGACCACATGGCGCTTGGGCCAGTTGCCATCGCCGTATCTTATTTCAACATCGACGTCATTCGATGAAAAATCAGAATAGGAATTTTGCGTCACAATCTTGATTGCGACTTCGGGATGACTTTCCTGAAATTTTCGAATCCGCGGCGCCAGCCAGTTCGCGGCAATCGAATCGAAAGTCGCAATGTTGATTGACTGCGGTCCCTTGTTTTTCAGAATTGAATCTGTCGCCTGAGCCATCGCATCGAAGGCTTCAGAGAGTGGTTTGGCGTATGCTTCACCTTCTTTGGTCAGCTTGATCGAGCGATTGAGGCGCAAAAACAGCGTGACCCCGAGCCATTCTTCAAGTTTTTTGACCTGATGGCTGACCGCCGCCTGGGTCACATGAAGCTCATTGGCTGCGCTCGTAAATGAAAGATGCCGCGCAACCGCTTCAAACACGCGAAGCGAGATCAGCGGTGGTAAGCGTCTGCTCATTGGCTCTCATTTTTGATGCGAATCGGCGAGAATTTTTGACATTAGCATATCTTATGGGTCGGATGAAGGAGTATCAATTGCGGAATGGCGCGTTCTTGGACAAAAAATAGTCTCAGCCCGCGCGGCGCGCATTGAACTGGGGGCTCATCTTCACGGTCGCGCGTCATCGCAAGAGGGTGATGCAGCCGACCTGAGCATCAATCAAAAGGTGCAATATGAAAATTGCCGACGCAAAAGTCATCGTTACATGCCCGGGCAGAAATTTCGTCACCCTCAAAATCGTCACTGACGAAGGGCTCCATGGTGTCGGCGATGCAACGCTCAACGGCCGAGAGCTTGCGGTTGTGTCGTATCTGAGTGAGCACGTCATTCCGTGTCTGATCGGACGCGATCCGCATCAAATCGAAGACATTTGGCAGTTTCTTTACCGCGGCGCGTACTGGCGCACGGGGCCAGTCACAATGGCGGCAATCGCAGCGGTTGATACCGCGCTTTGGGATATCAAGGCCAAAGCGGCGAATATGCCGTTGTACCAACTGCTCGGCGGCAAGAGCCGAAGCGGCGTCATGGCCTACGGCCATGCAAACGGACGTGATATTGACGAAACAGTCGACGAGGTCTCCAAATATATTGATCTTGGATACAAGGCGATTCGCGCGCAGAGCGGCATTCCGGGCCTTGCTTCCACTTATGGCGTCTCTTCAGACAAAATGTACTACGAACCGGCTGATGCGGATTTGCCGACCGAAAACGTCTGGTCGACGACAAAATACCTCGACCACACGCCGCGGCTCTTCGAAAAGCTTAGAGAAAAATTTGGTTTCGACAGCCACTTGCTCCATGACGTTCACCATCGCCTAACGCCAATTGAAGCAGCGCGCCTTGGAAAAGCGCTGGAGCCTTATCGCTTGTTCTGGATGGAAGACGCTGTTCCGGCTGAAAATCAGGAAAACTTCCGATTAATCCGTCAGCACACAACAACGCCGCTTGCGGTGGGAGAGATTTTCAACACGATTTGGGATTGCCGCACCCTGATACAGGAGCAACTCATCGATTACATTCGCACAACAGTTGTGCATGCGGGCGGCATTTCCCATTTGCGGCGGATCCATGATTTCGCCGCTCTTTACAATGTGCGCAGCGGTTGTCACGGAGCAACGGATCTGTCGCCAATATGTATGGGGGCGTCGCTGCATCTAGGTTTGGCGATCCCCAATTTCGGCGTTCAAGAGTATATGCGGCACACTCCGGAGACTGACGAGGTCTTTCCACACGCCTACAGTTTCTCGGAAGGATATCTCTATCCGGGCGATACGCCTGGCCACGGTGTGGATATCGATGAAAAACTCGCTGCAAAGTATCCCTATCAACGATCCTATCTTCCGGTAAATCGCCTTGAAGATGGAACGCTTTGGAATTGGTGAGGACGCTTCGCAAACCCGATCCATAGCGTACAATCAACCAACTACGAGCCGGGAGTGACTGCCATGTCTTTTTTGCCTGACGAGCCGCTTCTTGCCGCCGATAACGTCTATGCCATGGGCGCTGTCATTGTCGGTCTTGCATGGTTGGGATTCTGGATTGATCGGACATGGCTAGGTCGCAAAACTTCCGGCGTCGTCTGGGTGCTGATTGTAGGCATGGTGTTGGCCAATGGCCGTATCATGCCATTTTCATCACCTAGTTATGACTTTGTCGGCGGTTATCTCGTGCCGCTTTCGATTCCATTGCTGCTCTTCAAAGCGAACTTGCGCCGCGTTTTGAGTGATGGAGCGCCGGTGCTCGCAGCGTTCGCACTTGCCGCTGTCGGTACGGTCGCAGGCGCTGTAATCGGGTTTTTCTTGCTGGATCTCGGTGAGATCGGCCATCAGGCGGCGGGCGCTTATACCGGCGGCTGGATTGGCGGCGCCGTAAACCTTGTGGGGGTCGCCCGGGCTGTTGAATTGACGCCGGAAGAATTCACAATTGTGATCGGCGCATCCAGCGGCGTCAGCATTATTATGTTGATGACGCTTGTAGCGCTTCCATCGCTGCCCTTTGTCCGTCGAATCATACCGTCGGAAATCATCGAAAATGCGAAGGCGGCGCGGACGGAACAGACTGCTGACGACGAGCGGATTGAATTCAAGTTGACCCACGTAGCCGGCGCGCTAGCGGCAAGCTTTCTTATCTGCGCTCTGTCGGACGCCGCAGCGAAGTTCTTCGCCGTCGAACATTTTATGATCTTATTCGTTACCGGTTTCGCAATCCTTGCGGCGAACTTGTTTCCGCGCGCATTTGCAAAGCTCAGCGGCGATTTTCAACTTGGCATGTTCGCGATGTACCTGTTTTTCGCATCGATTGGATTAGGTACTAATGCCGTTTCGTTTCTGGAATCGGCGCCTGTTTTGTTTTTCTACGGCATCACCATCATGATTGTGCACCTTTTCGTTGTGCTGGTCGGTGCGGCCGTACTAAAAATTGATCTTGCGCAAGCGATTGTAGGCTCCGGCGCGGCGCTCGTTGGGCCTGCGCCGACAGCTGCAATCGCATCAACGCAAGGCTGGCGCGATCTCGTCACGCCAGGGATCATGTGCGGAATTCTCGGCTACGCCATTGCGACTTTCATCGGTGTTGCTGTCAGTGGATTATTGAGCAACATCGGATAGGCGCCGCTGGTCACAGCAATCGATTTTTGCCGATCAAAATGCCGAGCCAATTGAAAAATTTGACTGCGTAAACATGCTGGTCCGAACAGTTTCATCTCGCATTAGATTCGATTATGCGATCCATGAAAAACTATGATTTGTGGCGAATTCACGAACTGAATAGCGTTAATTCGCGGGCTTTAGAGCGGGGATCTGGCCCGACCATTAGAATTATCCACATGCGTGCGCAGGGAGGGATTAAATGCAGGCTCGAAAAATGAAAAAATTGATGGGCGTCTCAACGTTGGCGATTGCAATCGGCGGCTTGAGTGGAACTGGCGCATTCGCGCAGGACGACAGCGCGATAGAAAACGACGGCGATGATGTCATCGTTGTTACGTCGCAACGTCGCGAACAAAACATTCTCGACGTACCAATTTCGGTATCCGTTCTCGATGACGCCGCTGTCGAGGCGCGCAACATCCGTGGATCTAGAGATTACGTTCAGTTGACCCCCAACGTGTTTTTCGCGGGCAATGACGGGCAGGGCGCGCGCAATGGCGACATTACGATCCGCGGTATTTCCGACCTGACCTCAGGCGCGAACGAACGAATCATCCAGACGCGCCCGTCAGTCGGCTTCTACGTAGATGACTTTAGCGTTGCGTCGGTCGCTTCCGGCTCGGCGAACCCGCCGCTCGATGACATCGAGCGGATCGAGATCTTGCGCGGCCCGCAGACGACATATTTCGGCCGAAGCGCAACTGGCGGCGCCATCAACGTCGTCACAAAAAAACCGAATGACGAAACCATGGCCAAAGTTCGCGCGGGTTATGGCAGCTACGACACTTATCAATTTGGCGCGATCGGCAACATACCGCTCTCGGATAACTTGTTTGTTCGCGGCGGGATATCTTACGAGCAAACCGACGGCTTCGTGAAAAACCTTCACCCGACGGGAAATGACACCGATGGCGAGTACATCAACGGTCGTCTCGCCGTACGCTGGCAGCCGGGCGATTGGACTTTTGATCTGACAGGACAGCTGATCCGTTCAGAAGAAGGCAATCTCGGACGCATTCCGACGGGCATCGACATTGGCGGCCCCGCAACATTTACGACAGGCGGCATCGGCGGCGAAACCTCATGCGAATTGGGCGAGGCAATCTATTACCCGGCAAATACTCGCGTGAATTGCGAGGATCAGGATACATTCACGAACACGGATAATGACCTTGTTACGCTCAAGGCGTTTTACGACGCCGGCGCGGTGACGTTCACGTCGATCACCGGCTACATTGAAACCCGGTTCGATCAGCTCGACGATATCGACAACACGGGAACCGATTCATTCTCCCGCGCCAATGACTACACCTCCGAAAGCTTTAGCCAAGAAATTCGCATTGCTTCGTCGGAGCCATTGGAATTCGGTGCGTTCGACGTCGGTTGGACGCTTGGCGGATACTACTATGACGATGAATTCCAGGCCAACAACACCATCATTTCCGGAGCGGATGTAGCACCGGCTTTGGTTGGTTTCCTAACCGTGCCAGGAGATTTTCCGAACGAGAACAGCCAGAACGTCAATCGTGATGGCTGGGCTGTGTTCGCTGACTTCGAAATCGGATTGACAGATCAACTCACGCTGACGGGCGGTGTTCGCTATTCAGAAGATAATGACGAACAATTCTGGACCAATACGTTTACGTCTTTCGCCTGTGCGCCTCGCATGTTGGTTGGCGGTGTTGTTCCGCCTCTTGCAACTGGGTGCGAGTTGAGGCCCGACCAAACATCTCCGCTTCCCATCTTCACCGATGGCACCGACTTTTTCGTCACCGGCGGACGGCTTGACCAGATTGCAACCAATCCGTTCACGGCAGCGTCAAACAGCAGTACAGACGTTTCGCCGCGGGTGGCGCTTACCTATCGGCCCAACAGCGATCATTCGCTCTATGTTGTCTATTCGACTGGTTATCGCCCAGCCGGTACGCGTGTCGCGCCCGACGGCACAGGCATCGGCGCTGCTGGCGATACTCGTTCCTTCTTCAACAAAGAGGATGTGACAAACTACGAAATCGGCTGGAAAGGAAGCTTTGCGGACGGTGCGGTTCGTGGCGAGCTTTCAATCTTCCGCATTGATTGGGATGACATGCAGGTTCGCTTAAGCCGGACCGTGTGCGAAGTATCTCCGGGCGTGTTTGTTGAAATCAACGATCCTGCCTGTACTGGATTGCCGTTCTTCCCGGACAACCGGGTCAGCAACGCAAATTCCGCTCGGACGCAGGGTGCAGAACTCACCGTGGAAACGCGGCCGACAGAAGGATTGTCTCTTGGCGGCAGCGTTGGCTTCCTTGACTCCGAATTTACCGATTTCACAGATTCGGAGATTGGCGACGTCACCGGCCGCAGATTGCCGTTCGCGCCCAAATGGTCGCTGACGGGCACGGGTCGCTACGATTTTGCCCTTGGTCCTAATGTTGATGCAAACCTTCGCGCCGACATTATTCACCGTACATCGACATTCCTGCGCTTTAGCGATCTCAATAGCCCAGGCTTCCCTTATGAAACCGGACCGAGCACGATGGTAAATCTGGGCGCCGGCCTCGATTGGGAAAATCACAGCATCAACATTTCCGTCAATAATGTGTTCGAAGAAAACACGCCTGGCGGAGTGGAGACATTCTCTGGACTGGGAGCGGTTATCCTGCCCTCGCCGCGCACGTGGCTCCTTTCTTGGACGGCTCAATTCGGCGGCTAAACAAAATCCTCCCTGTAGGGCGTTAGTTGAAACGCTCTCGCAATCCGGGCCTCCGCGATTAGTATAACCGCTGAGGCCCGTTTTGTTTGTACCGAGATTTATGATGCATCATGCGATATCTGTTTTTTGCGGTCTGGGTGCGCTTTTTCTTTCAAGCGCATGCGCCGCCTCGCACGAAGATAGTCGCAACGATAAACCCAATATTGTCGTTGTTCTCGCTGACGACATGGGGTTCGGCGATATCGGTGCAAACGGCGCCACAAAAATTAAAACGCCGAACATCGATGCGATAGCAAAGCACGGCGTATCGTTCAGGCAGTTCTACGCCAGCGCGAACATATGCACGCCGTCTCGTGCTGGACTCATGACGGGGCGTTACCCGATCCGCACGACGCTCGCGTACAATGTCATCACCGCTCAGGATACGCATGGATTGCCGCAGTCAGAAGAAACAATAGCCGAACTATTGAAACGCGCCGACTACAAGACAAAACTAATCGGCAAATGGCATCTTGGGCGTTTCCCCGAGCACGCTCCCATGAAACATGGATTTGACGAATTCTATGGCGTGCCGCACAGCAACGACATGCCAAATTTCGCACTTTATCGGAACTCGGAAATCGTCGAAGAGCCGGTTTATCAGCCGACGCTGACAGAAAGATACACCGACGCGGCCGTTGATTTTATCAAGTCGAACAGAGATGGCCCATTCCTGCTTTTTGTTTCTCACACTGCTCCGCACATTCCGCTTTTCGTCTCCGATGAGTTCGCTGGTCGGTCCGACGCCGGTCTTTATGGCGACGTCATTGAAGAGCTGGATGCAAGTGTCGGCAAAATTGTCGAAACGTTGAAGGCGGAAGGCGTTTACGAGAATACGGTGATCTTTGTCACCAGCGACAATGGGCCTTTCTTCGAAGGAGGAACAGGCGGGCTTAAAGGCGGGAAGGGGTCCGGCTGGGAGGGCGCGTACCGCGTGCCGCTTATTGTGGGATGGCCGAATGGCGGCTTTGCTTCAGGCGATAATGACGCCATCGCCATGAATATCGATATTTTTTCGACGGTTGCGGAAATCGCTGGTGTAGAGCCGGACGCCGACGCCATTGACGGTCGAAGCCTGCTGGCGAATTTGAAAGGGGATAACAAAAGTCCTCATCAGTACCTCTATTACTTCAACAACGAGGACGTCATCGGCGTTAGATCTCAGCGTTGGAAATTTTTGACGCACGCATATTACCGCCGATCACTCGGGGCGTTCGAAAAATTCGATCAACTGGACGGCTTTCACTCTTCTTATGATTTGTTGTTTGAAGCGGGCCCTGCGGATGGCGAAGAATACAGTCTTGCAGACCGGCATCCAAAAGTAGTTGACGAGCTGCGATCTGAATTGCAAGCGGCGCGAGCGAGGTTTGATCCATTGCGCACGCGTTCTCCAGACAAAACCTTTCCTGAATAGCGGCGACAAGAAAATGCTCAGAAATCTAAGACTTGGTCGATCCTTCATCCAATTCTGGGCTGCAGCGACGGCAGTATCAGTCACATTGTTGACGCAGGCGATCGCGATTGAAGCAAAACTGCTTCGACATCCGGACATCTCTGAATCGCAGGTTGTATTCTCTTACGCCGAAGACCTTTGGATCGTTTCAAAGAATGGCGGGAACGCTGTGCGATTGACAGCGTCCCCCGGTGAAGAGACACATCCAAAATTTTCGCCTGACGGACGGCTTATTGCATTCACGGCGCCTTATGCTGGCGGCAACGAAGACATTTACATAGTGCCAGTGTCTGGCGGCGTACCAGAACGAGTTACCCACCATCCCGCATTTGATCGCCTGCTTGATTGGTCCCCCGATGGCGAGTCATTGATCTACGCCACTGACATGACGAGCGAGCGAAAGCGCTACAATCAAATCTATCAGGTGAGTCGCCACGGCGGTTTGCCTCAACGATTGCCAATGCCTTATGGCGAAATGGCGGCTCTGTCTCCGAGCGGCGACGCGATTGCATATTCATTCTTGAAGGACTTTCAAAACCAACCCGACTTTAACAGGGAGGCCTGGAAGCGATATCGTGGCGGCCGTGCGCCAGATCTTTGGTTCTATAATTTCGTTGACAAAGAATCACGAAGATTGACCGACCATCCTGCGCCGGACTCCGCGCCTATGTGGAACGCGACAGGTTTTTACTTTCTTTCCGAGCGTGGCGGCCGGTCCAACCTTTGGTCGCTCGATGTGAATTCGAAAAACGTTCGCCAGCTGACAGACTTCTCCGCCGATGATGTCACACGCCCTTCTATCGGTCCCAAAGACATTGTGTTCGAATATGATGGCGGATTGCAGCGCATTGATCTTGATACAGGCGTTGTTACGCCCATAAAAATTGAGGTTGTAGTAAGTCATCTCCAACTTGCGCCGCATCAGCGCCGTGTAGGGGATGATATCCAGTCCGCGGATCTGTTCAAGGATGGAAGCGCCGCTGTCTTTTCGGCGCGCGGCGATTTGGCGACGATCGAGATTGGTACGGGCGTCATCAAAAAACACGGCGCATCGAGCGCAAGCGCCGAGCGATATCCTTCGCCATCGTCAGATGGTCAGTATCTCGCATATATGAGCGATCGCACCGGCGAGTATCAGTTACACATTCGCGATATGCGTTCTGGCGACGTTCGCATTGTTACTGAGTTTGAAGCTGGCTTTCGTTATAAGCCGTTCTGGTCGCCGGATGGGCGGCGCATTGCATTTATCGACAGCACGCAGACCCTTTATCTTGTTGATGTGAGGAGCGGACGCGCACAAAAAATCGACAAAACCCTGTGGCGTGATCATTTCGGGCTGGAGTCCTTTTCGGTCAGCTGGTCGCCGGATGGTCGATGGCTTGCCTGGTCGCGAGGCATTGAGAACAGAAACCAGGCGGTTTTCATCTACGATGTGGAACAGCGTCGGCGGCATCAATTGACTTCTGGATATTACAGCGATGCAAACCCCGTATTCGATGACAGCGGGAACTATCTGTTCATGCTGTCACAGCGCGCGCTGTCATCCGTTTACTCAGATATTGATTTTACCTGGGCGTATGCAAACTCGACGATGATCACCGTCGCCCCGCTTCGCGCAAGCGTTCGCTCGCCGGTCGATCCGACGGCAAAGCTGTTGCCGCCGCAATCCAATGTCCAAATCGATATTCAAGATTTTGAATCCCGTGTTCGGCCATTGCCAATTCCCGCCGGAAATTACTCCGACTTGTCGGAAAATGGAGGGCGCGTTGTCTATCTGAAAAATCCGAATGCCGGCGGGCAGTCCAAGGAAAACACCGTCGGTTACTATGATCTTTCGACAAAAAGAAATGAATCGATCATTAAAGGCGTGCGCGCATTGATTGCCGTAGGCGACGGGGTGGTTCTTGTTCGATCTGGCGATGACGGCTTCGCAATCGATTTGAAGCCCAATCAACAATTGAACAAACCGTTGCCGACGGGCGAGATTTCCGTTCTCTACGATCGGCGAGCGGAAAGTGAACAGATCGTTCGCGACGCGTGGCGGTTTCAACGCGATTTCTTCTATGATCCAGGGCTTCACAATGCGCCCTGGACACAAATTCGCGACAAATATCTCAAGCTTGCGCAGCATGCGGTAACTGATTCCGACCTTAGCTTTTTGCTTCGTGAGCAAGTCGGCGAATTGTCGGCGGGACATGTTTGGGCGGTCGCCAAACGACGCGAGCGGTACGATTTTTCAGGCGTTGGCCTGTTGGGCGCCGATTTCACATTAGAGAACGGAGCATACCGATTTTCAAAAATTTTCGATGCAGGACCGCGCCGGACCGAGCATTTCTCCCCGCTTGATACGCCTGGCGCTTATGTAAGCGAGGGCGAATACCTGCTGGCGGTCAACAGTGAACCGATTGATATGAAGAAAGATCCATGGGCCGCGTTTGAAGGAACCGCCGGCAAAAATGTGGAGCTTTCAGTTAGTCCTACGCCGCGGCTAGCCGACGCTCGCAACGTTGTTGTCAAAACGCTCGCAAGCGACGCCAAATTGCGAGAGTTGGCATGGGTCGAAGAGAACCGTCAGAAAGTGGAAAAGGCGTCGGGCGGCGCAATTGGTTACATTTTTGTTCCGGACACGGGTCGCAACGGGCAAGACGAGCTCATGCGTCAATATCGTGCGCAATTCAACAAAAAGGGCCTTGTTATCGATGAGCGCTTCAACAGCGGCGGCGCGCTTGGCGATCGTTTGGTTGAACTGCTGAATCGGCCGCCGCTTGTATACTTCAGCGTACGGAACGGCCCCGATTATCCTCTGCCGGAACTGTCGCATTATGGACCCAAGGCGATGGTGACGAATGGCTGGAGTTATTCCGGCGGAGACGGCTTTCCCTTGCTGTTCAAGGCAGCCGGTGTCGGACCGCTCATTGGTTCGCGCACCTGGGGTGGTTTAATCGGGCCGGCAACGAGTGTGCCGTTCGTCAGCGGCGGGCGCGTAGCAGCGCCGCCGCAGCGTGTTTACACGACGGATGGAGCGTGGGCGGGACCTGATGGCGTTGAGCCGGACATAAAGGTGGAAAATGATCCTGGTTTGATGATGAAGGGACAAGACCCGCAGCTGGAACGGGCGATCCAATACGTCCTTGAAGAGCTCGAAAACTATCCTGCCCATCCAAAACCTCAATATCCGTCGCAACTACAATAAAGGACGCATCGACATGCGCATTTTTCTAATCTTTCTGGCAGCGATCTTATACGCATCGAACAGCCGGGCCGAGGATGTTCTTTTAGATGATGCGGAAAAACCTGCAGATGTGTGGACCATAATTCACGCCGGGACGCTGATTGCCCGCCCCGGCGAAGAGCCGGCCCGCGAACAGTCAATCATTGTTCGAAATGATCGTATCGAGACGATCGCGGCGGGATATGTTGATGCGGCAAGCGTTCCGAACGGCGAAGACGTATCGATTATAGACCAGAAGGACGCATTCGTGCTTCCCGGTTTGATTGACGCACATGTTCATCTCAGCCTGGGCGGAAAGCACAGCGAACGGCGCGCCGAAGAAACCGGCGCCGAGGTTTATCGCATGCTGAATGTTGTCGAAAATGCACAGAAGACCTTGCTTGCCGGGTATACAACCGTGCGCAATGTGGGCTCTTTTGGGTGGCCGGTTTTCGCTTATCGTGACGGTGTCAAAAACGATGTGTTTGCGGGTCCGAGAGTATTGACCGCTGGAAATACAATTGAGATCGGAACGTTTAAGGCAGACGGGGCAGGGGCCTGTTACAATGTTAGCTCATGTAAGAAGGCCGTTCGCAGACAAATTGAAATGGGCGCGGACTGGATAAAGCTCTACGCCACTTGCAGCGGCTCAAAACCATGTGGTCGTGAGCATGCTCCCCCGGTGTTTCTTGAAGACGAAATAAACGCGGTAATCGAAACGGCGCGTTCGCGTCAAATTCCTGTCGCCGCTCATGCTCATGGAACCGCTGGGATAAACGCCGCTCTACGGGCAGGGGTGCGTTCCATTGAGCATGGGTCATACAATGACGATGTATCGCGGCGCCTTTGGAAGCGCCATGATGCATTTTATGTTCCGACGCTGGCTGTTCAGGACAATATTATTAAAGACTACGAGACGGCCTCAGACGAGATGAAGCCCGTTATGGAAGGGTTCATGGATCAGCATCCGAAAAGGGTTGCAGGCGCTTTTAAGGCGGGCGTCAAGATCGCCGCCGGAAGTGACGCTGGCGTTGTGCCCCATGGTAACAACGCCCGCGAGCTTTTTTGGTACGTTAAGATCGGGATGAGCGAAGCGGAAGCGCTGCGGGCGGCGACCATCGTCAATGCAGAGCTGTTGCAGATGGAAAACGACCTTGGCTCGATTGAAGCGGGCAAGTATGCCGACATCATCGCCGTCGCTGCCGATCCGCTGGCCGATATTGAGGCGCTTAACCAAGTGCAATTCGTGATGGCGGGCGGAACGATTGTCAAAGACGAAAAACTTGGGGGCTGATAGGATCGAGCGACGTAGAGCGCATTAGTCAGCTTTATGAATACCATCACAAAGGGTCATTTGTACTGATATTTGGCGCTTGATATAGATGGTCGAAGCCGTTGCTGCGGCTTCCTCCGGAAACTGTCGACTATGCGGAACTCTAGTGCTTCGTTGCGAGTGCGCGGGTGCAATTGAAAGACGGGTTATGAACGAATTTGACGTGGTGATTGCCGGCGCGGGCGTCAATGCTCTCTCATGCGGGGCCTTGCTGACCAAATATGGCTTGTCCGTGTGTCTCGTGGAACGCAACCCATGGGTTGGCGGCGGCGCCGTGACGCGAGAAGTCACAATTCCCGGATTTAAACACGATCTATTCGGATCGTCCCATGTATGGATCCAGGCAAACGCGGATTTCAAGGATCTGTTAGAGCCGGAACTCGTGAAGCATGGTCTGAAGTATATTCCGTCAACCGACCAAATTACCGGTCATCCCGATAAGTCGGGCGGCCCAGGCATCGTTATCTATAAAGACATTGACAAAACGGTCGAGAGCATAGCGCAGTACTCGCGCGCAGACGCCAGGCGGTATCGCGATGTCTATGATCATTTTGACGCTGTTAAAGACGGTTTCGTAAAAGCATTTTTTTCGCCGCCGGCGCCGCCTTCGACGACTTTACGCGCGCTTGAAACGAGCAAAGAGGGCATGCGCCGCCTTCAGGAGTTTAACCTGAGCGCCCGCGCGTGGGTTGAATACAATTTCGAAAACGACTTCGTCAAAGCGGTCATGCTGAACTGGGCGTTGGCGCCGCAAATTCTTCCCGAGCAAGAAGGCGCCGGGCAATCATTTTACATTATGATCCCGGCGATCCATGTTTACGGACAAGCCGTCCCGGAAGGCGGAAGTCAGGAACTGCCGAATTCCATGGTGCGCTTCATAGAAGCGCAAGGCGGCAAGGTCTTTACCGGCGCAACGGTCGATGAGATCATAATCGAGAACGGGGAAGCCAAAGGCTTGAAACTTCAGTCTGGCGAAACCATCCGCGCAAGACGCGCGGTCGTTTCCGCGCTCGAACCGAAGCAAACTTTCTTAAAGCTGTGCGGCGAAGAAAAACTCGAGGAAGATTTCGCCGGCGCGGTGAAACGGTTCTCCTTCGGCAAAGTCACGATTTGCCGTTTGCACCTTGCCTTGTCTGAGCCGCCAGATTTCACCAACGGCGAAGACATGAGCAAATGCTCGTTTCATCGCATCGTTGATTCCATGCCGCAGATGATGCGTCAGTATGCGGATATATCCTTGGGACGCCCCCCGGAAGATCCGTTCTTATGGTCGGCATGCTGGACCCTGCTGGATCCTTCGCGGGCGCCTGACGGCAAACATACGCTGATCTTCGACACTTATGTTTCCAACTGGCTCGCAGACGGCCGTACATGGGAAGACATAAAAGAAGAATACGCGCACAACGTATTGTTGAAGAAACTGCAGCAATATGCGCCCAACATAACAGAACAGACCATTCTCGGCGAATACATTGAAACGAAAGAAAGCCTGGAACAGGCAAATCTTTCCTTTGTTGACGGCACAACCAACGGCGGTGAACGAATCGCCGCGCAGCTTGGCGCCTTTAGGCCGTTCCCCGGTTATGCGCATTATCGCTCCCCGTTCAAAAACCTCTACATGACGGGACCGCATTGCCACCCTGGCGGGGGGATTTCCGCGGGCGGGACAGTGGCGGCAAACGTAATGCTTGAGGATTTCGGATTGAAAGCGGCGTCAAACTAGGCGCAAACGCTGCGAGCTTAAGAAAGGCAAACCAAGATGACGACAAAAATCGAAAAATATACGGCGCTTGTCATTCAGCCTCATGTTGAGGTTGCAGAAGACCGAGAGGGCATCAAGAAAAATCTAGAGCGCGTTTGCAACATGATCGATTTCGGCGCCGGCTATTTCTGGGAACTGCCGGCGCGTCTCGTCGTTTTGCCCGAATACTTCATGCAAGGCGTGACGACCCCGGGGAAGGGCGAGCACGGCATTGAAGGGTTTATGAAGAAAGCCATCACTCTCGATGGTCCAGAAATGCAGCGCCTTGGTGAAAAGGCAAAAGAGTACAATCTCTACATCTCGGGCGGCGGCGTCATCGAACAGGTTCCGGAATTTCCCGACCGTTGGTTCAATACCGCATTTATTATTGGCCCCGATGGCAATGTGGCGCTGCGCTATCACAAGTGGCACATTCCCGCTTCAATCGGTCTCGGCACAAGCCCGCACGATATCTTTGACGAATACTGCGAAGTTTTTGGCGGGGACATCAAAAACCTCTTTCCGGTTATCGACACAGAAATCGGAAAGCTCGGAACGATGACGTGTCATGACGGATGCACCCCCGAGGTATCTCGTGCGCTCGGTTACAACGGGTGCGAAGTAATTTGCCATCCTGTGGCGTTACAGGAGGTGGAGGGCGTATCCGAACCCTGGGATTTCTGGATGTTTACGCGCCGTGCGCGCGCGCACGACAACATGGCCTACGTTCTCGGTTCGAACTGGGGCACAGTAGACTACGATTATTACCCGAAGGCGTTTTGTCCCGGTGGATCATTCGCGATCGATTATACCGGCATGGTCATGCGTCACACGCCTCATGCGCAAGAACAAGTGCTCGCCGCGACTATCGATATTGAATCCCTCCGCGAACACCGCTCGCGCTGTAATCACAATACGTGGGTCGATGTACGCACCGAGGGCTTTAAACAGATTTACGAGAACGCCATCTATCCGGCGAACCAGTTTCCGAGCGGCCGCCCGCCGAAAAACCTTGCCGATAAGATGGGACCGGTTCGCGAGGTCTTTACAGACCTCTACGGTCGCGGTCAGTTTACGCCGCCCGCCGGCAAATCGGTTGAAGATATGGCCGATATGCATGCCCGGCGCGTCAAATACGCACAAGACATCGGCACCCTTCGAAAAGACTAGAGGACGCGATATGCGTGTTGAAAGCCCACTTGCGGACATTGATTTCGTTATCGGCGGGATGCGCCGCGAAGGCGATGAACTCGTATTTTCGAGTGGCGATGAAAGTTCGTTGAACGCCGTGGTTCGGATGACGCCGAAAGATGCGGCGAGCATGCTCGGCGCCTTTTTCAGGAGCCCATCTGCGATTGGTTTTGCTTTGTCACTTCCTTTTTTGTGGCTTGGTGGAAAAGGAAAAAGCAACAATGCGAATGACGGTGGGCGGCATCCGTTTGATCGACTGAACGACCCGTGGTGAAAGAGACCGAGGCGGAATACTCATGCTACACGCATTCATTCTGGCATTCATCTTCGCGGCAATAGTGTTTGAAGGTTGTCTGGCCGCTGAGGAACAGCGACGCCCAAATCTCGTTTTCATTGTTACTGATAACCAAAGCCCAGAGCTTCTCGGCGCCTATGGAAATCAGCAAATAAAGACAAAGAATATAGACAAACTGTCGCGCGGCGGTGCGTTGTTTTCATCAGCTCATGCGAATAGCGGCGTTTGTTCGCCCTCGCGTGCGACATTACTGACAGGATTGATGCCGTCGCAAACTGGCGTTCATAACGCCCTTCCATCCCAACCAAAGCTGGATCATTGGTCGGCTATCGCCGAGTTTCGAAACCTCCCAATGACCTTGAAAACGGCTGGGTATCAGACTGCGCTTGTCGGGAAATATCATTTGGGCCGGCACGATGAAGCACAGCTTGGTTTTGACAAATGGGTTACATTTCCGTCGGGACACACGGAAAAATTCTACGATGTCGAAGTGATTGAGGATGGCGAGCACTTCATTGTGGAGGAACATCTCACTGATTTTTGGACGCAGCGAGCAGCGGCTTTCATCGAAGAAGCAGCTTCCAACAGCGCACCGTTTTTTTTGCTGCTAACCTACAATGGGCCATATGGATTGCCGCCCGTTGTCAATGCTGAATACGAAAACAGGCACACGGGGTATTACATTGAAAACCCACCGTCGATGCCGCAGGAACCAGTCGGCGCAGGACTTGAGAACTGGGCGAAAGAAGGCGATCCAAAAACTTACAGCAAGGCCCATGGCATTACACCGTGGGCGGCAATCCGGGCGCTGAACAATCAGCGAGTCATGGCAAATCTTGCGGCCGAAACGACAATGATCGATGACGGCGTTGGGATGATCATGGACACCCTCAAACGGGTTGGCGCCGCCGACAATACGATCATTATCTACACTTCTGATCAGGGCGCCGCCTTCGGACAGAACGGATTGTGGGGCAATAGCTCATGGGCCTGGCCGTTTTCCGCGTATGACGCGAATTCGCGGGTTCCACTCATTTTCTGGGATGATGGACAACGAATCGAGGGCAATCAGGAAATTGACAGGATCGTCAATCAATTTGACGTGTTTCCAACGATCCTCGATCTAATAGGCTTGGGACATATTGAGATAGAGAATTCACCGGGGACGAGTTTCGCTCTTTCGATGTTTTCGAAGAAAGCAAGTGAAACAGAAACTGCAGCTGCATATTTTGATTATCTGACAGTCCGTGCGGTTCGAACAGAGCGGTTCCGTTTCGTAAAGCGGCTGTTGACCGGCGAACTTGAACTCTACGACCTTGAACGCGATCCCGGCGAGCGAGAAAACGTCGCAGATCAACCGGAGTATGAAAAGGCGCTTAACAAACATGACTTGCTGTTGAGCACGTTCTTTTCTGAAAATGCCGATCCTTACTACGATTTGTGGAAAGGCGGCGCCGCGAAAGGGCGTATGCTTGATGGCGCGCGCATTGATCTTTATCGCGAGAAGTTTCCTGATTGGCGCGGCGTCGAACTAAAAACGTCGCCGTCGTTCGATCATTACAATGGGCAATAGGGAAGAACGGATGTGATTGTCGGCAAGAAGGTTAGCATCATCCCGCTTATTCAGGCGAGCGAACCCAGCGTTGCAATAGAAACGGCGAAAGCGCTTGTCACTGGCGGACTTGATCTTATCGAAGTTGTGTTGCGTACAAGCGCTGCTGTCGACTGTATGGAAGCAATCGTTTCCGATGTCCCTGAAGCTACAGTTGGCGCCGGGACTGTACTGAATGCAGAACAGGTCGACGAAGTCGCGCGCCGCGGCGCCAAGTTTATCGTCTCACCCGGGTTAGATGAGGGAGTCGTTGCAAGCGCAAGGCGGCACGGGCTGGACGTGTTTCCCGGGGTGGCCACGGCGGGCGAAGCGCAACGCGCCTATAATTTGGGATTACGCACGGTGAAGTTCTTTCCGGCCTCGCTTGCGGGCGGTCCGCCGATGATTAAGGCGCTTTCATCGGTGTTTCGAGACTTGGGGTTTATTCCAACCGGCGGCGTTTCCGCGAAAAACCTTGCGGACTATCTTGCGCTGCCATCGGTCGTTGCCTGCGGCGGTAGTTGGTTGACGCCAAAAGCCGAAATAGACGCCGGTAATTTTGATGCGATTTCCAGGTTGGCTGCTGAAGCGCGGGCAATCGCAAAAACTGCGCGCTCATGACGAAAGGAAAAATCAAGTGACGGATTTTTGGTCGTTTGGCGAAATCATGTTGCGATTGAAGCCGCCGGGGCATGAGCGTTTTTTTCAATCGCCGAGTTTTGAGGCCACCTTTGGCGGCGGCGAGGCCAATGTCGCGGTTGCTCTTGCAAATTACGGCTTGTCGTCAGGATTTGTTACTGCGTTGCCGGAGAACGACATCGGAAATGCCGCGGTTGGCGAGCTTCGCCGATTTGGCGTTGATACCTCGCAAATCAGGCGCTCCGGCGACAGGGTGGGCGTTTACTTCCTTGAAACTGGCGCCAACCAACGTCCTTCAAAAGTCGTATACGATCGCTCGCACTCTTCCATCAGTACCTGTGCGGCGGGCGATTTCGACTGGGATTCGATATTTGCGGGCGCCAAGTGGTTTCATATCACTGGCATCACGCCGGCGCTCAGTCAGTCGGCGGCTGATCTTAGTCTCGAAAGCGTCAAAGCAGCGCGCAAAGCGGGGCTTACCGTGTCTTGCGATTTTAATTTCCGCGGCAAGTTGTGGAAGTACGGGAAGTCCGCGCCAGAGGTGATGCAGGAGCTTGTAAACAATGTCGATGTTGGAATTGCCAATGAAGAGGACTGCCAGAAATCGTTAGGCGTCAGCGTTGATGTGGATGTCGAGAGCGGAAAGCTCGATACGGCCAAATATGAAGCGTTAACCGACAAGATGTTGACTGCTTTTCCGTCCATGTCGTCAATTGCCATTACGTTACGGGAAAGCGTCAGCGCAGATCGCAATGGATGGTCTGCATGTTTTCGCGATGCAGACGGATTTCGACTGAGCCGCAAATACGAGATTACAGATATTATTGACCGTGTCGGCGGCGGCGACAGTTTTGCATCCGCACTGATTTATGGGCTCAATGCATACGAAGATCGCCAGCAGTCCTTGGAATTTGCTGTTGCGGGAAGTTGCCTGAAGCACTCTATCTCAGGAGACTTTAATCGCGTCTCCGCTTCGGAAGTTGAGAAGCTAATGAGCGGCGACGGCTCGGGCCGCGTGCAACGCTAACGCAGTCAGCTTTGTTCCCGATTCCTGTGGGAAGTGGGGCGTCTCGCATGGTTATATATGCAACGCATCGGCCGCCATCACCAACGCCGCGCTTATTCGGGGTTTCCGCCTGAGGTCCTTTTGATCTCGGACGCAGCCGCCGCCAGCTGAAGCTTTCTGACATTCTAATGAAAGTCACGGCTGACGAATAACCGTTTCGATTGTTGACGGGGGTGCATAGCCGGAGATGGCGCCGGTCTCTCTTTATACCGGGATGTCTGGCGACTGTCGGGAATCTGTTTTTTGACCTCGTCGGCGCCGCTCCACGCCATGTCGATCCCGCCGCCTTCGGCTTCTCCGAGCGCATCAAAGAGATGGGAATGGTCTTCAATTCGCTCGGAAACTACATGAATGACCCGACCCTCCCGCTGCACTTTGCCAGTGATCTTCAAGAGCCGGCCTTGCATGACTTGCGTGCGGAATTTCTCGAAGGTCGTTTTCCAGACAATGATGTTGGCGGGCCCCGTTTCATCTTCAAGCGTGATAAATACAACGCCGCTTGCAGTCGCCGGCCGCTGTCGGGTGATTACGGCGCCGATGACAGTGACGCGGCCGTTTTCGGGGGCATCTCGCAAGGTGATATTTTCCGCGATGTTGGTTCCAGCAGCCCCGCGCACCAAGCGCACGGGATGGTCTTTCAGTGAAAGCCGTGTTGAAATGAAATCCTCAAACACGTCTTCTGCATGTGTAAGCTTGGGCAAAGCCGCAGCAGTCAACGGCGCTTCAAGCAGCGGGTCATCCAGCAACGGCATAGGCGCGCAATCGTCCACAGCTTTGGCGTGCCAGAGGGCGTCTCTTCGCGAAAGGCCGAGCGAGGCGAACGCATCCGCCATTGCCAGCCGCTCAAGGGCGGATTTGTTAATTCCGGCGCGCCTGCGGATCGACGCGATGTCGCCATAGCCATTGCCGCGGGCGGCCGTCATCCACTGCGCATCGTCTTCATTGAAACCTTTGATCATGCGAAAGCCGAGCCGCACTGCGAGGCCGCCCTTGCCGTCGGGCTCAAGACTGCAATCCCATGTGCTGGCGTTGACATCGACGGGGCGCACTTCCACGCCGTGCCGGCGCGCATCGCCGACAAGCTGGGCGGGGGCGTAAAAGCCCATGGGCTGTGAATTTAGAATGGCGCAGCAATAAACTTCCGGGTGATGATGGCGCAGCCATCCGGATGCATAGACCAGCAATGCGAATGAGGCGGCATGGCTTTCCGGAAACCCGTAGCCTGAAAACCCTTCCAGTTGCCGGAAACAGCGGTCGGCGAATTCCGGATCGTAGCCGCGCTCAATACACCCTGAGATAAAACGGTCTTTGAAGTCCGAAACGCTTCCCACGCGGCGGAAGGCGCCCAAAGCCCGCCGCAGGCCGTCCGCCTCATGACCGTCAAATCCTGCCGCCACCATGGCGATCTGCATGGCCTGTTCCTGAAACAGTGGCACGCCAAGGGTGCGCTTTAAAACGTCCTCTAATTCTTTTGATGGATAGACGACCGGTTCTTCCCCGCGCCGGCGCCGCAAATAGGGATGCACCATATCGCCCTGAATAGGGCCGGGCCGGATAATCGCGACCTCTATTACAAGATCATAAAAACATTTCGGGCGCATGCGCGGCAGAAACGACATTTGCGCACGGCTTTCGACCTGAAACAGCCCGACCGTGTCGCCCTGACTGAGCTGTTCGTAAATGCGCGGGTCTTCCTGCGGGATCGTCGCCAGTGTGTAGGGCGTTCCTTTCCATTCCCGGATGAGGTCAAACGCCTTCCTGATGCACGTGAGCATGCCAAGGGAAAGGACGTCCACTTTCAGCATGCCAAGAACGTCAATGTCGTCCTTGTCCCACTCGATAACCGTGCGGTCTTCCATGGCGGCGTTTTCAACCGGGACAAGCTCGTCAAGCCGCCCCTTGGTGATGACAAACCCGCCGACATGTTGAGAGAGGTGACGCGGAAAACCGATAATCTCATGAATGAGCGACAAGGTCTGACGAATGCGAAAGTCGTCAAGGCTTAAGCCTGCTGCTTTTACCCGTTCTTCTTTTGGCGAGCCTTCCGACCAGCCCCATACTTGCGAGGAAAGCGCCGTCACCGCATCGTCGGACAACCCCATGGCGCGACCAACTTCACGAATTGCGGCTCTTGAGCGGAAATGAATGACAGTGGCGCAAATGCCGGCGCGATGACGTCCGTATTTTTTGTAGATATGCTGAATGACCTCTTCACGGCGCTCATGCTCAAAATCAACGTCAATATCCGGCGGTTCATTGCGCGCCTCTGAGACAAAGCGCTCGAACACCATGGTAATAATATCGGGGCCGATGGAGGTAATGCCGAGCGCATAGCAAATGACGGAATTCGCCGCCGAGCCGCGCCCCTGACAGAGAATGTCCTGATCGCGGGCGAATTTCACAACGTCATGAACCGTCAGGAAGTAACGGGCGTAATCGAGCTTTTCGATCAGCGCCAGTTCCCGTGCGACCATGGCCTGCACGTTGAGGGGCGTCCCGTCGGGGTAGCGCTCTTGCAGCCCGTCTTCGACGAGTTCTTTTAAGCGTTGCAGCGGCGGCTTCCCGTCAGCGATTTCTTCCGGATATTCGTATTTGAGTTCAGAAAGCGAAAACCGACATTCATTGGCAATGACAAGCGTATTGGCGACGGCTTCCGGATACGCCTTATAGAGCTTGTGCATTTCAAAAGGACTTTTGAGGCGTCTTTCTGCATTCAACAGCGCGCGCTTGCCGATATTGTCGATGGTGCAGCGCTCGCGAATGCAGGTGAGCACATCCGCCATAGGCCGTCGCGCCGCCTTATGCATGAGCACATTACCGACCGCGATTAGCGGCAGATTTAGTTTTCCCGCCCAAGCTGCGCGTTTTTTAAAGCGCTCAATGTCATGACCGTCATATTGAGGGCTGAGGCCGATAAAAACGTGCGAATTAAACCGGCCAGCCAGTCTTTTTAGGTCGCGCTGCGTAATGCGCAGGGCAATCAGAAAACATCCCTCGCACCATTTTAAAACGTCCTCCATGCCAAGCGTACATTCGCCTTTGACGGTGCGGCGTTTTCCTTCCGTCAGGAGACGGCACAGGCGGCCATAGGCCGCTCTATCCTTCGGGTAGGCGAGCAATTCCCGCCCGTCGCTCAATATTAGTCGCACGCCCACAATAAAGCGGACGCCCTCTTCCAGTGCAGCAGCATGGGCGCGAACAATGCCGGCGAATGTATTGGCGTCGGTAATCGCAATGGCTTCAAGGCCGAGCGCGCTTGCTTGTTTAACGAGTTCCTCCGGGTGGGACGCCCCGGTCAGGAAGGTAAAATTCGACGTGACGGAAAGTTCCGCATAGCTCATGGAAACACTCCGGAAACTTCCCAGAAGGCGGGCTTTTCACCCGGCCTGGTCGACAGCCAGAGCCGGGGGCCTTCCTCGCTATCCACCCGCCAGTAATCGCGCATGACATCGCTTGCGGGGCCTTTCCACCATTCATGGCCGATGCGTTCCGGGCCCTTTACACGCGAGACCGTATAGGTGCGCCGCCGCCAGACAAACTGTTTAGGCGGGCGGCCAGGCGTAACGACCTCAACCGCTTCACCGTTATGAATCATCAGCGGACGAGAGTTGTTGGCGCGCCAGTTTGTTTCATCGGTTTGCTGTACGGCTTCGGTCATGTGGAAGGCGCGATGGGGCAGATGACTTTCCACCTTCCGCCATCGCAGCACCCGGTCAAAGCCAAGGCGATTGCCGAGGGTTGTGACAAGCTCATCGAGTTCGCTCTGTTTTTCCGCATCGGAAAAACGTTTTTGGATCGGTTTAAACGGCTCCGCCTGCAGCGCAGCAAGGCGCATCATGTCGATGCCGCATCCTGCATCGATTTTATCGAGCTTTAAGGCGTACTGTCTCAGTATCGGCTTTGCTTCCTGTGTCGGTCGGGCAAGTCCAATATCAATGTGAGTTTGTTTCTTGTCGGCGCGATAGAGACTGAGACGCACAGAGCGCAGACCATAGCCATGCTGAACAAGCCGCCGGCAGATTTGACCAGTGAGACGCGACAGCGCTTCGCTTACGTCATCGGTGCGTCCAATCGGATCGGGAAAGGACATGCGCGCGGCAAATGTAGGCAATGCAGTCGCCGGCGTCACAGGATCTGCGGCGACGCCGAGAAGTTTTTCGTATTTCTGCAAAAGCCCGAAGCCAAAGCGCCGGGCCAGATCAGCAGATTTCAGCGGATAAAGATCGCCAATGCGTTTGAGGCCGAGGCGTCGCAGTTCGAACATTGTTTTTTCATCGGCAAAGAGCGCGCCAACAGGAAAGGGCGCAAGCGTTTCTTTCGTCATGCCGGGTGGAAAGATCGCTCCGCCTTTTGCGCCAAAATACGCCGCCGCCTTAGCGGCTCCCTTGGTGTCGGCGATGCCGATGCGGGCTTCTACTTGCATATCTGCAAGCCCCTCGCAGATTAGCTCGGCCATTGCTGCTTCGCCGCCAAAGAGATGCGCACAGCCCGTAACGTTTAATAACAATGCGTCTTTGCCGTCACAGGCGCTCCATGGCGAAAACTTCACGCACCAGCGCTGTAACGCTTTTAAGAACGCTTCATCACGCAATGGTTCTTCCGCAACCGTAATCAGGTTTGGCGCTGCGGCTCTTGCATCCGTCAACGTCATGCCGGGCGCAAGACCAATTCGGCGTGCATGTTTGTTCAAGCTGACGAGCCGAACCGCGTTCTTTTCCTCAGCTGTTACCGCAAACAGGCAATCCTCAACCGGCAGCCCGTTCCGGCCAAACCGGTTCACCGGCAGGCGCGGCGTCCAGATGCAAAGTATTCGTTTCCCCAGAGACATTTAAAACCCAACTCCCAACGAGTCCTTTCTTGTTTTTGTAGAGCGATGCATGAATACGGAACTCCCCATCTTGTTCCGTATACAGCGGTTTGCAGAACCAGCGCGTTTCTGCGGCGGTGCTGTGCGCCGGGCGCGCGACGATAAGAAGGCCGAGAGACTTGCCGGCGAGGGCGGCGAGCTGCAGGCGTCGGAAATTCGTCAGACCAGGGCTTTTTTCGCACACAATGATAACCGTCGACATTGCGCCGGATCGCAGCGCCGTTTCCGCCGCCCAGAGGACATCTGCGGCGAGCGGACAGGCCGTATGGAGCAGATCGTTTGGGTTGCGAAAGCGCGCCACAGATTCCGGGTGTATTGCCGAAACCCAGCGCGGCGGCCCGCAGAGCATGACCTCGCCTTCGCGCGCCATTAGAAATGCGAAGGCGGCGGCGCTGGGGCCGCTCAGCTCATGGACGCGTTTGCAGGCCAGCGCCGGCAGGGTGGAATATGTTCCCGTTTTGTTCACTGACCTGGAATAACTGCATGTCGCTGCTGGCTCGTCAAGCGCCGCTCGTGCTAGCCTCAAAACACAAAGGGAATCAGGCATGTGCGGGCGGGGCGATCAAAGTCTAACTTGGGCTGACATCTGTGAACTGTCAGGAATTATTGGTTCCTCGCCCACAACCAATCTTCAGCCCGTCTACAACATCGCACCTACTACGACCGTCCATATTGTCCGGGAAAAGGACGGCGAGCGGGTTATTGAAAAGGCTCGCTGGGACCTCGTTCCCAGCTGGTGGAAAAAGCCGCTCAAAGAGAAAAAGTTCTCAACCCACAATGCGCGCGCTGAAACCATTCTCGAAAAAGCGACCTTTCGCACGGCCTGGAAAAAGAGCCAGCGCTGCATCATCCCGATGAATTTTTTTGAATGGAACCGGCCCCGGAAAAAAGGCGATCCGCCATTTCATATTTTCCCGGCAAATGAACCCGCATTTCGCATTGCCGGCCTTTGGGACGAATGGACCGATCCGGAAACCGGCGAAGTCGTTCTGACATGCACGACAATTACATGCGAACCCAATGAATTCATGGCTGAGCTGCACGACCGCATGCCGGTTATCCTTGGCGCCGACCAACTTGACGCGTGGTTCAATGCGCCGCCGGAAGAAGCGCTTGAAATGCTAAAAGCCTGTCCTTCCGATTGGATGACAGCCAACAAAGTCAGCTCGTTTGTCAACAATGCACGCAATCAGGGGTCCGATTGCATAAAGCCAGTCGATGAAGAAGAATAATCGATACGTCCGATATGCGCGAACAGGAATGGATGATAGCCCTCGTCGCACAATGAACCGGATTTGCGAAAACGGGGTTTCGCGAATCAGTTTTCGGGCGAGGCTCTAAGCTCTGGCGACACGAGTGTTGCGAGCGCCGGAATAAAGATCAACACGACAAAAACAGAGAACAATGCGCCAAAGCTAAGCGATATCGCCATCGGCACCAGAAACTGCGCTTGCAGAGATTGTTCGAAGAGGAGCGGGGTTAATCCCGCCGTGGTTGTCATGGCTGTCAGCGTGATCGGGCGGAACCGGCGTGTCGCCGCGTCGATCAACGCTTCGCGTGGCGCGGCCCCGTCTTCGACGCCCTCCCTATATCTCATGATAAGAACAAGGGACCCATTTATGACCAGTCCGGCAAGGGCGATAATTCCAAATATAGACAAGAAGTTCACCGGATAGCCAAGAATGCCGTGACCGACAAAGGCGGCGAGAACGCTGAATGGAATTGTTGCCATGACGACGCCGGCAAGGCGCAGGTTGCGGAAAGTCACCGCGAGAATTGAGAAGATTAAAAAGACGGCTGCTAGCGAACCCGACTGCAACAATGCAAGCGCCTCCTGGTCCTCTTCGGTCTGTCCGCCAAAACGCCACGTTAATTGCGGGTATTCCTGAATGAGAGGCGGCATGATCTGGTTTTCAAATGCTTCAAGGAGCGCCGCCGGTTCAATGACAGCCGTATCGGCGTCGACGGAAACGGTGACTGTCGTTTTTCCGTCAATACGGTTGATTTCCTGAAACGCTCGGTCTTGGCGTGATTGCGCGACATCGCCCAAAAACACTTCGACGCCTGAAGCGTTGCGAATGATAATGCGATCAAGCGCGCTTTCATCGCGAATATCGTTGAGTGGCGGGCGCACACGAATGCGAACCTCATCCTGTCCGCGCAATTGCCGGCGCGCTTCTGCTCCTTCGAACCGAGATCGCAATGCTCTGCCAAGGTCCGATTCAGAAAGGCCAAGCGCCTGTCCTTCGCGGTTCAAGACGTAACTGTATTGCGGCTTGCCCAGTGCAAACCCGTCATCGACATCGGTTGCGCCCGGAAATTCGGCGATCCCGGCGGCCGCCTTGGCGGACGCTTCGCGCAGCACCTCGATATCCGGATGGGATAAGTCCGCTTCAACCGCCGCGCCGGCGCCCGGGCCCACACGAAACAGAATTGAAAACCGCTCAACATCTGCAACTGGCGGGATCTCGCGCCGCCACGCGGACACGAATTCAGCGAGCGCGAAATCGCGTTCTTCCGAGGGTACAAAAACCAGATCGACGCTGCCGGTTTCGTTGCCGTCGGCGCCGAGGTCCTTAATCGCTGCAATGAATGCGTCTTCAGCGCCAATATTGGTGATCGCGCGATCCGCCGCCTCGATTAAGGTATCGGCGTAGTCAATTGTCGCGCCGAATGGCGCTGACACCGCCAGCGAGTAGGTGGCCGTAACGGAGCGCCCTTCGACGGACGGCGCCAAACGGAACGGGAGCCGGCCCGAAGCCACGTAACCGATTACAATTACCGAAACAGCGACAAAGACAATTGTGGTCAACCCCGGCGATTTGACCGCGGATCGGACTATCGGCGCATAGGTGTTTCTTTCAAAATTTGTGAACGCGCGTGACGTGGCGCCGCTCGCGCGCCCCAATACGCCAAAGACGCCCGATTGAGCGGACTTCGAAGCACCGCCGCCGACTTTGCCAGCATGGGCAAGATGCGCCGGCAAAATGAGAAGCGCTTCAATCAAGGAAAAAACAAAAACGATGGTTGCAACCATCGGAAGGGCGACCAGAAACTGACCAAGGTTGCCGGGCGCGAAAAGCAAGGGGGCAAATGCAATAATGTTCGTTGCGACCGCCAGCAGCACAGGCGCAAACATGCGCTGCGCGCCTTCTGCTGCAGCTTGTGCCGGACTGACGCCCGCTTCAATACGCGCGAAAATGGCTTCTCCGACGATAATCGCGTCGTCCACAACGACGCCGAGCACAAGTATGAAAGCGAATAGCGACAACATGTTGATGGTGACGCCAAATAACGGAAACACCGACAGCGACGATACCAGCGCAACGGGAACGCCAGCCGCCACCCAGAAAGCGACCCGCGGCTCCAGGAACAGAGCAAGCAAAATCAGGATGAGCAAAAATCCCAGGGCGCCGTTTTCCGTGAGAAGTCGAATGCGGTCGCGATAGTCTTTTGTGATATCGAAGAGCTTGATGATTTTGACGTTGTCGGGTTGTTCCGCTTCAAACTCTTCGAATAAGGATTCGACCGCCGCCGCGACCTCCAGTGGTTTTTGGTCTCCCACCTGAAAAATCTCAATGGCGAATCCCGGTTGGCCGTTGATACGAAAATGTCGGTCTGTGTCGCGGAACCCATCACGCAGCGTGGCCACATCGCGAAGGCGGACAACGCCGCGTGGTCCCGACGCAATAGGAATATCTGCGAAGTCGCCGGCAGTTTCCTTTCGTCCTTCGCCGCGCAGCAGAAGCTGGCGCCCATCGCTTCTAATGGCGCCGGCGGGCGTATCGGCGGAAAACTGTGAAACTTGTCGCGCGACATCATCGTAGCTGAGACCAAGACTACGCAGTGTGGCCTCGGGGATTTCAATTGAAATTTCCGGCTCGCGAAGGCCAGCCAATCTGACCTGACTGACATTTGAAAGCGCAAGCAGTCGGTCTTTTAAGGCGTTTGCGTATTCAAAGATCTCTCGGTCCGGCGCGCTTACGATAATGCCATAGCGAAGCACCTGGTTGCGTTCTGCGGGCAGGTCAGTACGCGGTGCTTCGGCGTCTTCCGGAAAGGTCTGGATTGTGTCAACGACATTGCGAATATCCTGCAAGGCAATGTCGCGATTAACGCCGTCCTGAAGTTCAACCTGAACTCTGCCCAGTCCCTCGACGGCGGTTGACTTGACGCGCTTTACGACATCGAGCCCCTCGACCTCGCTTTCGATCGGCAGAATAATTCCGTCGACAATTTCGTCCGGGCTGGCGCCAAAATAGGAAACTGAGACAATCACTTCATTTGGCTTGATCGTCGGCAGCACCTCTTGCTTGACACTCCCGATGCCGAGGAAGCCGCCCACAACAAGCGTAATCATCAGAAAGTTCGCAGCATAGGCGTTGGATGCGAACCAGCCGAGAAGGCCGCCGCCGTGACCGGAGCCGAACCCGGCGCTGCGATGCGTGGTTTCATTGGTCATCGCGCGTTACTATCCTTGCCCGGCGTGATCGGCGCGGGATGTTTTGAAAACAACATTGGCGTGATCGCGTCTCACCGCCCGCGAGGCATCGAAAAGCTGCGCATCACGGTCGGAAACGCGTTGATTGTCTTCAGCTTCCCCGTCCTGCTCCTGACTGCGTTCGCGGTCCGCTTCTTCTGCTGTTTGCAAGAGCATGCCGGGAATAGCGTTCGCTAACCTGCTCACAACGACTTCGTCGTCCGGTCCGAATTCGCCGCGAACCAACACAAGTGACGCTTGCTGATGAACAACTTCAACGTCGCGAATGGCCAGCCGGCCGTCCTCGGCCCGAACCGCCACTTGATTGTTTTCGCGCAGTGCGGCGACGGGCATCGAATAAACGTCCTGAACTTCGCCGGCATCGATGCGCACGTTCACATACGAACCGAGAAGGATACTGGGCGCGTCGCGATTCTCTGGAAGCCGTGCAAGCGGATCGGCAACGGCGAGAAGAGCAATGCCAAGACGCGACCGGTCCGAAACCGATCCGGAAAGCGAAATCACTTCTGCTTGACGATAGGAACTTGATTCCGCGGCGTCCGCGTCGTCGCCGCCGGTTGGAAACGCCTTCGCCGGTGCATTCTCGGTTTGGGCTGCGGCGAGCGTTCTAAGTCGTTGCAACATGGCCTGGGGAATTTCGACTTCCAGCCAGAACGCCGAAACATCGGCAACGGCGCCGAGGCTTGCTCCGACGCTTGCGAAATCGCCAACATCGGCGGTTTCGTTCAACACGAGCGCGTCAAAGGGAAAGGTGATGTCGGTTCGCTGAAGCCGAAGGCGGGCGGATTTAAGATCGCTTTCAGCCTGGCGCAGCACGGCCCTGGCGTCTGCAAGCTGCGGTTCGCGAAGCGCGAGCGTGCGGTCGATTTCAAGATCCGGCACGGCGTCGCTGATAAGTTCTGCTTCTCGTTCTGCGACTTTGCGTCGTCCTTGTTCGAGCGCAAGCGTTGAGCGCGCTCTTGCAACCGCCGCTTCCGCAGCAGCGACCGCCGCATCGAAGTCGGCTTTCTCAAGGCTGACCGCCGGCTCGCCGGCAGGAATAATCCCGCCAATGCGCAAGTTCGGATGTACTGCTTCAATCCGCGCTGCGACCTGAGCCTGAAGGCTGGCCTCGTTTGCGGCGCGCGCAACGCCGAACGCTTCAATGATGATGTCAGCAGCTTCCGGTTCAAGCGGCGCGAGGTCGACGATGATCGATTTCTCGCCGTTTTCTTGAGGTGATGGGGTCGACCGCGTTGCGATCATCAAGAATGCGACAACGATCGCGCCGCCAAGCAGCGCAAGAGAAAAGGGGAGCGAGTTGGACTTTTTGATCATGATTTCGCTTCTTTGAAGTCGGGATTAGATGCCATTGACGCGGTGTCCACAAAGGACCCGTCGGGATAAGCGCCCAGGGATTCAAGCAGATCGCCGTGAAACCTCAACCGGTCGCGCCGCGCCGCCAGGATTTCGCGCTCTGCTGACAAAAGCGATTGTTGCGCAGTCAGGACACTGAGGAAATCGCTGGCGCCAAAAGCATAACTCGTTTTCGCCGCCTCGAATGCGGCTCTTGCCGCGTTTTCGCGAACAGCAAGAAGCTCAACGCGTCTTCGCTGACGATCATCTCGTACGAGACCATCATGAACAGATGAAATCGCTGCAAGCCAGGTTTCCGAATATGACGCGAGTGCTTGATCGAACGACGCTCTTGCCTGGCGTCGGCGCGCTTTCCTGGCGCCGCCTTCATAGACGGTCTGACTGATTTCCGCGGTAAAGGCGCTGATGACGGTGTTTGCCGACTGAATAGCGCCGCCGACCTGAAACGAAGGTCCGGTCGCCGTCGCACTGAGAACGATGTCCGGAAAGGCGCTGGCGATCGCTTCGGCGATGCGATAGTCGGCCGCAATAAGGCGCTCCCTCGACGCCGCGACATCCGGACGGCGGGCGATCAGATCCATCGGCGCGCCGGCGGCGGCCGGCGCGGGCGCATCTGGCAAAATGTCAGGGCCGTTTGCTGCGCCGTCGGGCGGGCGTCCGAGCAAAACGTCAAGCCGGCTTTCCGCAATGGCGAGAGCAGCTTCTGCAGAAGGACGTTGCGCGCGCAATGATGCGGCGAGGTCTCTTTGTTGTAATACGTCCGATGCGCCGCCAACTCCTTGCGCATAACGTTGTTCCGCCAACTGAGCAAAATTCTCCGTCGACCTGATCTGCGCTTCAATCAGCGCAAGCGAACGACGGGCCTCGCCGGCATCGTAATATGCGTCGGCGACGGCGTGGGCGATTTGCAGGCGAGTAAGTTCAAAGTCGCCGGCGACGGCGAAGGCCTCACGCCGTGCAGCGCGCGCTGCGGCTCGACGCCGTCCCGCAAAATCGGGCGCGAAACTGGCGAAACCGGTTCCTGCAGAACCCCCTGAAGATGTTCCGTCGAACGGAACGACCTGCGTGTAATTTCCGCTGCCGCCAAATGACGGGAGAAGCGCCGCAATGGATTCATCCGCTGCAAATCCTGCCTGAAACATCCGAGCGCGCGCGCGGGCGACCGAAAAATTGGCGCCCAGCGCTTCTTCAATCATCGCGTAAAGAGTTGGATCGTCGTAACCCGGCGCGGACAGAGGTCCTTTGCGATCCGCGGGCGCCGGGGCTGCGTATTCGGATAGTTCGGAAAACGGCGCCGCCGGTTCTGTTTCAACGGTTAGGAGGGCGCAACCTGAAAGCGTCAGCCAGGCCGCGGCTGTCGCCTTAAAGCGGATGACCCGAAGAAACGACCCGCACATGACTATCGACCTATAAAAATCGCAGTGTTTGCGAAGATAATTATCTGTTATACGGATTACCATACTGTTTAGTTCATAAACTCAAGGCGCCGCGCCGTTTTTCAGTTTATGCATGGCGCCTGGAGGTTGAGAAGACTTCAACATGAAGGCGAAAGGCTTGGAATCGCAGGAAAAATCAGAGCGGAACCGCCCGCCGGGGCGGCCCAAGGACGAAGCCAAGCGCACGGCCATCCTGGAGGCTGCGCGAGGCGTATTTGTCGAGCAGGGGCCGGACGCCGCGACAATCGATGCGATCGCCGCCGCCGCCGGGGTTTCGCGTGTAACCATATACAGCCATTTCGAGAATAAAGAGCGCCTCATGGCGGCGGCGATGGAAGAGGAGACGCGGTCGTTTGAGGCTCTTTCCCGCGCGCTGAGAGGCGACGATCTTTCTCGCGACGATGTTCGCGACGCTCTGGTTGCGTTCGGATGCAGTCTTCTTGACCTGATCGAACAGCCAGACGTTATCCGTTCAGGCCGAATGATGATCGGCCATGCGCATAGTATGCCCGCCGAGACAAAAGTGTTTTTTGAAAACGGACCGCTGCGCACCCATCGCAGGCTTGCGCGTCTCATTGCATCAGCCAAAGCCGCCGGCGCCCTGACGACGAGCGATCCAGACGAAGACGCTGATTTTCTGATCGGGATGTGGCGGGGCCTTCATCATATCGAACTGCAACTAAATGCAGGACCGCGGCGATCGAAGAAGAGTCGCCATGCGCGGGTTCGCCGTGCGGTCGATTTTTATCTCGCTGCGCGCAGTCATCCGTAAAGACGAATGCGTGCGACGTTTCAAGTCGCAGTGTGTTTTGGATTCTCACTCGGCGGCGGCGACCGATTGCGGTTTGAGCCAGCGCGGCTCTTCGACGGTGATGAAACTCTGAATTTCCGTAGATTGCGGGCCGAGCGTAATGGCGTCTTTAACGCCAGGCAGGACGCATACGTCGAAGAGTTCCTGAATGGCGCCGTCGAAGCGGATCCACTGCGCGACCGAACCATCGCGCAGGGAAATGATTTGCACGCCGCACCAGGGATCGGCGTCTTTTTCCTCCAGGCGGTCTGCGAGCTGCAATCCGTCGAAGCGCTGATAGCGCGGCTTTGACAGGGTCACGACCGCATGATCGCCAACAAAAGCGAGCCCGCGAATGAAGCCGGGGCAAAAGGCGAAAGGAACGAACCTTCTTGATTGTTCGTTGATCCAGCCAATCTCGCCAGTGCCGGAATTAATGACCCACACCTTGCCGTCATGCCAGCGCGGCGAATGGGGCATGGAAAGACCTTCGCCGAGAATTTGGTTGGTCACGATATCCATGACGATGCCGCCGTCGTCGCGGCGATCGCGCCAGCCATCGACAATGTCGGACCGGCACACCGCCGTCGCATAGCGGGGTTTGCCTTCGCGCATGCCGAGACCGTTCAGATGACAGCGGTCTTCCGGCGCCAGCTTGGAAATAAAATTCGGTTTCCAGATCGGCCTGAAGCTGTGGGTCAGGCTGAATTCGCACAGGCACGAATACCTCGTGTTGATGAACACCACCTTGCCGTTGGCGCAGACGCCAACTTCGTGCAGATCAACGGCGCCGGTGGTTTGAAAGTTCCGCGGCACATAGACCTTGTCGTGTTTGTTGTTCGCCGTCTGGCCCGGTCCCAAAACATTCTCCAGACGGACGATCTGGCTGTGCGAGGCGAGATATAGCCGGTTGCCGTCGCCGACGACGCCCATGGCCTGAGGATAGGCCGCCTGATGCATGGCGAGTTTATCGTCATTGCCGGGCCCAATGAGATAGAGATTGCCGCTCTGATAGGATGTGAAGGCGAGCGATATGGCATTCGTTTCAAGGAAGGATTTGAGCCCCCCGGAGAACGTGATGTCGGTCTTTGCCGCCGCCTCATTTTCGTTTTGGGGCGCGTCGTCGTTCACTGCGTCTTCCGCCGTTTTTTCTTCAACTTCAGTCATTGCGTGGGTTTTCCCAGATGTTGGCGAACGCAAGCATTCGCGCCTGTTGAATGAAAGCTAGAGGCAAGATTTTGAGGAAAATCAACAGTATTGAATATTTATATTGACTTTCGGAACTATATTGTATTATACTTAACAAAGTCGACTTCCCCCATGTGAAGTCTGGTGCTGCATCATGTGAAGTGCATTTGGGCACGGCATGTGTGGCCAATCATTCTGATTTTGGTCGTCGTGATTCTTCACTGTTTATACTCACAAAAACCGTATTTTGCAATTTTTTTTGAGAAAAGTTAAAATTTTCACAAATCGTTGCGAATCAGGCAATATTGCATTGCTGAAGTATTCTTCCGGAGAGAAAAAGTAATGACGAATCCCAGGTCACACCGGGCTCAAAGCCTGATGATCGCCGCATCCATAACAGCATTGTCGGCCGCGCTTCCGGGCGCATTCGGCGTCTACGGCGGGAGAGCGCGCGCCCAAGCGCTCCCCGCCGGCTGCACCGACGGCGGCAACGACATCGCCGAGAATGGCGAGACAGTGACGTGTGTGTCGACAGACCCAATCGGCGAGGTTGCGATTGTCGCCGACGACATCACCGTCAATGTGGGAAGCGCCACCACGGCGACAACCATCAATGAGGCGGCGGGCAACGGGATAACCATCACCGGCGGCGGCGCAACAGTCGTAAATGTTTACAATGAAAACTCGAGCGTCACCGGCTCCGATGAAGGGATCGACGTTAGCGCCACCGGGTCTATCACGATCGATGCCGAAGGCGCCGTTACCGGCAGTGGCGGAATATTCGCTAATAATTTGAATGGCGGAACCGGCGCCGTAACGATTACTGCTGTCGATGTAACGGGAAATGGAACGGGAGCGAACGCCGACGGGATCAACGCACAAAACTCAGCCACCGGGACAGACCTCGCTATTACCGCAACGGGAACGGTCACCGGCGGTGATGACGGGGTTTATGCGTATAACCTCGGAACCGGCACAACGACAGTCAACGTCGCCGATGTAACAGGGACGAACGGCGACGGTATTGGCGTCGGCAATGGAAGTGGTTCCGGAAGTATGTCGGTCACGGCGACGGGAGCCGTCACAGGCGACGACAACGGCATCTTCGCCTATCATAACGGCTCCGGCGCCTTAACAGTCACCGCCGTCGATGCAACGGGAACGAACGCCGACGGCATCGACGCCAGAGTCATCAACGGAACGGATCTTACCGTTACGGCGACGGGAGACGTCGAGGGCGGCGACGACGGAATCTCCGCCGCCCATCAAGGGACCGGCGCCATAACAATCACCGCCGTCAATGTAACCGGGGACACCGGCTACGGCATTTCCGCGGTCAATAATAATTCGGGAACAAGCATTTCGATCACGGCGACGGGAGCCGTCTCGGGCGCCTATGGCATCGACGCCAGCAATTCCGGCTCCGGCGCGCTATCGATTACCGCCAAAGATGTAACGGGAACGAGCGGCAACGCCATTTTCGCGGCCAACAGCGCTAGTGGAACAGATCTCTCAGTCACGACGACAGGAGACGTTCTTGGCGCAATCGACGGCATCTTCGCTAGCCAAAACGGCTCCGGCGCCGCAACAATCAGTGTCAAAAATGTAACGGGAACGAGCGGCCGGGGGATCGACGCCAGGCTCAACGCAGGGACAGATCTTTCCCTTACCGCGACAGGTGCTGTTGCTGGCGCCACCGACGGCATCTTCGCCAGCCATCAAGGGACCGGCGCGCTAACGATTAGCGCCGTTGATATAACGGGAACGAGCGGCGCCGGCATCTCCGCGAGCAATTCATCTACCGGAACAGACATTTCGATCACGTCGACCGGAGACGTTCTTGGCGGCGTCCTCGGCATCTCCGCCACCCAGAACGGGACCGGCGACTTAACAATCAACGCCAAAAATGTAACGGGAACGAGCAATACCGGCATTGTAGCGTCCAATACAGCTACTGGAACAGACCTTTCGATCACGGCGACGGGAGACGTTCTTGGCGGCGCCAACGGTATCTTCGCCACCCAGAACGGGACCGGCGCTTTTTCAATCAACGCCAAAAATGTAACGGGAACGAGCGGCCGGGGGATTTTCGCCGACGTCAGGAATGGGACAGGTTTATCCCTTACGGCGACAGGCGCCGTCGTCGGCGGCGGCGACGGCGTGTTCGCCCAAAGTACTTCACCCGATATAACGATCAACGTCGCTGATGTAACGGGAACGACCGGCCACGGTATTAACGCGGTCGCTCCAACATTGTTCAATTTCGTAGATATTTCGGTCACCGCCACAGGAGACGTCATTGGCGCAACCCGCGGCATCGAAGTCAGGACTTTCGGCGGCGGCGATGTAACGGTCAATGCCGCTGACGTAACTGGAACGACCGGCGACGGCATTCGAGCGACCAATCGGTCTGGTGGAACAGGTTTATCAGGTACAGATTTTTCGGTCACGTCGACAGGAGACGTTATTGGCGGAGCCAACGGCATCTTCGTTGAAAACTACGGCCGCGGCGGCATAACGGTCAATGCCGTGAACGTGACGGCGACCCTCGGTCGGGGCATCCACGCCAGACTCCTGCCTATTACTGCGGGGACGGGTATTTCCATTACGTCGACAGGCGCCGTCTCCGGCCATATCGGTATTTATGGGTATAGCCGAAGCGCCGGCGCCGTTACGGCTAACGTCCATGATGTAACGGGAACGGGCGGCGACGCCATTTTCCTGGCCAACAGCGCTAATGGAACAAGTATCTCGGTCACGGCGACAGGAACCGTTACCGGCGACAATGTAGGGATTCAAGCGCACAATAGCGGCTCCGGCGCGGTAACGATTAACGCCGTTGATGTAACGGCAGCGAACAATGACGGCATTCTCGCTACCAATACAACTGCCGGTACGGATGTTTCGATCACGGCGACGGGAACCGTCACCGGCCAGCAGGACGGGATTCAGGTGCAAACCGGCGGCTCCGGTGCGGTAACGATTAACGCCGTTGACGTAACGGGAGAGAGCAATCACGGCATTCTCGTAGGTAACGGAACTACGGCGACCGACATTACGATCACGGCGACAGGCGCCGTCGCCGGCGGGGAAGACGGCATTGAGGCCAGAAACAACGGCACCGGCGCGCTAACGGTCAATGTCGATAGTGTAACGGGCGCGGGTGGCGCCGGTCTGTTCCTGAACAACTCATCCAGAGGAACAGATATCTCGGTCACCGCCACGGATAGCATCACAGGCAGCGCCGAAGGCATTAACGCCGTCAACGACGGAACCGGCGCCGTGACGATCAGCGTCGCCGACGTAACGGGAACGAGCGGCGACGGCATTCTCGCGACCAATTCGGCTACCGGAACAGATCTTTCGATTACGGCGACAGGCGCCGTCGCCGGCGGCGGCGACGGCGTTGAAGCTACGAATAACGGCGCCGGCGCCACAACAATCAATACCGCCGCCGTGACGGGAACGAACGGCAGCGGCATCTCCGCCAGAGTCAACAATGGGACAGGCCTGTCTATTACAGCGACAGGAGCGGTCATCGGCGGGAATCTTGGGATTAACGCTGTGAGTTATTACGGCGGCGCCATAACGATCAACGCCGCCGATGTGACGGGAAGCGACGGCGATGGGCTCTATGCCACGAACATCGGCGGGACGGATATTTCCATTACCTCGACAGGAACCGTCACAGGCTACAATGCAGGAATCAAGGCGTACAATTACGGGTCCGGCGCCATAACGATCAACGCCGTCAACGCGACGGGAACGACCGACGACGGGATCTATGCGATCCAAACAGGAGAGGGGACGAACCTGTCCATCACGGCAACCGGAAACGTTATCGGCGGCGATGACGGCATTTTTGCCGACAATGCCGGCTCCGGCGCGCTGACTATCAATGCCGCCAATGTAACGGGATCGGGCGGCAACGGAATTGACGCGAGCAACTCATTAAGGGGCACAGACCTTACGATCACCGCGACAGGCGCGGTGACCGGCGTCAACAATGGAGTTAGCGCAACCAATCAAGGATCGGGTCTCCTCACCATCAATGTCGCTGATGTGACGGGAACTAACTATGACGGGATCAGAGCCAGCAGCATCACCAACGGCTCAGGTTTGGCGGTAACCGCGACCGGAACCGTTGCAGGCGGCACGGACGGTATTGACGTTATTAATGACGTCTCCGGCGATCTGACTGTGACCGCCGTCGACGTAACAGGCGGCAACGGCGTCGGAATTTCAGCGGTCAATGGCGCCGGGGCGACGAACCTGGTGGTTACTTCCACGGGGACCGTTACCGGCAGCGCTGACGGTATCAGAGCGCGCAATAACGGTTCCGGCGCCTTAACGATAAACGCCGCCAATGCGACAGGGACCGCCGACGACGGGATCGAGGCCTATAACTCAACAAACGGGACAGACCTGTCGATAACCGCCACGGGAACGGTGACCGGCGCCGATGACGGTATCGACGCCAGAAACTTCGGCTCCGGCGCCTTATCTGTCACCGCCGCCAATGCGACAGGAGGCAATAACGGCATATTCGCGCAAAATACCGCGAACGGAACGGACCTTTCAATCACATCGACCGGAACGATAACCGGCGCCAATAACGGCATTAACGCCACAAATAACGGCTCCGGCGCCTTAACGATCAACGCCGCCAATGCGACAGGAACGGCCGCAAACGGTATTTTGGCTCGAAACTCCGCAAGCGGAACGGACCTTTCGATCACGTCGACGGGAACGGTGACTGGCGCTTACTACGGGATCGACGCGGAAAACCTCGGAACCGGCGCCTTGTCAATCAATGTCGCCAACGTGACGGGAATGAATTACGAAGGAATCCTCGCCCGAAACTCCGCAAGCGGGACGGGTGTGTCCATAACGTCAACGGGAACAATCAGGGGCGGTAACTACTACGGGATCAGCGCGGATAACAAAGGGTCCGGCGAACTGACCATCAATGTTGCGAATGTAACGAGCGAGGGTGCAGACGGTATCTACGCCAGAAGCACCGGAACAACCGGGACAGGCGTTTCCCTGACGTCCACGGGAACAGTAACAGGCTTCAATTTCGGTATTGATGCGCGCAATTTTGCCGGCGGTGCGCTGACGATCAGCACCGTCGATGTGATCGGAACGAACGCCGCCGGCATTACCGCCTACAACGGCCCCGGTGGAACGGACCTTTCGGTCACGTCGACAGGAACGATAACCGGTGCGGATACCGGCATCGGCGCCAGAAATCTTGGCTCCGGCGCGCTGACGATCAATGCCGCCAATGTGACGGTGGCGGCCGGAGACGCGATCAGCGCGGTAAACTCCTCAAGCGGAACAGACCTTTCGGTCACCGTGACAGGAGGAACCGTTACCGGCGCCGATGACGGTGTTGATGCGCTCAATAACGGGGCCGGCGCCACGACGGTCGCCATTACCGGCGCGGTAACGGGGCAGGCAGGATACGGCGTGAAGGCAGTCTCCAATAATGGGTCGTCTATTACGGTCGGGAACGGCGGCTCGGTGACGGGCGTACTGGGGGCGATTGTAACTGACAGCCGCGTCGCGGCGGGCGATCCGGTCAACGATACGATGACTTTGGAAACCGGCGGTTCGGTAACCGGCGACATCAGGCTTCTCGCCGGCGCTGATACGTTCAACGACCGGGGCGGTTCATTCACCCATATCTTTGGCGGAACCGGCGTCGATACGGCGAACTTCGACAATACGGGCCACTTCGTCACCGGCGTTGGCTCCAACGTCAATTCGATCCGGGAATTTGAAATTTTCAACTTCAATTCCGGCATATCGGGCATTTCCGGAACCCATACGGATGTGATGGCGACGACCATCGCGGCGGGCGCGACCCTGAACGCTGCTGACGCAACAATGTTGTCCGGCGCACTCGCCAATAACGGCATTCTCAATATCGGGAACTCGCCGGGCGCGCTCACCCTTTCGGGCGACTTTGTTCAGGGGTCCTCAGGCGTACTCAATGTCGAGATCGACAATGTCGGGTTTGATCAGCTCATCCTTGACGGTAGCGCCACCCTCGGCGGAACCTTGAATATCGTCTTCCTCAGCGGCTTCAGTTACACCCCCGGCGAGATGCAGCGCCGGATTATCGACGCCGCCGCCGGCATTTCCGGCGCCTTCGACACAATTAATGGCGAGAACGGTCTCCTGATCGGTCAAACGGTCGAGATTGATGCGGTCAACTCCGACGTCAATATCACGACCACAATCACCATGGCGTCGGACATTGCGGGTTTGACCGGCAACCAGTCAGTCGTCGGCGATGCGCTCGTCGGTCTCCTGGGCGATCCGAATACTGACCCGGAGTTGTTTCAATCGATCATCTCGCTCGGCACAATCTCCGATCAAACGACCCTTGCCACGACGCTCAATGAATTGACGCCGGAAGGGCTCGACATGGGGCTGCGCTATCTGACGACGGCGCAAGATCGCTTCCTCGATCTCGCGGTCGCTCAGAGTTCGGTGCCGGGCGCCCAGGCGGACCCAGTTCGCGTTGCTTCCCTGGAAGGCGGACCGATTTCCGGAATAACCAGGCCGATTTCAAAGCTGACAAAAGATGCGTCGGCGCTCGCAGAAGGAATACATGTCTGGGGCGCGTTGGAGGCTTTTCGCCTGAGCCAGAACGGCGGCGTCTATAAGAGTTATTTTGACGGTTCCGCTGTTGCGTTCTCCGCCGGGGTAGCGGGGATGCAAGTTGGGCCCTTTACCCTCGGGTTCGCCGGCGGGGTCTCGAAATTCGAAAGCGAAATCGACGGTGCGCTCGGCGATGACGGGGATGCGGAATTGTACCATATAGCGGGTACGGCGCATACGGAGTTTGACGTTGCCGGATTCGATACACGCGTCAGTTCCGTCGTCGCTTATGCGAGCGGCGAACAGGAGTTGAAGATGCGTCTTCTCGATCCTGCTTCAGGCGCCGAGATCCTGCAGCGAGGCGAAGCGGGCATGAAGTCCTTTGACTGGCTCGGGCGCGTCGACGTCGTTGCTGCAACGGGAGATAACTGGACGGTTACGCCGCATCTTCAGGCCGGCGCCGCCATCTATTCTCAGGACGCGGTTCAAATCGGCGGGACGCAAGTCACAGCGTTGCAGGTTGAAGACCTTGAAAATATGCGGTTCCAACTTGGTCTTGGCGCCGACTATACCCATCGTGTTCGGAAAAATATCTGGCTGAACGCGAGCGCAACCAGCGTTCAGTATTTTGACGACACCGGCAACGTGTTCCACAGCCGGTTTGCCCGTGCGCCGGGCGCGGTTGCGTTCCGCACGGTCGGCAAGGAAGTCAATCGGCAGCTCGAATTCGACGCCTCCGTTGACTATGCGAGTCCGTGGGGCTTCCTCATGTCAGCCGGCGCGTTCGGCGAGGTCGGCGATATCAGCGTCTTCGGCGGCGGCCTCAGGGTTTCCAAAGAGTTTTAATACGACGCGACGGGTCGCCGCGATCTTTCGTGTTGATCCGGCGACGACAAAAACTTCTCAATGCCTACAAGGCACTGCGGGCGCATCTTGCGCCCGCCGTTGCAACGCCACTTGCATTGATGATAACGACGGCTTTCTGTGCCATATTTGCTCGAGATTCGCCGCCATGAGGCGACCTTGGGTTAAAGGGGGCGGCCATGACCGCAGCAAAGCCGATGAAATTCATACTCCTGATTGCAGGCGCTAGCGCTCTTGCCGCCTGTGCTTCGATCACCTCTCGAGAAGAGGCGGGCGCAGCCGCGCGCGCTGATCTTCCCGATATTCCGGAAACCTGGGCGGCGGCGCAGGATGCTGTCGGCGATGTTGAGGTCGGCTGGATCGCTGCGTTCGAAGACGAAACGCTCACATCGTTAGTGCGCGAGGCGCAAGCCAATAACAAAAACATCCAGGCCGCGGCCGCGAATGTTGAACGATCCTGGGCGCTCGCAAGACAGGCCGGCGCAGCGTTGCAGCCAAACGTCAATCTCACCGCCGGCGGGACGCAGGCAGGCGGCGTTACCGGCGCCGGGCAGGGCGGCGGCAGCGCCAATCTTGGTCTTCAGGTGAACTGGGAGCTCGATGTCTGGGGCCGTATTCGATCCGGCCAGCAAGCCGCCGCCGCAAGCGCGGAAGCGGCGCAAGCGGACTATCGCTTCTCGCAATACTCACTCGCCGCAGCAGTGGCGCGCGCCTATTTCCTGTCGATTGAAGCTGGCATTCAAACCGATGTGGTCCAGAACACCGTAAATGCGCTGACGGAAACCAACCGCATTGTTAGCGCACAGTACACGGAAGGGCTGGCCTCATCGCAAGACTTAGCTCTCGCTCAGTCGGATTTGTCTTCCGCTAGGGCCAATCTCGCTGCAATTGAAGGATCGAGGCGAGACGCATTGAGAGCGCTGGAAGTATTGTTGGGACGTTATCCCACAGCGGATTTGGACGTGCGCGCTTCTTTGCCAGCTACGCCGCCAACACCGCCTGCGGGTATTCCGTCCGAGCTTTTGGAGCGTCGCCCGGATATCATTGCCGCCGAGCGCCAGGTAGCGGCGGCATTCAACAGTCTTGACCAGGCCAAGGCGGCAAAGATGCCGGCGATCAGTCTTACGAGCACGATCGGCGGTTCGTCCAACCAGCTTGCGAACCTCCTCGATCCGGCGAATATCGCCTGGACTGTCGGCGGCAATCTTTTGGCGCCGCTCTTTGACGGGGGTGCGCGCCAGTCGCAAGTTGAAATATCGACAGCAGAACAACAACAAGCTGTTGCAGCCTACGGACAGGCCGCGCTTGAGGCGTTTCAGGAAGTTGAAAGCGGACTTGATCAAAGCGTTGTCCTTAAAACGCAGGAATCCTCGCTGCAGGATGCGGCGTTGAAGGCAAACGAAGCCTATCGTTCAGCGAGCTTACAACACAAAGAAGGCGAAACGAGTCTGCTTGATGTGTTGGTCATTCAACAACGGGTTTTTTCAGCAGACAGCAATCGCGTCAGCATTGAACGCGCGCGCTTGGAACAGTGGGTGAACCTCAATCTTGCGCTCGGCGGCAGCTGGGAGTGATCCTAACGAGCAACTGCTGAGGATTAGCCGGCTCTTTTTGAGAAGCGCGCGCCAGGCGCGGGCGGGTCCATTGGCGGACCGGCGAAACACTGGGCAATCGCCATCCATTGCTGTGCATTTATACCGGAAACACTGAGATTAGTGTCGGCGATATTTCGCGTTTGCGTGACAACCTGACAGAATTCCTCCGCAGCCCCTGTAATTTTTTCACCGCCTGAATCGTCGCCAAAAGTCCAAAGCGCACCCGACGGCGCTGACAATTCAAGTTGTGGGCGCGGTTCCGGCGGTTCCAGTCCGCGGTTTTTGAAAGCCCAGCCATAGGTATTGTACCCCATGACGACGATGTTTTTGATTCGGTCGGCGTTCTCGCGGCGTACGCCCAACTCGTCATAGATGGCTTGTCCGTGCGCCCAGGTTTCCATCAGGCGCGCAGAAATCGACGAGCGCGCGCTCATGCTCGGTCCCGCCCATTCGAGGCGTTTTGACGGATCCGTTGCGTCGAAACGCGCAGCGAGTTCAGCACAGAATTCAGCCCACTGATCGAGCAGTGGAACGCCGTTAAGGCCGTTCAGCTCATCATTTTCAAATGCCGTGAGGTTTCCGGCCATAATTGACTGCAGCGCCCTTTTAAACCAGACCTTGAACGCGTCGCCGCCCTCAAGTGAGAGGCCGGCTGCACGGTTCCAGACATGCAAATGTCGCAAAATGTCGTTGAATGTCCACGATTTGAACGCCGTCTTTTTCTCGAAGTCCTGATCGCCGAGCGGTCGCAGCAAGGCTTCAAGCGCTTGGCATTCTTCGAGAAAATCCATTGCCTGTTGCATTTGCTGACAGCCTTCACGTTTTCGGTTGGATTTCGAGCAGTCTTTCGCCGGCGCCGATTTGAGTGCCTGCTTGCGCACTGATCGATGCGACGGCGCCGTCAATGTCAGCGACGATTTCATGCTGCATCTTCATCGCTTCGAGAATGGCGAGCCGCTCACCCTTTTTTACCGTCTGGTTTTCCGAAACGAAAATCTCGACAATAAGGCCGTGCATGGGCGCAGCAACAACGCCGTCGCCGCCGATGTTCTCTGCATCACCGGCGACTGTTTCACCGACGCTAAACTGGCGCGTTCCGGTGGCGATGTTCAGCGTCGCCTCATCCGCCAAGTGAAATATGACGGTTTCGCGGCGTCCATTGTAGGCGAGCGAAACAGTTTCATTGCCCATGTCGGCGATCTTGATCGTCAATGCCGCACCGTCTGCAGAAACGGCGTAACAATCCTCACCGGCGGGCGAAACTGTCGCCGGCAAAGTCATTTCGCCGTTCTGGTAGGAAATAACGCTGGTGAGCGCGTCCGTGCTCGACCAGTTCAACAGCTCCGGCGCAACTCCCAATGCGTTTGCAGCGGCGGACCGTTTGCGAAGTTCGAAATGGATCGCTGCGGCTTTGCAGAAGTCCGCCTCGTCCGGCCCGTTCTTGAAACCGGCCTCGCCATATTCCTCACCGATAAACGCAGTTGTCGCCTTGCCGGCGCGGAAGCTGTCTTTTTCGAGGGCGTCTATCAGGAAGTCCCGGTTTGTCGAAACGCCGAAAAGCGCGCTTGATTGAAGCGCGGCGACGAGGCGTTGTCTTGCTTCTTCGCGGTTGGCGCCGGCGGCGATGTCTTTGGCGATCATTGAATCGTAATAGGGTGAGACTTCGCCGCCAGCGGCCACCCCGGCGTCAACCCTGACGCCGTCGCCTTGCGGCTGCCGCCAAAAAAGAACGGGACCTGTGGACGGCAAAAAGTCGTTTTCGGGATCTTCTGCATAAAGCCGCGCTTCGATGGCGTGGCCCGAGAATGTTACATCATCTTGCGTCAGGCCGAGATCGCCTCCCGCCGCAACGCGAAGCTGCAGTGCGACGAGATCAAGCCCGGTAATCTCCTCCGTAACGGGATGCTCAACCTGCAGACGCGTATTCATTTCGAGGAAATAAAAGGAGCCGTCTTCCCCGAGCAGGAATTCGACGGTGCCGGCGCCTACATAATCGACGGCGCGCGCCGCTGATACCGCCGCCGCGCCCATGGCGGCTCGCAGCTCGTACGTCATGACCGGGCAGGGTGCTTCCTCGATCACTTTTTGATGGCGCCGCTGCACGGAGCAATCCCGTTCGCCGAGATGAATGATGTTTCCGTGCGTGTCGCCGAAAACCTGTAGTTCCACATGGCGCGGACGGAGAATGGCCTTTTCAAGAATGAGTTCATCCGCGCCGAAAGCGTTCAGTGCTTCCGTTTTTGCGGTTTCGATGGCGCTTTTGAGTTCGCCCGCGGTGCCGACAAGCCGCATGCCCCGGCCGCCGCCGCCGGCGGCGGCTTTCACCATCAACGGGAAACCGATTCTCTTTGCTTCCGCCGTCAATCTTTCAAGCGATTGGTCTTCGCCGTGATAACCGGGCGCGCAGGGCACGCCGGCCTCAATCATGGCGCGCTTGGCGTACGCCTTGTCGCCCATAATCGTGATGGCGCGTTCAGGCGGGCCAACAAAAATAATCCCGGCGTCAGCGCAGGCGCGGGCGAATGCCGCGTTCTCCGACAGAAACCCGTATCCGGGATGAATGGCGTCGGCGTTTGCGCTGCTCGCTGCGTCCATAATTTTGTCGATTGCGAGATAGGAATCCGCGGATGGCGCCGGGCCGATGTGAACGGCGGCATCCGCCATGGCCACATGAGGCGCATTGGCGTCTGCGTCCGAGTAAACAGCGACAGTTTCAATGCCGAGCTTGCGCGCCGTACGCATGACACGGCAGGCGATCTCGCCGCGATTGGCAATCAAGAGGCGCTTGATGGGTTTTGTTCGCTTCATTTTTCTGGCGACCATTTTGGCGAGCGTTTTTCGAGAAAGGAAGCGATCCCTTCCTTCGCCTCGTCCGAGGTCATTCTGTCGGCGAAGGTTTGCGCGGCGGCTTCAATGGCGTCTTTTCGCGAAAGGCGCGGCAGTTGCAAGATCAGTTCTTTCGTCGCGGCGATTGCGCCGGGGGCGCATTTCAAAACCTGCGACTTCACTCGCTCTTCGATCTGTTCAAGGTCATGAACAGACTCGGCGACAAAATCGGCAAAGCCGTTTTCCATCGCCTCGGCGCCATCGAAACGTTCCGCCGTCAGCATGAGACGGCGCGCTGTCGCAAAGCCGAGCTTTTGCACTACGAAAGGCGCGATCTGCGCCGGGCTGAGACCGATCATGGTTTCGGTGAGAGCAAATTTCGCCTTCCTCTCGCAGATCACCACGTCGGCGCAACAGGCAAGACCGAAGCCGCCGGCAAGCGCCGCTCCCTCAATCAGTGCAACAACAATCTGCGGTGCTGAATTTACCGCGTCCATGATCGCGGCGGCGCCTCTCGACAGGGAGACGATTTCTTCCCGCTTTGCGGATCCTTGAAAATGCGCCTTGAAGGCCTTGAGATCCCCGCCGGCGCAGAACACGCCGCCGCGGCCGCGCAAGGTGACGCCGCGCACCCCGCGGTCGTCCCGTAAGGCGGCGAAAACCGCTTCGATCTCCCCGCTCATTTCTTTTGTCAGCGGATTGCGGTTTTCCGGCTGGTTAAACCAGATCGTCAACCATCCATTTTCCAGATGGAGTTCTGTACACGTCGTTTGGGGCAATTCTGTCATCTAGGTTGCTTCCAGCAGGGATCGTGGCAATTCGACCGGCGTATCGAGCAGGATTTGCGCATAACTCTTTCCTTGTGGATCGTTGCGCAGGCTGGCGATACCGCCGCCGCCCAAAACGTCATGCAGGAGAAAATTGATTGCCCCCGTGCCGGGCAAAAAGAAACGTTCCACCGGTCCTTTCAGAAAATGTGCGAAGCGCTCGGCGACCAATTCTTTCGTGATCGACGTCCAGATCCAGGGGGTGAACTCCGCGCGCCGCGGGATAACGCCGATATTGGCTTTATCGCCCTTATCGCCCGAGCGCGCCCAGGCGAGCGTTCGCAATGACACGGTTGCGAGGTCAGGCATATCCGCCGGCTTTCCCGGAACGGATGGCTGCGGCGCCGGGCCAGCGGGGGGCGGCGCTTCATTTGGAACCGCCGGATGAAACGGGATACGCGCGTCGTCGATTTCGATGCTGATGTCGACCGAAGTTTTCTCGACCAAAAGCGAAAAAAGCCGGACGACTGGCGAGGGCTTCGGCCTGCCCCCTGAAAACATCGTGAGACCGGGGGGCGCCGCCAGGGCAAGCCCCGTTGTTTCTTTCAGGAGCAATCCCAGCGGTCTTGGGTCCGCATGTTTCGCTGCGATTTTTACTCCCACTTCGCGAGATTGTTTCCCCTTCGCAAAAGCGCCGTAATGGGATTCCGATCCAAACGGCTCGGCAAGCGTTTCTGAAAAATCAGGGGCGCCGAACTTTTTCAGTTTTCGCCGCGTGCGAAGGAAAGCCGCGTCAGCAAAGCTAAGTGATTTTTCGTGGGCGTCTTCGCCGATAAAGAACCACAAGGTTGCGATCTTCCAGCCGTCGGCAAAGGTGGCGCTGGCTTTATATCGGGAGGAGGGAACACTACCTATTGCGCCCGACATGGCGGCGCGGTCGTCGCCCATATCGGTGATTTCGACACTGCTGAAGTCGCAGACAACATCGGGGAGTTCATAGGCGCGCGGGTCACCGATCTCGTAGAGCATTTGCTCGGCAACAGTCGCAAACGAGACTTCGCCACCGGTTCCCTCGGGCTTGGTGATAATAATTTCGCCTTGCGCGTTTATTTCCGCGATCGGGTAGCCGACATTGGCGAGTGATTTTTCAACTCGCTTCCAGTCGGTGAAGTTGCCGCCGCTGGCTTGCGGTCCGCATTCGATAATGTGACCGGCAAGACTCCCGGCGGCCAGCAGGTTCCAATCATTCGCCCCCCAACCGAATTTATGAATGCATGCGGCAAGGGCAAGGGCGCTGTCGGCGCAACGTCCGGTGATGACAATATCGGCGCCGTTTTTTAGCGCTTCAGCGACCGGAAAGGCGCCGAGATAGGCGTTGATGCTGGCGACGGCGGAAGGATCGGGAAATGCCTCCCCGGTGAACATTTCTTTTTCGTTGCCGAACGCGTCCGCCCTGTCCGTCAAATTGTCGCCAACAACTACGGCGACTTTGAGGTCAAGGCCAGCGGCGTTCACATGCTTTCTGATTTCCGCCGCGCATTGGCGCGGATTGAGCCCGCCCGCGTTGGACAGGATTTTCGTCCGAGTTCTCGAGATCGCTTCCAGATTCGGACCGATGACATCGGTAACGAAGTCCGCGGCGTAACCGGCGTCCGGCGACTTCTGTTGAGCGCGCGCCATGATCGACATGGTGATTTCCGCAAGATAATCGAAAGCGACATAATCGACGTCGCCAGCCGCAAGAAACTGCGGCAACGCCATGTCAGATTCGCCCCAGTATCCGCTGCCGCCGCCGATTCGGATAGTCGGTTTTTTCTGATCCATCGCGTTACTACGCGCCGCCATTTGCCAATGTTGCGCCTAAATTCCCGTGGAACGCAAATTGTCTGACCCTCAAACAAGTGTCAATCGTTTGAATCAGCGGCCAGCGGCGCAAAGACAGGCGGCAGGTTGCTGTAGCAGATACCTTAAGTCATCAAGCCGGTTCGCAAAATAAAAAAAGTCGGACTACGGATGAAATTACTCGCGGCTAATTACCGTCTCGTTCGATACCCTTCTTCGGTTTCGCCGGCCTCGTGATCAGCTTCGCGCGCCAGGACAAACAGAAGATCGCTCAAACGGTTGATAAAGGGGACCGCGGCATTTCGTTTGTCAGCAGGCAATAGCGCCAGGCCTCGCTCGACCCGGCGCGCCACGACGCGGGCCTGATGCAGATGACAGCTTGCGATTGATTGTCCGGGATAAATGAATTCCTTCAAAGGCGGCAGCGTCGCCTGGACCTCATCAATTAGTGTCTCAAGTGCATCGACGGCGCCCGCTTCCAGTTGAAACTTGTCCGCGTGATCGCCGTCGGTATAGCTAACCGTGGCGCTTAGCTGATAGAGCTTTTGCTGAATGTCCTTAAGCACGTCTGCGCGCTTCGCGTTTTCAAGGCGTGCAAAACCAAGGGCCACCGACAATTCGTCAAGGTCGCCGACAGCCGCGATAGCAGGGTCGGCTTTGCTCACTCGTTCGCCGGAGAGCATTGATGTTTCGCCGGCGTCGCCACCGCGGGTGTAGACTTTCGGATCGCCCATTGTTGCCTCGTTAAATTATCCCGCCGCTTCTTACATGATCAAACGCCAGGAGGGAATTTTTGCAATGCGTCTTGAAAGGCGCGCATAGCAGGCGTTGGCAGCCAGCGCTTGCGTACGGCGTAGCCGACGTTAAGCGGCTCAAAGAACGCAATGTCCAGGAGGGAAAAGCGCCGCATGAAGGTTTTCGAACCGGAGTATTCCGTGCTGATGACGCCGACAGCGTCGCTTCCCGCGACGATGTCTGCCACGAGGGGAAAATATTCGACAATATGCATGCGTCGGTCGCTTTCGCCGATTTCTTCGAAAAGGCGCCGCAACTGATCCATGTGCCAACTCATGCGGTCGGGCGCGATTACCGGAAAAGCGGCGATGTCGGCGCCGCCGATGGCGCGCTTTTTTGCGAGCGGATGGCCGGTGCGGGTGAAGAGGTTAGTTTCAAGGCCGCCCAGGCGTTCAAACGAAAAGGCCTCGTCCGATCTAAGTGCGTTTTCCGGCCCGACCAGAACGTCGATGTCGCCGCGTCGGAGCGCCCGCAAACCGCCGCCAGCGGACATTGCCTCAAGGTGAATGCGCATAGTGGGCTGGCGTCGCATAAGAGCGACAATCGCCTTATTTAGAAGGCCTTGCATGGATGCGGGGCTGACGCCGACGCGGATCAGCGTTTCGCCGGCTTCGCGAGAGGCTTTTGCATCTTCGGAGAACTGATCAAGATCGGAAATGATCCGCGCAGCGCGATTGATGAAGGGGCGGCCGCGCTCGGTCGCGACCACGTCTCGCGCGCGGCGATCGAAGAGGGCGTATCCGATCTCATTTTCAATATCGGCAAGCGAGCGGCTGACCGTGGATTGGGTCAACCCCAGCGCCTTGGCTGCGGCGCTGATCGAGCCGAACTGGTCGACGGCGACAATATGTTTGAGCTTGGCGGCGTTCATATTCTATGCGTTTTATGCATAATAAGTGCATATTATGCATTTGACAAATGTCGCTCTGGGGCCGACAACTATTGGGAATTTTCCGTCACGATGCGCTATGAGCGCGCGTGCGCGGCGTTTTATGGTATCCGCGGATAGTGGGCCGCGCGAGGGAGAAAGCGCCGCCTGTATCAAAACCAAAGAGCATTGTCCGCGAGCGACACCCAAGGGATTGAATGTCTTATGTCCGATTATTCAGCGCCGATCGCCGACATGTACTTTACCGCAACGAAGCTTGCCGGCTTCAATGATATCGCCGGGCTGCCCGGCGGCGACGAGCTGAGCGAAGAATTATTGACGGCGATATTCGAAGAAGGCGGCAAATTTGCGTCGGGTGTTCTCGCTCCCCTAAATCGCATCGGCGATCAGGAAGGATCGAAACTTGTCAACGGCGCCGTCAAGACGCCTCAAGGCTGGCAGGACGCATACAGACAATTTGTCGATGGCGGCTGGAACGCGGTTCCATTTGATCCTGACTATGGCGGGCAGGGTCTGCCGCACCTCGTTGCGACGGCGATGTTCGATCTTTGGCACGCGTCGAACATGGCGTTTACGCTATGTCCGATGCTGACCCAGGCGGCTGTTGAAGCGCTGTCGAAATACGGTTCGCCCGAACAGAAAGAGAAATATCTCCCAAAACTTATTTCAGGCGAATGGACCGGGACAATGCAGCTGACCGAACCGCAAGCGGGTTCAGACCTTGCGCGCGTGCGCACAAAGGCGGTGCGCCACGGCGATCATTACCGCATTTCCGGTCAGAAGATTTTCATCACTTATGGCGATCACGACCTCACCGACAACTCTATTCATATGGTGCTGGCGCGCACGCCTGAAGCGCCCGAAGGCGTTAAGGGCATATCGCTTTTTGTCGTGCCCAAGTTTCTGGTGAATGACAACGGAACGCCGGGCGCTCGCAACGACGTGCGCTGCGTATCGCTTGAAGAAAAAATGGGCATTCACGCGAGCCCCACGGCCGTCATGCAATATGGCGAGGACGACGGCGCAATCGGCTATCTCATTGGCGAGGAAAACAAAGGCCTCGCATATATGTTCACCATGATGAACAATGCACGCCTGTCGGTGGGCCTCGAAGGCGTCGGCATCGCCGAACGCGCTTATCAAAAGGCTGCACACTTCGCCCGTGAACGCATTCAAGGCCGCGATATCGCTGGCGACAGTCCGGATCCGGCAGCGATTGTCCGCCATCCCGATGTGCGCCGTATGCTGATGACCATGCGCGCGCTGGCCGAAGCAGGCCGGGCGCTCGCCTATTACACCGCCGGCAAGCTGGATATTTCGAAACGCCATCCTGATGCCGACGCCAGAAAAGCAGCAGAAGCTCGCGTCGACTTCTTAATCCCGATCGTCAAAGCCTGGTGCACGGAAAATGGATCGGAAGCGGCCTGGAACGGCGTTCAGGTACATGGCGGCATGGGTTACGTGGAAGAGACTGGCGCGGCGCAATATATGCGCGACGCCAAGATCGCTGAAATCTATGAAGGCTCGAACGGTATACAGGCGAACGATCTGATCGGCCGCAAACTCGCCCGGGACGGCGGCGCCGAAGCGCGTGCGATGATTGCCGAGATGCGCGATGTTGTCGGCGCGCTTGCCGATGCCGGCGGTGAATTTGACGTGCTGCGTACACGCCTGTTGCAAGGGCTGACGGCGCTCGAAAACGCCACCACGTGGCTGCTCGATCCGAACAAAGCGGATAATCTTGATACCGCAGCCGGCGCCATGCCGTATTTGCGGGCCTGGGGCGTAGTCGCCGGGGGCTGGTTGATGGCGCGCTCGGCATTGGCGGCTCAGGGCGACATAGACGCAGGCGCTGGAGACCAGGCGTTTCTGAAAGCAAAGATCGCCACTGCCAATTTCTACGGCGAGCGCATCTTGCCGCGCGCCCTATCCTATGAAGCAGAAACAATGGCCGGCGCAGTCTCGCTGATGACGATCGCCGATGAGGCGCTTTAGGCGCCGCAATCACGATAATCCGGGAGGATTGACTATGCCTGATGACGTAAAGCTCGCCGAAAAGACCAAGGTCGACGCAAAAGGTCCGGGCGCGCCGGTTCGCCAGAACAAAGTCCGCTTTGTCACAGCGACAAGCCTTTTTGACGGCCACGACGCGGCGATCAACATCATGCGACGTATTCTGCAGTCGCTCGGCGCCGAGGTCATCCATCTTGGTCATAACCGTTCGGTTGATGAGATTGTCACCGCCGCCATTCAGGAAGACGTGCAAGGAATTGCCGTCAGTTCTTATCAGGGCGGACATATCGAATATTTCAAATACATGATCGACCTCCTGAAAGAACGCGGGGCCGGTCACATCAAAGTCTTTGGCGGCGGCGGCGGCGTGATCGTCCGTGAAGAGATCAAAGAGCTTCACGATTACGGCGTCGAATACATCTACTCTCCCGAAGACGGCCAGAAAATGGGCCTGCAGGGCATGATCGAGGATATGGTCGCCCGCGCCGATTTCGATCCCGTCGATGCCGGCGAAGCCGATGTCGCAGCGCTTTCCGGCGCCGGTTGGAACGGGCTTGCCCGTTTTCTGACGCAGCTTGAACAGGGCCGCGTAAATGAGGAAACGCTGAAGGCGTTGGCGGCGGCGGCGGCGGAAGCTGCGCCGGCGCCGATCCTGGGTGTCACCGGCACCGGCGGGTCCGGCAAATCGTCGTTGTGCGATGAATTGATCACGCGCTTCAAAATGGATTCATCCGATTACAAGATCGCCATTCTCGCGATCGACCCCTCGCGGCGGAAAAGCGGCGGCGCGCTGTTGGGCGACCGCATCCGGATGAACGCGATCAATGCGCCGCAAATTTATTTCAGATCAATTGCGACCCGGGAATCCGATTCCGAAGTACCGCCGTTTGTCCATCAGGCCGTCAGTGCAGCGCGCGCAGCCGGTTTCGATCTCATCATTGTTGAGACCCCGGGCATCGGGCAGGGGAACGCAGCCATTGCTCAGCTTGCCGATGTTTCGCTTTACGTCATGACGCCAGAGTTCGGCGCCGCATCGCAGCTTGAGAAAATCGACATGCTCGATTTTGCAGACATCGTTGCGATCAACAAGTTCGATCGCAAAGGCGCCGAAGACGCCCTGCGCGATGTTCGCAAACAGGTGCAGCGTAATCGCGAGGAGTTCACGCGGCCGCCGGAGGAAATGCCGGTGTATGGAGCAATTGCGGCGCGCTATCAGGACGACGGCGTCACCGGACTTTATATTGGCTTGCGTGAAAAAATCGAACAAGAAGGATTTGCGCTGCCCGACACGCGTTTCCAGCCAAACGAAAAGCGCATGCCATCGGCGCGGGACGCCATCGTGCCGCCGGCGCGTCAGCGCTATCTCGCCGAAATTGCGAATGAGGTCCGCGGCTATCATGAGCGCGCGCAACAGCAATCCTCACTTGCGCGCGAAATCCAGCAACTCAAGCGCTCGCAGGAAATGCTCGAACAAACGGGCGACGATGGAAAGTCGCTCAACAACCTCATTGCCGAGCGAGAGGAGCGTCTAGACACGCGAGCGCGCAACTTGCTCGAAAACTGGCCGAAAGTGAAAGAGAGTTATGCGGGGGATGAATATGTGGTCAAAATCCGCGACAAAGAAATCCGGACCAAGCTGACGCGCAAGACGCTTTCAGGTACGGAAATTCGCAAAGTCGTGTTGCCTCGCTATGAGGACCACGGCGAACTCCTAAACTGGATGTTGCGGGAAAATCTTCCGGGCTCTTTTCCCTATACCGCTGGCGTTTTTGCCTTTAAGCGCGAGGGCGAGGATCCGACGCGCATGTTCGCCGGCGAGGGCGATCCTTTCCGCACCAATGCGCGCTTTAAGTATCTTTCAAAAGATTCCGAAGCCAAGCGACTGTCGACCGCGTTTGATTCCGTAACGCTCTACGGCTTTGATCCCAACGAACGACCGGACATTTACGGCAAGGTCGGCAATTCCGGTGTTTCCGTCGCGACCCTCGACGATATGAAAGCGCTATTCGACGGCTTCGATCTCTGTTCGCCGTCGACCTCGGTGTCGATGACTATCAACGGTCCGGCGCCAATGATTCTCGCCATGTTCCTCAACACGGCGATTGACCAACAGCTTGAGAAATTCGTAGCGGAGAACAACCGCCAGCCTACCGAGGATGAGGCAAACAAAGTTCGCGCCTGGGCGCTTGAGACCGTGCGCGGCACAGTGCAAGCCGATATCCTGAAAGAAGATCAGGGCCAGAACACCTGCATTTTCTCGACGGAATTTGCGCTAAAGATGATGGGCGACATTCAGGCGTTCTTTGTCGAGAACCGCGTTCGGAATTTCTATTCGGTGTCGATTTCCGGCTATCACATTGCCGAAGCCGGCGCGAACCCGATCTCACAGCTCGCCTTTACGCTGGCGAACGGATTTACCTTCGTTGAATCCTATCTCGCCCGCGGCATGAAGATCGATGATTTCGCACCAAATCTCTCCTACTTCTTCTCCAACGGCATGGACCCGGAATATTCGGTCATCGGCCGCGTTGCTAGGCGCATCTGGGCCGTCGCCATGCGCAACAAATACGGCGCCAATGAACGCTCGCAGAAACTAAAGTATCATGTGCAAACGTCGGGGCGCTCGCTCCATGCTCAGGAGATGGATTTCAACGATATCCGGACGACCCTGCAAGCGCTGATCGCCGTCTATGACAACTGCAATTCGCTCCACACCAACGCTTATGACGAAGCCTATACGACGCCGACGGAACATTCTGTGCGCCGGGCCATGGCGATCCAGATGATCATCAACAAGGAATGGGGCCTTGCGCAAAATGAGAACCCCAATCAGGGCGCCTTCATCATCGATGAGCTGACCGATCTTGTTGAAGAAGCGGTGCTGAAAGAGTTCGAGCGTATCGCCGATCGAGGCGGCGTCCTCGGCGCCATGGAAACCGGCTACCAGCGCGGTAAGATTCAGGAAGAAAGCCTCTATTACGAACACAAGAAACATGACGGCTCGCTTCCGATCATCGGTGTTAACACCTTTATCGATCCTGAAGCCGAAGAACCGCCGTCGCCGCCCTTGCAACGCTCGACGACGGAAGAGAAAGACAGCCAGATTGAGCGCCTGCGCGGGTTCCAGAACCGTGCGCCGGAGCAATCGGAAGCGGTGCGTCAGCGTTTGCGTGACGCGGTCGTCAATGACGAAAATGTCTTTGCCGTGTTGATGGACGCCGTGCGCCATTGCTCGCTCGGTCAGATTTCCGACACGCTGTTCGAAGTCGGCGGCCGTTATCGGCGGAATATGTGACGCTCGAAAACGTCAAAGCTGCTGCGGGAAACGCCGGTCTTGCGTTCCGCGGCGCCTTTCATCCCGATCAGGAAGACTTGCCAAAGGGCGAGGCGGCGGCAACGCTCGTCATGCTCGGCTTTGTTGGCGGTGAGCAATGGGAGGGGTTCGCCGCTTCGCCGGAATATCGCGACGGGCGCGCCAATCCTCTCGACCGCTGGTCCCACCGTGTAATTTCAGCGCTTGCGCAAAAGTTGGGCGCGCGGGCGTATTTCCCGTTTCTTGCCCCATTCATGCCCTTCATCAAATGGGCGCAGAAAGCCGAAGCCGTTGCGCCGTCTGAAATCGGTATGCTGATCCATCCCGACTACGGACTTTGGCATGCGTGGCGCGGCGCCCTGGCGTTTGAGGAAAAACTTGAGTTGCCGGCGGTCGATACACGCGAGCGTCCATGCGACACGTGTACGGATAAACCTTGCCTGACGATTTGCCCGGTGCAGGCGTTTACGGGGAGCGGCGCCTACAACGTCGCAGCCTGCGGCGCCCATATTCGCAAACCTGACGGCGCGTCCTGCATGTCAGAAGGTTGCCTGGCGCGCCGGGCGTGTCCGGTCGGAAAGGACTATCTGTACGGCGCCGAACAGGCGGCGTTTCACATGAAGAGTTTTCGAGGGGGGTGAGCGCGCTCTAGCGCCGCCGTTCGGCTGCCGCCAGCGTATTCGCCATTAATTGTGCGATGGTCATTGGCCCGACGCCGCCGGGCACAGGCGTGACCGCGCCGGCGACTTCCGTCGCTTCGCTGAAATCAACATCGCCCACGAGCTTTGTCTTGCCGTCGCCTTTTTCCGGTGCGTCGACGCGATTGATGCCGACATCGATGACGGTTGCGCCAGGCTTGATCCAGTCGCCCTTCACCATTTCCGGCCGGCCGACAGCGGCGACGAGAATGTCTGCGGTTCTTGCGAGGCCAGGCAAGTCTATCGTGCGACTGTGGGCGATGGTGACGGTGCAGTTCTCAGCGAGAAAAAGTTGAGCCGCCGGTTTGCCGACGATGTTTGAGCGTCCGATGATCACGACGTGCTTGCCAGAAAGGTCATCGCCCGAAGCGCTTTTTGCAAGCGTGACGCAACCGGCGGGCGTGCACGGAATAAGCGCTTTTTCAAAGTCACCCGCGCCGAGCCGTCCGATATTGATGGGATGAAAACCATCAACGTCTTTCGCCGGATCGATGAGTTCGATAACGCGCGACTCATCGATGTGATCCGGCAGCGGCAATTGAACAAGAATTCCGTGTACCGTTGTATCGTCGTTGAGTTCAGCAACTACTTTTAACAGGTCCGCTTCGCTGGTTTCGGCCGGCAAGATTTTTTGAATGGAACGGAACCCAATTCTTTCGGCCGTCTTTCCCTTGTTTCGCACATAAACGGCGCTCGCCGGATCGGTTCCCACAAGCACGACGGCGAGACAGGGCGGGGCGCCGGTCTCAGCCAGAAAGGCGCTTGCGCCTTGTGCAACCTCATCGGTTACGCGTGCGGCGATGGCCTTGCCGTCAATGAGTTTTGCTCCGGTCATCGATACTCCCTCGATAATGCACAGGCTGTTGCAGTCGATCTGGCGCGCGCCTGCCTGCCTAATGATTCCATCGCTTCCTGTCACCTCTTTTCGCGGTTGCAAAATGTCGCCGCAAAAAAAGCAACGGCGGAGCGCCCAATTGACAAAAAATTCACGCCGGGACGACAGGCTATTGCACTCAGGGTCGGGATGGTCCAACTGCAATTCAACACATCATCCGGCGAGCCGGTTGAACAAATTTGGGAGCGGGGCGAGACCTCGGATCGATAAATGGCTAGCGAAACCCTGCCGCCGCCAGGCGCGCCGGATATTGAAATTGCACGCGCGGCGCCGATGCGACCAATCTTGCCGCTCGCAGATGAACGGCTCGGCCTTCCGAGCGACGCACTCATTCCATACGGACATTTCAAAGCCAAACTGTCGCTCGACAATATTGCTGCGGCGTCGAACCAGAAAAACGGCAAACTGGTTCTTGTAACCGCGATTACGCCGACGCCGGCGGGCGAAGGCAAGACGACAACAAGCGTGGGATTGTGTGACGGGCTAAACAAGATCGGCGTCAACGCAATGGTTTGCTTGCGCGAGCCTTCGCTCGGCCCTTGTTTTGGTATGAAGGGCGGCGCCGCCGGCGGCGGCCGTGCGCAAGTCCTGCCGATGGAAGACATCAATCTGCATTTTAACGGCGACTTTCACGCCATTACGTCGGCCCACAGCTTGCTCGCCGCATTGCTCGACAATCATCTTCAGTGGGGAAACGAATTACGCGTTGATCCTCGCCGCATCAGTTGGCGGAGAGTCGTCGACATGAATGATCGCGCATTGCGGCATATCAACGTCGGACTTGGCGGTCCGGCCCATGGCGTGCCGCGCGAAACCGGATTCGATATTACTGTCGCCTCAGAAATCATGGCCATTTTATGCCTGGCGACGGATCTTGAGGATCTCCAACGCCGGCTTGGCGACATCATCGTCGCCCGCAACTACGAAAAGCAACCGGTGACGGCCCGCGATCTTGGCGCAGACGGCGCTATGGCGGTGTTATTAAAGGATGCTTTGCAGCCGAACCTTGTTCAAACCATTGAACATAATCCGGCGTTTATCCACGGCGGACCGTTCGCCAATATCGCCCATGGCTGCAACGCCGTCATGGCGACCAAGGCTGCACTGAAACTGGCTGATGTCGTCGTCACGGAAGCCGGATTCGGCGCCGATCTTGGAGCAGAAAAATTCCTCGACATTAAGTGCCGGCAGTCCGGCTTACGGCCGGACGCCGTCGTGCTGGTCGCAACAATCCGGGCGTTGAAAATGCAGGGCGGCGTCGCCAAAGCAGACCTCGTTGCGCCCGATGCAGATGCGGTCGAGCGCGGATGCGTAAATCTACGGGCGCATATCGAGAATTTGCGCAAATTCAACATCGAACCGGTCGTCGCGATCAATCATTTTGTCAAGGATACCGATGACGAACTCGGCGTTGTGCAGCGAATTTGTGCAGAGGCGGGCGTCGTGTCCGCCTTGGCGAAGCACTGGGCGCGGGGCGGCGCCGGCGCGACGGAGCTTGCCGAAGCGGTTAAAGCAAAACTCGATAAAGGTTCGCCGGAAATCAAACTGTTGTATCCGGATGAATTGCCTTTGAAGGACAAGATCGCGACGATCGCCCGAGAAATCTATCGCGCTGACAACGTGGAATACCACGCAGCAGCTTCGCGCAGTCTCAAGGAATTTGAAACGCTTGGTTACGGCAAGCTGCCAGTCTGTATTGCAAAAACGCAGTACAGCTTCTCGACCAATCCGGCGAAAATCGGCGCCCCTTCCGGTCATACGCTGGAAGTTCGCGAGGTCAGGCTTTCTGCGGGCGCCGGTTTCGTGGTCGCTGTCTGCGGCGACATCATGACGATGCCGGGCCTGCCCCGTAAGCCGGCGGCGCTCGAAATCGGGCTTGACGATGAAGGCGAGATCGTCGGTCTCGCCTAATCCTTAAAATGCGGGAATATCTGTGATGGCGCGGCCGAGAATGAGGGCGTGAACATCGTGCGCGCCTTCATAGGTGTTGACCGTTTCAAGGTTCATCAAGTGCCGCATCACATGGTATTCTTCCGAGATGCCGTTGCCGCCGTGCATGTCCCGGGCCTGGCGCGCAATATCGAGCGCCTTGCCGACATTATTACGTTTGACGAGAGAGATCATCTCGGGCGCAAAGCGTTCTTCATCCATTAACCGGCCGACGCGCAGCGAGCCTTGTAGGGCGAGCGAAATCTCCGTTTCCATGTCGGCGAGCTTCTTCTGATAAAGCTGGTTTGCAGCGAGCGGTCTGCCGAACTGCTTGCGTTCAAGACCGTAATTGCGGGCGGCGTGAAAACAGAATTCCGCCGCTCCCATAGCGCCCCAGCTGATGCCGTAGCGCGCCCGGTTCAAACAGCCGAACGGACCTTTCAGTCCTTCAACTTCCGGGAACAGAGCATCGTCCGGTACGAATACGTCGTCCATCATAACCATGCCGGTGATGGAGGCGCGCAATGAGAGTTTTCCGCCGATCTTGGGCGCTGACAGACCCTCCATGCCTTTATCAAGTACGAATCCGCGGATACGTCCCCCATGGGCTTCAGATTTCGCCCAAATCACGAAAACATCCGCAATCGGAGAATTGGAAATCCAGGTCTTGGAACCGCTGAGTTTGTAACCGCCGTCGACTTTTACGGCGCGGGTTTTCATGCCGGCCGGGTCGGAGCCTGCGTCCGGTTCAGTGAGGCCGAAGCAACCGATATACTCGCCACTCGCAAGTTTCGGCAGATATTTCTGTTTCTGCTCTTCGGTTCCAAACGCATAAATCGGATACATTACCAGAGAGGACTGCACCGACATCATCGAACGATATCCGGAATCAATTCGTTCAACTTCCCGCGCCACGAGGCCATAGGCCACATACGATGTCCCGACGCCGCCATATTCTTCGGGGACAGTCGGTCCGAGCAAGCCAAGCTCGCCCATTTCCCGAAATATCTCCGGATCGGTTTCTTCATTGGAAAACGCGTTTATGACCCGCGGCATGAGCCGGTCCTCGGCGTAAGCCCGAGCAGTGTCGCGAACCATCCGTTCGTCATCGGTGAGTTGTTCGTCGAGGAAAAACGGATCGGACCAGTCAAACTTTTGCATCATATCTCCACATAGTCTTTTGCGCCGCAATGTTCAGCGCGCATCGATTAGGTCAGAAGGCTTGGCGAGCGTATTCAAATCGTCAATCTTCTCTAGTTGGATTTCTGCACCATCAACAGTGACGCCGTATGGTTTCAGCGTATTGAAAGCGCGAGAAAGATTCTCTGGCGTCATGCCCAGCATAGAAGCCAGCGTTCTCTTTTCCACTGGCAGCTTGATGGCGCCGCATTCGCCTTGCCGCCGATTTTGCACAAGAAGATAGTTTGCCAGTCGCTCAACGGCAGTGCGAAGTTTAATGTTTTTGTACGCCCGCACGACGCCGTGATAACAGGCTGCAAGCTCCAACAAAGCTTTCTGTGCAAATTCACGGTCTTCAGCCATTGCCTCGCGCACGTTTTCAGCCGGTATCATCAAAATTTGCGATGTCTGGAGCGTTCGCGCCGACATCTGATAAGCGCCGTCGGAAATTGCTGACGCAAGCACGAAGGTCGCAACGGGTTTTACCAGGGTCATGGTGCCTTCGCGGTTGTTGGCGCTGGCAAACAGTTCGACCTGCCCATCGACGAGCACGTGAAGGAAATCTGTTTCATCATTCTCGGAGAAGAGTATGACGGACGCTGGAAATCGCTGCAGGAAACTGCCTGTCAGCATGGCGTTGAAGGTCTCGTCGATCATGCCGGAAAACAACGGCAAGGTGCGGACTGTTTCTTTTTCCGATAGACGCATGACTGGCCTGAACTCGTATGTTTCTATCGCTTCATCGGTTCGGGATTGATAAATGTCAAGTCGCAAGACGACGCATGCTAAGCCATTGAAACAGTGTGGCTAAATTACGCGGGTAAATCAGATATTCGGTCGTTTGTTTCTTTGATTTCTGTGTCGAAAGGCGCCATTCGATTGTTGTGTTTCGCGCGTGCAGCGAACAGATATCGGGCGGAATTGGGACGCGGCTATCGATGGATGGCGTTCCGCCAATAGACAATATGAAAGTGGCGCCGACTACGCCGCATTCAACGTGGGCTAGGCGAGATATTGTCCGCCAATCCGTCTAGACCGGCAACAAACTGGGGATTGCTCATGAGCACCATGACAGCGCGCCAGCGCGGCTTCGGCGACGACGGAGCACTGATTGCCGCGTTTCTCGGTATTGGCGTTCTATACTGGATGTTTATCGCTGCTCGCGCCGAAGACGGCATGATGGCGTTTCATGCGTATACGTTCATCGCGGCATTCCTGGCCGGCCTGTTTGCGCTGATCGTGCGGGCGACGGGGCCAGCGCCGGCCGACGAAAGCGGATATGTAACAAGCGTCGTCAAAGCCGGCGTCTTTGCATCAGTGTTTTGGGGTCTTGCCGGATTTCTGGTTGGCGTCATCATCGCATTTCAGCTGGCGTTTCCGCAGCTTTTCTATTTCGATAATGCGCCCTGGACGAGCTTTGGGCGCCTGCGCCCGCTGCACACGTCAGCGGTCATTTTCGCGTTCGGCGGCAATGTCCTCATTGCCACTTCGTTTTACGTCGTGCAACGGACCTGTAAGGCGCGGCTCGCCGGCGGCCTCGCGCCGTGGTTTGTATTCTGGGGATATCAGCTGTTTATCGTGATTGCGGCGACCGGGTATCTCATCGGCGTCACCCAATCGAAAGAATATGCTGAGCCGGAATGGTATGCCGATCTGTGGCTGACCATTGTCTGGGTGGTTTATCTCTTTGTCTTTCTCGGCACGATCTGGAAGCGAAAAGAACCGCATATTTATGTGGCGAACTGGTTTTATCTCTCCTTTATCGTCACCATCGCGATGTTGCACATCGTCAACAATCTCGCCGTGCCGGTGTCGCTGGCGAGTTCGAAAAGTTATTCGGCCTTTTCCGGCGTACAGGATGCGCTGACCCAATGGTGGTACGCCCATAATGCTGTCGGCTTTTTCCTGACCACGGGCTTTCTCGCCATCATGTATTACTTCATTCCGAAGAAGGCGGAGCGCCCGATCTTTTCCTACCGACTGTCCATCGTTCATTTCTGGTCATTGATATTCATTTATATCTGGGCGGGTCCGCACCATCTCCATTATACGGCGCTGCCCGAATGGGCGCAGACCCTCGGCATGACATTCTCAATCATGCTGTGGATGCCGAGCTGGGGCGGCATGATCAACGGACTGATGACGCTGTCGGGCGCCTGGGACAAATTCCGGACCGATCCGGTACTCCGCATGATGATTGTGTCGCTGGCGTTTTACGGAATGTCGACTTTTGAAGGACCGCTCATGTCGGTGCGGTATGTGAACTCTCTTTCGCACTATACCGACTGGACAATCGGTCATGTGCATTCCGGCGCTCTTGGCTGGGTCGGGTACATTTCCTTTGGCGCGCTATATTGTTTGACGCCCTGGTTGTGGAAACGGAAGGATCTTTATTCACGCGCGCTGGTTGAATGGCATTTTTGGATTTCGACGCTTGGCATTGTTCTTTACATCACATCGATGTGGGTGTCGGGCATCATGCAAGGCTTGATGTGGCGCGCCTATAACGAGTTTGGTTTCCTCAAGCACTCCTTCGTGGAAACCGTCGTTGCCATGCATCCCTATTATGTCATTCGCGCGCTGGGCGGAACGATGTTCCTCGTTGGCGCGCTGATCATGGCGTATAATCTGTGGCGAACGGCGCGGGGCGACGTCTACGCGCCCAAACAGAAAACCGCCGGCGCCGCCGCGGTTCCAGCAGAATAGGAGGCGGGCATGCTTGGCAAACACGCAATTTTCGAAAAGCATGGCTGGTTCCTGTCCATTGGAATTCTGGTCGCGGTCTCAATAGGCGGGATCGTTGAGATCGCGCCGCTCTTTTATCTTGAGAGCACCATCGAGGAGGTGGACGGGGTGAGGCCCTATTCGCCGCTCGAACTGGCGGGGCGAAAAGTCTATATTCGCGAAGGCTGTTACACCTGCCACAGCCAGATGGTGCGTCCGCTGCGCGACGAAGTTGAGCGTTATGGGCATTACTCGCTCGCCGCTGAAAGTATGTACGATCATCCCTTCCAGTGGGGGTCAAAGCGGACGGGGCCGGATCTCGCAAGGCTCGGCGGCAAATACTCCGACGAATGGCACCGCCAGCACATGATCGATCCGCGCAGCGTAGTGCCGGAATCGGTGATGCCGCCATACAAAATGCTGGCGGAACGGGCGCTCGATTACGCTCATATTGAGCAAGATCTCAAAGCAAACAGAGCTGTCGGCGTTCCTTATACGGATGAGATGATCGCAAACGCCAAAACAGACCTCGAAGCGCAGGTTGATCCGTTTTCAGATGGCTATGACGCGCTGCTCGCTCGCTATCCTAAGGCGCAGATTCGTGATTTCGACGGCAACCCCCGTGAGATCACGGAGATGGATGCATTGATCGCTTATATGCAGATCCTCGGCACGATGGTCGATTTCTCGACCTATGAAGCCGAAGAAAACTATCGGTGAGCGCTATGTACGAAACGCTTTCACAAATTGCGCAGACCTGGGGTCTTATCCTCTTTGTTGTCGCCTTCGGGCTTGTGCTCATTTACGCGCTTGCGCCGTCGCGTCGTAAGGAATTCGATCATGCGCGCCGCATTCCGCTTGACGACGACGAATTAGAGAATGGGGAACAAGAATCATGACTGAAAAGGAAATCGACTCCCATTCCGGCGTTGAGACTACAGGTCATGAATGGGATGGCATTAAGGAATTGAACAATCCGCTGCCGCGCTGGTGGCTGATTATCTTCTACGCGACAGTGATCTGGTCCGTTGCGTACTGGATTGCCATGCCCGCCTGGCCGGGCATTACCGGCTACACGAAAGGCGTCAGAAACCACTCCGAACGCGAAAACGTCGTTGAAGCGGTGGCGGCGCTCGAAGCGGGGCGAGAAGCGCAAATGTCGAAGCTCCTCGAAGTCGGTTCGATAGAAGAGGTCGAACGCGATCCGCAGTTGTTTCAATTCACACAGGCTGCCGGCCAATCTCTGTTTGGCGACAACTGCGCAACTTGCCATGGCGCAGGCGGGCAGGGCTTTCCGGCCTATCCCAGCCTTATTGATGATGAATGGCTTTGGGGCGGGACCCTCGAAAATATTCGCCAGACTATCCATTATGGCATCCGTGCGGAACATCCAGAAACACGGTTCAGTCTCATGCAGGCTTATGGGCGGGACGGACTGCTGAACAGCGGCCAGATCAATGACCTTGTTTCCTATATCGTCGATCTTTCCGGCCGCGAGGCTGACGCGGAAGCCGTTGCACGCGCGGCGCCGCTGTTCGCGCAGCAATGTGCAAGCTGTCACGGGGTCGACGGAACTGGCGATCAACTTCAGGGCGCGCCGGATCTTACTGACGCCCTCTGGCTTTACGGCGGCGATCCGGAAACCATTCGCCAGACTATCTACTACGGACGCGCCGGCGTAATGCCCCATTGGACTGAACGCCTAAACGAAGCGCAGATTACGGCGCTTGCTGTGTATGTGCATGCGTTGGGCGGCGGCGAGTAATTAATGGATGACCAGACGTCAACACCGAGTGTAAAGCCTGCGCTTACCGGCGGCGTTGAACGTCTTGAAGTCGAACCGGTAAACGCGCCAGAACAACGAACGCTCTATAAGGCGCGTGAGCCGATTTATCCGAAACGGGTTCGCGGCACGTATCGGAAATTGAAATGGTTGGTAATGGCGCTGACGCTCGGCGTTTATTATTTTCTGCCGTGGATAAGATGGCCGCGCGGCGAGGGCGAGCCGGATCAGGCCATCCTTGTCGACTTTGCCGGTTCGCGGTTCTACTTCTTCTTTATCGAAATCTGGTCTGACGAACTCTACTACGTCACCGGTCTTCTCATTTTGGCTGCGTTGGGGTTGTTTTTTGCAACAGCGCTGTTTGGTCGTGTCTGGTGCGGCTATACCTGTCCGCAGACCGTGTGGACGGATCTCTTTATTGCGGTAGAGCGACGCGTAGAAGGCGACCGCAACAAGCGCATAAAACTCGACCGGGCGCCGTGGACCGCCGATAAGATCGCGAAGAAGACAACAAAGCACATTCTTTGGATTTTAATTGGCATGGCGACGGGTGGCGCATGGATTCTCTATTTCCATGACGCCCCGACGATTGCGCGCGACTTCTTTGTCGGCTCGGCGCCATTCTCGGCGTATTTTTATTTCGCGCTTTTGACTTTCACGACCTACATTTTTGCGGGCTCCATGCGCGAGCAGGTTTGCACTTATATGTGCCCATGGCCGCGCATTCAGGCCTCGCTGACAGACGACGATACTTTGCAGGTCACCTATCGGCGCGACCGGGGAGAGCCGCGCGGTCCGCACAAGAAAGGCGATACGTGGGACGGTCGCGGCGATTGCGTTTCCTGCCGCGCTTGCGTCGCCGCCTGTCCGATGGGCATCGACATTCGCGAGGGATTGCAGCTCGAGTGTATTAACTGCGCGCTCTGTATCGACGCGTGCGATGCGATAATGGACAAGGTCGAGCGTCCGCGCGGACTGATTGCCTATGACACCGACGCCAATATTACACGCCGCCTTAACGGAGAGAGGCCGCGCTATCGATTCTTCCGGCCTCGCATTTATCTTTATGCCGGCGCGCTCGCTCTTGTCGGCGCGGTGATGCTTTATGCATTCACAACTCGAGCCACGATAAATGTCAGCGTGCAGCGCGACCGTACGCCGCCTTATGTCCAACTGTCCGACGGGTCGATCCGTAACGCATACACGGTCAAAGTAACAAACCGGGACAACGTGGAAAGGGCGTTCGATATCACCGTCGCCGGAGATACAGACTATGGAGTGAACGCGATTGGCGAGGAATTCGCTGACGGAGCCTTGCGCATATCTTTGACAGGCGACGAGACGCGGCCTTTGCGCGTTTTTCTGACCGTACCGCGCGAGGCAATTGATGCACCGAGTATTTCCGCAACAGTGACCGCAACCGAAGTTGCATCCGGCGAAAGCGCGTCCGTCAATACCGTATTTCTGTCTGGAGGCAGATGATGGCGCAGACAAAACCCATCACCGGGCGTCATGTGTTGCTTATGCTGGTCGCCTTTTTCGGCGTCATGCTCATTGCAAACGCGGTGTTTGTGGTTGTCGCCGTACGCAGTTTTCCGGGTGAGGCGGAAAAGAAGTCCTATCTTCAGGGGCTGCAATTCAATGAAACGCTGGCGGCCCGCGCCGAACAGAAAAAACTTGGTTGGCGGGCCGAAATTGTTGAGCTGGGCCGTGAAAACATCGAAGTGCGGCTGTTTGATGAGGCAGGCGCTGCGCTTTCTGGGCTTGCTGTTGCCGGGGACTTGCGCCGACCGGCCTTTAACGGCGCTGACCGGTCGCTTATATTCGATGAAACAGGGGCAGGCGTTTACCGGGCAGAGGTGGCGCCGCTTGATCTAGGCGCTTGGGATTTTTCCGGCGTGGCCGAAGACGGCCTTGGCCGGCGCTTTGAATTTCAGGCGCGGGTTTCGGTGAAATGACCACGGCTATTTCCGTTGATGATGGTGTTGGTTGTCCGAGCGGCATGGAGCCGGCCAGTACGGCTAGCGTTGCCGATCCAACGCCATTCGTTAAACACATGAAGGACGGGACGGCCCGCCTTGAACTATCCGTATACGGCGCCCACTGCGGGGGGTGCATTGCCAAGATCGAAAACGGATTAAAAGAAATTTCCGGCGTCGATGAAGCGCGGCTGAACCTCTCTACGGGAAAACTTGCCGTCGCATGGCGGGGCAGCGCCGTGGCGCCGTTCGCCATTGCGGAAAAATTGTCTGCGCTTGGTTATCGCGCTCAGGCTTTTGATCCCGAAACACAGCGCGCAGAGGTCGACGCCGAAGGAAAGTTTTTGCTTCGATGCATGGCGGTTGCTGGTTTTGCCATGGCAAACATCATGCTGCTTTCAGTCGCCGTCTGGGCCGGACATGAAGGCGAAATGGGACCTGCCACGCGGGCGATGATGCATTGGGTCTCGGCGCTGATTGCATTGCCGGCTGCTGCATTTGCCGGTCGGCCGTTTTTCCGCTCAGCCCTTTCAGCGCTCCGGGCGGGCAGGGCAAATATGGACGTGCCGATTTCCCTCGCCGTCATTCTTGCCCTGGGGTTGAGTATTTATGAAGCGTTAAACCATGGCCGCGACGCCTATTTCGACGCCGCCGTCATGCTCCTGTTTTTCTTGTTGATCGGGCGTTATCTCGATCATCGGCTGCGCGCCCGTGCCCGGGCGGCGGCGCAGGACCTACTGGCCCTGCAGGCGACGACAGCGAATCGTCTCGGCAGTGATAACAAATTGGAACAGGTCTCCGCCCGCGCCGTCGAACCGGGCGACAGGCTGGTTTTGTGGCCGGGTGATCGTGCGCCAGTGAACGGCGTGATCGAGGAGGGGACATCGAATATCGACGTTTCGCTGGTCACCGGAGAAAGCGCGCCGTCGCGCCTGGGCGTCGGGGAAACGCTTTACGCGGGCGTTGTCAATCTTTCGGATCGACTGCTGATGAAAGCGACGGCGACGGCGGATGAGTCCTTGGTCGCCGATCTTGCTCGACTGATTGAAGCGGGCGAACAGGGCAAAGGTAAATATGTTCGTCTCGCCGATCGCGCAGCGTCATTATATGTGCCCTTGGTTCACTCTCTGGCGCTTGCTACCTTGCTGGGATGGCTATTCCTTGGCGATGCCTCGCTACGCGTCGCGGTTATGAACGCGGTAGCGGTGTTAATCATCACGTGTCCGTGCGCGCTTGGACTGGCGGCGCCCGCCGTGCAGGTGGTTGCTACGGGGCGCCTATTTAAGGAAGGCGTGTTGGTGAAGTCGGGCGATGCACTCGAACGGCTGGCCGAAGTCAATACATTTGCGTTCGACAAAACAGGCACGCTAACCCATGGCGCGCTCAGCCTTGCCAACGCCGATGAAATTGCGCCCGCCACATTGCTGCAAGCAGCGCAGTTGGCGCGCATAAGCCGTCATCCGCTTGCGCGCGCCGTTGTCGCCGCCGCCGGGCCGGGCACAGTTGCGAGCGATGCGACGGAAATACCGGGGGTGGGCGTAGAGGGTGCGATTGACGGAACGATCGCGCGATTTGGTCGCGCCGACTGGGTCGGGGCTCTCTCGACTGGCGACGACGCAGCGAGCGAAGCCTGGTTCCGTGTTGGCGAGGCGGAGCCGGTGCGATTTGCTTTTGAGGACGAAATACGCGCTGACGCTCGAGAAACCCTTGCGGCTCTGCGCGCGCGAGGGCTTGATACGGAAATGCTCTCCGGCGATCGCGAAAGTGCGGCGGCGCGCATTGCAGCGTCTGCGGGCGTCGCAAACTGGCGCGCGCGCCTGACGCCAGCGGAAAAGATTGCGCGGCTTGATGAATTGCGCGGCGCCGGAAGAACCGTCGCTATGGTCGGCGACGGTCTTAATGATGCGCCGGCGCTTGCCGCGGCCCATGCGTCATTGTCGCCGGGCGCTGCGGCGGACGCCAGTCAGGCAGCCGCTGATTTTGTATATCAGGGCGATGGTTTGCGTGCGGTTGTCACCGCCTATGACGTCGCCAAACAGGCGCGGCGGCGCGTCCTGGAGAATTTCGGGTTCGCCGCTGCTTATAATTTTTGCGCCATTCCGCTGGCGGTGTTTGGGTTTGTGACACCGTTGATTGCCGCGCTTGCAATGTCCGGTTCGTCTATTGTGGTTACATTGAACGCATTGCGGCTGCGAGCGGCGACGCGGCGAGGAACGCCATGACAGCACTCTTGTTTCTCATTCCAATCGCCTTGCTTTTGGGTGGGCTCGGCCTTGCAGCCTTCATTTGGACCATCAAAGCGCGCCAGTATGAAGATCTCGACGGCGCAGCAGAACGCATTCTGCTCGATGACGACGATGAGCCCGCGTAACGAACGCCACTTCATCTTTTCTTAATCCAGGTAAACACGTGCCTATTTCGCGGCAGGCGCTTCGGCGTTGGGGCGCGGGTGTTAATTTAAAATTATCCCTATTAGACAATTATCTGTGCATGTTTTGGAAACGACAAAACACGCAAATCAACGCCGAAGAGGACGCCAAGCGACAGGCTGCGTTGTCTGACCGACTGCAACGGTTGGCGACGGCGGCTGAACGGCTTGAAGACGCCAATCGCGCGCTGCCGCGCAAAAAGGCGCTGCATTTGGCGCTGGTGCGGCTGTCGAACGATCACGCCGTCAGCTGCACGGTGCGTGATATCACCGCCCGTGGATTTCGCATCGAATTTTCCGAGGAAGTAGATTTGCCGGCATCGTGCGAACTGGAAATTCCCGTACTGGCTGAAAAATTTAACATCGCCATACGCTGGAAAAACGATACCTCTGCTGGTGTTGAAATCATCGATACGGACGATGCAGTGACCGCTGCATAGCGGTCCGCAATACGCAATCAACCACAAAGAATATCGAAATCGCATCCTGGCGACGCGATCACGGAGCTGGGCGCCGAATTCTTGAAATAGGCTGACAAGGCTAGCCGCCGCCCAGCAGCGCCTTGGACGGCGATTAAACCGACAATAGCACCCGCACAGCTTCTGAAACGGATTTTTTCGGTACGCCGCCGCTCGTTTCAGCAATCAGGAACCCGCCATCAATTGCCAACTGCTGAATGGCGACATGTCCCGCTGACATAATATCGGCCAGAGATGTTAGGAGCTCGCGTCCTTCCAGCATCCCGTTGGCCTCGGTGAGGCGCTCCGCGTAGGAAAGGGGAGCGTCGCTGCCTATTTTCGCTGCGGCGGCGAGGCCGGCTGCGACGGCGCCCACGACCGCCATATTGACCGCCGCCATATTGACGCGACGGCCAGAGGCCAAGCGTTTTGCTTGCTTTTTCAGTATGTTCTCCGAAACCAGCAAGCGTTTTTGTTCGGCCATCAAAGACTTTGTGGTCATGGGTACTTCTCCTTAGAGGTGTGCGGCATGATTGCGGCACGCCTCTAAGTAAAAACCAATTTATTTCAAATAAAAAGGGTGTATTTTGCCCAATCAATATTTTTAGCTATTCACAAGTATATTTTGGCAATATTTATGAGTTTGAGGACGCACTCTGCTTCTTGACGTCCGTCTCCTCCGGACGCCAGGTGGTAACCCGATTTCGGCCCGCCTCCTTCGCCTGGTAAAGCGCGGAATCAGCGGCATTGTAAAGAACATCGGCGTCCCAGCCTTCAGCAATCTGCGCGGTCCCGAACGACATTGTGACCCGACCGAGGCTCTGATTGGTCGCCCGGTTGATTAGCTTTCGCTTCGACACGGCGACGCGAATATTGTCGGCTACTCTTTCGGCGTCTGCCAGGGACGTATTCGGCAGCGCAATCGTAAATTCCTCGCCGCCATATCGCGCCAAAAGGTCCTTCCCTTTGATGTTCTCTTGCAGAACGTCGGCCACCAGTTTCAACACCTGATCGCCCACCGGATGCCCCCACTTGTCGTTAAAAGATTTGAAGTGATCGATATCGGCGACGATCATGCAAAGCGGCGTATTCTCGTTCCGAGCGGCCGTGATTAACTGTGGCATCGTGCTGTCAAAATAGCGGCGATTATTCAGCTTCGTCAGGTAATCGGTCTTTGCGTCGTTGGCGATCTCTTCAATAGAGGTTTGAAGCGTGTCGATTTTTTTCGATGCCTTGGCAAGATCTTTTTCAAGTTCGCTATTGCGCGAAATTGCCTGATGAGCAACATCGACCAACGAGTTCAGAATTTTCGTTGTGTCTGCATTGTCGCCGGCCATGTCGGCGGCATTCTGTGACGCGTCTGCGAGGTCGCTGCTGAATTGTTTGGTATTGGTGTCAAAGATTTTTGAGAGCTTCTGCAGAGCGTTGGTCTCATTCAGAATCTCAACCGCAAAATGCTCAATTTCCTTAGACGGGTGCGCCAACTCAAAATATCGTTCGTGAATCTCTTTCAAGAAGAACTCATCTATTGTTCCATCAGTATCGAGCTTCTTTTCAATTTCAGCCGACAGTGCATCATTGGTCTTTTCAAGGTGCGAATACCAAACTTTATAATACTCAGGCACGGGCGGTATTTCCATGTCACCCAGTACACGGATTACTTCGCTTCCGATTTCTTGCGGCTCAGCCCCAGCAACGACAACTTCAGACATGCTCTTCCCCTTACAAATTCGCACCATCGACTATGAAACCACGATCAAATTGAATTATCATTAACCGCACTGGACTGGCTGGCCGCACATTCAGAGTTTTTGGGGTGTGACGTAATCAATCCGTATTAGGATTAAAGGATTTGTTAATCGCCTAACTTACGTTGATTTGCGGAAGGTAACGGCCCAGTGAGCTGCCGGATCAATAGTCTTCGAGGACAATCTGTTCGCGAGACGCTTCCTCCCGCTCATTGGCCTCAGCGCGCAGCTTCTTCAGCGCTCCGTGTACGAGCTTTTCCATGGCGGCTTCTCTTCCGAGCGTCACTGTTGTTTTGGAACGCAGTGCTTCGATTGAGCTTTCCAGCTCTGCCGCGCCCTCCAAGAGAGAGTGCGCCCGGCTGCGCAACCTCATTCGGTATTGATCGATGGCTCGAAGGTCGCCGGCGGAAATCGTGCTCGCGGCGTTGTCTTCCAAGCGGCTATAGCTTTCACGTATCAGGTCGGTTGCTGTTTGGCGCAACGCCTGTTGTTCGGCCAGCGCCTTTTTATAGCTCAGGGCCGCCGCTTGTTGTTGCAGCGTAACTAGCTTTCTGAGCCGAAAAATATCTGATTTCTTCATTTTGCCCGACCTCGTCGTGCATTCTTACGTACTTGATCCGCGTAGTGAATTGCGGCGGCGACCGCGGCGAAATGCTCTCGTTTGATCTCCCTGCCGATATCCACCAGCGCATAGATTGACCGTGCTGTCGGCGGGTCGCGCTTGATCGGTACGCCGTGTTCTGCCGCGGCCTTGCGAATCCGGCCGGCGACTTCATCCACGCCTTTTGCCACGCAAACCGGCGCGCCGCCGCCGTGTCGGTCCCATTTTAATGCCGTGGCGTAGTGAGTGGGGTTAACAATTACAATGTCGGCCTTTGGCACGTCAGCCATCATGCGATTGGTCGCGATCGCTTCAGCCTTCTGCCGGCGGACGCTCTTCATCAAGGGATCGCCCTCGGTTTCCTTGTTTTCCCGCTTGACCTCTTCATGGGTCATGCGCAGGCGTTTTTTGTGTTGGAAAAAGCGCCAGGGCAGATCGAGGGCGCCGATCAAAACCGCGGCGCCCGTTATAAGACCAAAGAAGAATACCGCTTCATTCTGAAAGTAGGATGGCAACGCGTGGGCGGGAAGCCCGATCAAGGTTGGAAGATCGGTAAATCGATCCTTAACGGCGAAAAGAAGGATCCCCATGATTGCGCAGAGCTTCGCGGCCTTCTTGACGAAGTCCGCCAGTCCGTTCGGTCCGTATTTTTGTTTTGCGTTGTCAACAAAAGAAAGCCGGGACATTTTCGGTTTAATCTTCGACAGGGAAAACGCAAAGGATCGCTGTGCGCCAACGGCAAGTAGGGCTCCGATACTCAATATTGCCAATAGGACTAAGATCGCCCTGAAGGTTCGAAAAGTAATTTCGCGAGCGGCGCCCATTGAATCGGCCGTGCTAAATTGCGCGGCAATAATCTCGGGATTTGAGAGGAATGGCGCGAGACCGGAAAACAAGTCCATGCCGATCCACCCCGAAAGAACGAGAATCGCTAGAAAGAATACCGCATACGTAGCCGCGGAAGTCGCTTCGTTGGAATAGGGAACGTCACCCTTTTCACGAGACTTGCGTAGCTTCTGCGGCGTCGGCTCGTGTGACTTGTCCGCGCTGCTATTTTGTTCGTTGTCGCTCATGGGGCCGCCGCAAGAAATGCGTCGATGGCGTCCCGAATGAGATCAAGCCAAACGGCCAAGATGACAGGGGCGCTTGCCGCGAGAAGGACCGCACCTGCAAGAGTAACGGCGGGAATCCCCACAAAGGCCACCATCAGCTGCGGCATCGCACGGTTGGCGGCGCCAATCGCAAGATTGTAAATGAAACCAAGGACGACGAACGGAAAGGCGAGAGACAAAGCGGCGGAAAACGCAAATCCTGCACGGTTCGCGGACCATTCGCCGGCCGCACTGGCGCCGGGAAACTGCCCCAATGGCATGATATCGAACGACATCAGCAATACGCCGACAGCCTCGAAGTGAATGCCTGCGGTCACCGCCATCACAATGGCGGCGAACATCAACAACGTGGCAATCGGCGTTTCTGGTTCGAAGGTAACGCTTGCCCCGAAAAGCTGGGCAAGTGACAAGCTCTGGCTCGCGATGGCGCCCGCTGTTTGAATGGCGAATACGGCGACCCGAATACTGAAACCGATTAGCGCACCGGCAACCGCTTCCGCAGCAAGCATAGCAGCAATCTGGGCCGGTGTATCCGGCGCTACGAAATCGTGCGTATAAGCTGGAATGAGAATAAGCATCAGCGCGAGGGCGATGGTTAGGCGAACGCGCACGGAAACAACGCGCTCGCCGACGCCCGGTAGAAAAAACAGCAATGCCGACAGGCGGGTAAATATCGCGGCGGCGAGGACAAAGTAGCCGTCGGCAAATTCACGTAGCGGCATTAGAGAGGCCAGTGGGAAGAAATCCATCGCCGCCTCGCTATGCGACCCCAAGTATCGACGGCCGCTCGGTGGGATCTATTTCTTCATAGGAGAGCACCGGATTGCGAATGCCTTTTGCAGACAACACGGTTGTAAGAAATCGCCGACGCTGCGCGCTCGTGACAATTGCGGGAAACGCGCCTTTCGAAACGGCCTTAGTGATGCCGTCGCGGATCGATGAAGCGAGCCGGTTAAAATCAGCGGGAGACAGCGCAATGTCGCTGACGCCGTTCTCCTGTTTGCGCTCATGCTTGGAAAAGAGCTCTTCCCACTCCGGCGCGAGCTGGATAAGCGGCAGGTACCCCTCGTCGTTTCGAAGGTTGGCGGTTAGCTGAAGCCCGATGCGTTGCCGAACGTATTCGGCAATTTGTTCCGGCGTTGATAATGCTGTTCGCCCTTCCGAAATTGTCTCCAGGATCACCGGCAGATTTCGAATTGAGACCCGCTCTTCCAACAAAATTCGGAAAACCGCCTGGATGAGATCGTAGGGCGTTTCGTCGGTAACGAATTCGTCGAGGATCTTCTTGTTCATGTCCGCACGCCCGGGATCGGACGTTGCCGTGAACTCATCGAAAATCCGCCGCAAAGCGCGTCTGGTCATCAGCCGGCCAAAATTCGCCTTGATCACTTCAAGAAGGTGCGTGGCGATGACTTCCACGGGCTCGATAACCGGAAGACCGAGAACAACAGCCTGTTCGCTGTGATCAGCCGGGATCCATCTCGCGGGTGCTTGATAGACGGGCTCCGTAACGTCCTTGCCCGGAATATCGAGAGGCGTGTCGTCGCGGGTTAACACCATCACGCCCTTTGGGTCGAGCCAGCTGCGTGCAACTTCAACCCCGTGAATGCGGATTGCGTACTCATTGTCGTGTAGAGAAGCATTGTCCGTAAGACGGGTCGCGGGCACGATGAATCCAAATTCGCCGGCGACATATCGGCGGATTTTCGAAATGCGCTTGTCGAGTCCGCTCGAAGAATCAAGGCACATGGGGATGATTGTCGGCGAGAATTCAATGTGGATCTCGTCAAGGTCGAGAATATCGCCGAGCGACTCAGACGTTTCCGGTTTTTCTTCTTCCTCAGCTTCCGCGTTCGCCTTGTCGACCTCAAGTTGCTGCTGGTGTTGTTGCGCGAAATAGGCGAGGGCGCCCAGTAAAATAGCGCCAGCCATAAACGGCAGGAACGGCATGCCGGGAAATACGCCGAACACCAGGAGCATTGCCGCAACCGTACCCATCGCTGCGGGGTATTTGCCGAGTTGGTCAATCAGCGCGCGATCGGTCGAGCCGAGTACGCCGCCTTTCGACAATAACAGCGCGGCGGCGATTGAAATAATGACCGCAGGGATTTGCGAAACCAGGCCGTCTCCGACAGTCAGGATCGAATATGTTGAAATCGCTTCGCCAAAAGTCAGATTGTGCGCGCCGATGCCGATCGCGAGGCCGACGACGAGGTTCAGCAACGTGATGAGTAAACCGGCGATCGCATCGCCTTTAACGAATTTCGAAGCGCCGTCGAGGGAGCCGAAGAACGTCGTTTCTTCCTGCTCAAGTTGGCGGCGCGCCTTTGCTTCTTCATGGCTGATAGCGCCGGCGGCGATATCGGAGTCGATAGCGAGCTGTTTGCCTGGCATGCCGTCGAGGGCGAAGCGGGCGCCAACCTCGGCCATGCGCCCGGCGCCCTTTGTGATCACCATGAAGTTTACGATCAAAAGGACAACAAAGACGACGAGGCCGAGAAAGACGTTTCCGCCCATGATGAACATGGCGAAGCCTTTGATGACGCCGCCGGCGGCGTCAACGCCGGTGTGGCCCTGGCCGATAATTAGTTTTGTCGAAGATACGTTGAGGGACAATCGCAACAAAAGCGACGCGAGAAGGATTGTCGGGAAAGACGAAAAGTCGAGCGGGCGATCAATAAACAGCGTAATAGTCAGGATCAGGATCGCCAAAGCGAAAGACGCGGTCAGGCCAATATCGACAACCCACGCCGGCGCCGGCAGCACCATCATGACGATGACCACCATCAATGCGATGGCGAGCATGACCGTCGGCTGAAAGAATGTGCGCGCGCTAATGTTCACGGAGCGAGGCTCCCTCAACAAGTAAGGGGCCGGGCGCCCGTTCGATAATCGGTTGTGCGGTCGCGAAGATCGCGAGCGTGACGCCGCCGGCTAGGCTTCCTTCGCGCAGCGGCGGCGGGGCGATCGCGATTGCGGGTTTTGGTTCCACCTGTTTTTTCGCGAGAACCTGACGTGCGGCCGCTAGTTTTTGGCCGTAACGTTTACCGTAGGTTGGTCTGCGGGAATGGTATTTTGTCGCCGCCGTTTCCCAATCTCCAAACTCATCCTTTAGTTTGATGAGGAATTTGGCGGCGTAATCCGCCCCGGCGACTGGGTCGAACATGTCGTCTATGGACGCAAAATGTTCGCCATGCCATCTCGTATTGATCTGAAAGCACCCAACGTCGATCGAGGTTTCACCAGCGTAAAGCCGGTCTTTTACAAATTTGGTTCCGTCAGTCCTGGAGCGAAAATAACGTCCCTTTGCGTCGATATTCGTGGTCCACGGCCAGGGCGTATACTTGTCGTTAAGCGTGCGCCCGGTCTCAACCAGCGTAATCGCCTGCAATAAGTTGTCGGGAATGCCGTGGCGCGCTTCGGCTTGAGCAGCGGCGTCCATGCATGAGGGACCAACTTCGCTGGCAGCGAAGGCGACGCCGGGCCAGATCGCGCAAAGCATAAGGATATGACGCAACAGCCGCATTGTTCAGTTCGCAATGAATCGATTGACGCTGTCGTTGAACACGCCCAGCAAAAGGTTCGCAGAAAATCCGAGGCACAGGGTGAATACAACCAGCATGGCGACGAGCTTCGGCACGAATGTCAGCGTCATCTCCTGGATTGACGTCAAGGCCTGGAAAAGGCCGACAGCGATGCCGACCACAAGCGCCGTAACGAGCAGCGGCGCGGATATCCATACTCCGGTCCAGAGATACTCACGCAAAAGGTCTATGATTTCCGATTCCGTCATCGCTGGGCGCTACCGTTAGATCGGCATGCGAAGCAATTCTTGATATGCTTCAACAACCTTGTTGCGGACAGTCACGGCGGTTTCGACCGCAAGTTCAGCCGAGGCAATCGCCTCTACCACGGAATGAGGATCGGCTTTGCCGACCATGTAGGCCGATGCGGCCCGTTCGGAATTGGCGACGGTGTTGACGAAATCTTTCGCTGCTTCCGCCGGTTTGAAATCGCCGGCGCCGTCAGCGGCCGGCGCCTGCGGTTTTTTCGCATTGAGCGGCGACTGCCCGATATTGGCTGTCTTAATGGCGTTAAAGGCATTGATGTTCATCGGACCCTACCGTTTCAAGATATTGAGCAAGCTGGCGTACATTTCCCGGGCTTGCTGAAATGTTGCGAGGTTTGCCTCGTACGACTGACTGGCTTCGCGTCCATCAGCCATTTCAATGAGGAGGTTTACGTTAGACATCTGCACATTGCCGGTGTCATCGGCCATTGGGTGCGAAGGATCGTATTTCTCGCTGAGCGCGCTGCGATCGAGCGAGATTCGATCTGCTGAAACGAGGCTGGTTTTCGAAACGGAATCGAGAACGGTGTTGAACGACAGCAGTTTGCGGTGATAGCCCGGCGTATCTGCGTTTGCGATGTTTTCGCTGACAACGCGCATGCGCTGACCTTGCGCGCGCATGCCGCTCGAGGCGGCGTTCATTGAGTTGAGAAACGTGTTCATAACTCGCTATCTCCCGCTGTTGAGAGTTAGGCGCAACATGTCGATTGTCTTTTTGTAGACGACAGTCGCCGTTTCATGATCAGCCTGCGCCTGAACGGTCCGCATCAACTGGTCTTCGAGCGACACATTGTTGCCATTTGGAGTTTCAGCGCCGGGAATGTCGACTAGTCGCGCAAACGGCTGGTTCGACTTAGTTGAAGCGGCGTTGGATCCTTCATACCGACTTGCTGTTTCAAATCGCGCGTAGGCGTCAGCGAACGGCTCAAGATCTTTTGCGCGGTAATGATTGGTGTCCGCGTTGGCAATGTTTTGCGACAGTTGTTGGTGTCGCTCAGCCGCATAACGCGCCATCGCTGACGCCATCTTCAGAATTTGTATGTTTTCCAGCATTCTGCCGACATCCTGTTAAGGATTACAGAGTACGAAGATTATCGTGAAAGTTGAAAATAAAATTAATCGGCGCAGCATCTTATGAGAACGACGTTTGAGCATATCGTTAACGGATCATTACCGACTGGAGCTGATCGCGCGTATTGGGGCGATGTCAAATCGGTCGAAAACGGTCTGGTAGAAGTCGCTGGTCTTAACAACATCGCAAGAATTGGCGATCGCCTGCGCCTTGTCGGTGCGCAGAAAACCCATGGCGAAATCGTCGGAATGAAAGCGGATGGTGTTTTCGTCATGCCTGACGCTTCGACCACGGGAATGGCGCCAGGCGATCGCGCTTATCTTTGTACAGACAACGAGTTCAGGCCGAGCGTCAATTGGCTCGGGCGCGTTATCAATTCGGACGGCGAATGTGCAAATGGAAAGATCACGCCCCGCGGCGATCGCATTATGCCGCTCCATGTTGCTGAATCTACGAAAAGCGGTCGTCGAGGCATTGGCGCGCGTCTGAACACCGGTCTTGCGCCATTCGATACGTTTTTGCCGCTTTGCAAAGGCCAGCGCATTGGACTGTTTGCCGGATCCGGGGTCGGCAAGACGACTCTCGTCGGTGATCTGGCGAAGGGTATCGAGGCAGACGTCGTTATTGTCGGCCTGATCGGCGAGCGCAGCCGGGAGATCGGCGAGTTTGTGGAGAGGATCCTGGAATCCAGAGGGCGCGATCGATCGATCGTTTTTGTTTCGACTTGCGACGAGCCGGCGCCGCTGAAACGCCGATGCGCCCTGATGGCCGCCGCCACGGCGGAATATTTCCGGGATATGGGCTTGCATGTCCTGTTGCTTTTCGACTCGATTACGCGCTTTGCCGACGCCCATAGAGAAATTGCGCTGACGGCGGGTGAAACGCCGTCCTTGCGCGCCTATCCGCCGTCGACATTTCGCGCGATCGCGGCGCTGGCTGAACGCACCGGACCCGGATCGGGCGCAGCGGGAGACATCACCGCTATTTTCAGCGTTCTGGTCGCGGGTTCGGATATGGATGAGCCGGTCTCGGACATGGTGCGCAGTATTCTCGATGGCCATGTGGTATTGGACAGAGAAATCGCTGAACGCGGCAGGTTTCCTGCCATAGACATTCGCCGCTCCGTGTCGCGGAGCTTGCCAGATGCTGCGAGCGCAGAAGAAAACGAAATGCTTGCTCGCGGTCGGCGGTTAATCGCGGCATATGATAATGCAGCGACGATGATCCAGACCGGGCTTTACGCCGCCGGGTCAGATGCAGAGATCGACGAGGCCATTAAATTGTGGCCGCAACTCGATCGGCTTGTTTCGGAAAAAAGCAGCTCATGCGCTGAAAGTTTTGAGATGCTTGATCGAGCGCTCACGCCGTCCGCCGACTAAAACGTCACTCTAAAACTGTGATTGAAACAGGCTCTCAGCTGCCCCGGCGCCGAGCGCCGAGCTTTGCAACACTGTCAACGCCGATGCGCCTGGGGTTAGTGAGGTGGGACCACTTTGCGCCTGTCGGATTAAGAAAAACCGCCGCAATACGTCGTCTATCACCTCAGGTGAGCTTAAAACACTCGGGTCAGAGTCGCCGAGCAAACCTGCGGCCTTGTCCGAAAAAATTTTCTGCTGTTTGTCGATGTCAAGCTGCGCCGCTTCTGACGGGATATTTAGCGCCGTTGAGATAACTTCTCGCAAGGGGCGCTGGCCCAATATGCGAAACCACTTTGTCTCTGTGGTCGCATTGTCGGCGACCAGTGCCGCCGCTTCGCGCCTGAAATTTAGCGCCAGGCGCGCATCACTATCGACTTCACCCACCGCTCGATCGAAGGCGCGCACTTTGTAGCGTGCAATAATATCTTCGCGGAAGCTGTCGAGGAGGACGTTGGAGCCAGCGTCCACATTGCCATAACCGAACGCCTCAGCAAAGGCGCGATACCGTGGTTCGCCAAGGCGGTTGGCGAAGGCGCTCGATTGTTGTGTGCCGCCTTCGAGAACCTTCTGAACAAACGCCCGTTTGCCGATTTCCTCGTCTAGGCCGAAGGCGCCCAAAGCAACAGTGAGCAGGCGTCGATCGGAAACAAGCGCCTCAGCCGTCGTTGCATTCGCGATGTTCTCGCGGAAGTAGTTGATATTGCGCTGAAGCGACGGCGAGGATTCGAAAACCTCACGTTGCCGCGTCTCCGTGCGCTGTAGGGTCAACCAGCCGGGATAGCCGCCAAGACCGATGACTGGTTGAAAAACCATCAGGACGCGGCGGCGGCAAGCTGATCTAGCCCTCGCGTCCGCGCCACAAGCAGAAGTTTTTCTTCAACCTGGATCAACGGCCGCAAGGCGCGCATGACGCGATAAAATTCGTTTTCCGCGAGATGCTGTTGCGCCTGGTCGATCATTTCGCGATGAGCAGGGTCCGGCAGAGCGTCATACAGCGACTCAAATCCGCGAAGAAGCTCCACACGCGCTGTCTCTTCATCGGCGTCGCCAGTTACGGCGAGCTGCGCAGCGTAATAAAGACGCTTTACAGGCGTGGTCGCTTCGCTCGGGTGCATGGCGTCGCGTAACCGCAGGATGTTGGCGTCCTGCGACTTGATGCGCAACCGCACGCGTTTGTCACCGTTTTCGATAACAACGCCATTTACGAGAAATTTTTCATAGGGACGAAGTCGTATGATCAATCCGCCGGTCATTCTGATTCACCATTGTCTTCCTGGCGCGATCGGAGACCGCGCATCATCGAGGTGTTGATATCGACAAGAACATCGGGGTCGCTTTCGCCGGCCTGAATCTTCGCTGTTTGATGGCGCGTGAATTCCGCAAGATAAAATATGCTGGCGCGGAGCTGAGGCGGCAACGGGTTGTTCTCGTTGGCCACTTCGCCGGCAATAAACGTCCAGAGCTTGAGGTTGTTGTGCAGCGCTGTGGCGAGCTTCGCGTGATAGTCGTGCGCCTTGGGGCTGGCGGCGGCAAGCTCGCGGGTAACTTTTGAAAAAACCTGGTATTCCAGTCCGCGTTCGCTGCCGATAGAGCGGACGGATGATTTGTAGGCGGTATTCGCAAGTGACGATTCTATCATTGTTGGCCTTCTGACCTCTTGATTTTAAAAAAACCGGAGGCGGCTGGCGCCGCCCCCGGCCTAATTTATTACCGGAACAGGCCCAGCAGGATCTGCGGACGCTGGTTCGCGATGGACAGCGCCTGAACACCCAGCTGCTGCTGCACCTGCAGCGACTGCAAGCGGGCTGAAGCTGCTTCGAGGTCAGCGTCGGTAAGCGCGCCGATACCCACGCGAAGCGAGTCCGTCAGGGTCGTGATGAACTCATTCTGGATATCAATACGCTTTTGCGCCGAACCGAAGGCCGCCGCGGCGTCAATGCCGGTCTGGATGAAGCCTTCGACCGCAGCCAGGGCGGCAGTGGCGCCGGCTGCATCCGAAACGTCGATGTTAGCAACGCCAGCGAGGCCGGAAGTGCTAACGCCAGTGACCGTGTTCGTGAAGTTAATGGTCGCGGCGCTCGTGTTCTGGAAGCCGATCGTGGCGCCCGTGCCGGCCGTAACGGTTACGCCGGTCGGGAGGCTGCCAGCTGCAATAGCGGCGCGGAGGCCGTCGCCAACAGCGTCAGCATCGTCGCCAGCTTGCGCCGTATAGGTGAAGTCGGTCGTGCCATCATTGATGGTGAAGACTTCGCCAGCAGTGATCGTGCCGCCAACGACGATGTTGCCGGTCGTCGGCGTGGACGAACCGTCAGCAAGCGCCAGGCTGGCCGTAATCGTGCCGGTCGGAGTTGCGGTCGTGCCGCCGGTGATCGACAGGTCGTTACGAGCGATCGAGATGGAGGAGGCCGTCACCGTGCCGTCCGCAGCGCGGTCGAGAGAGGCGAGGACGCTCACAGAGTCGGTGCCCTTAACCAGGTTAAGGCCGTTGAACTGAGCGGCGTTCACGATGGTCGTGATCTGTTCGCGCAGCTGACCGATATCCGTTTGGATTTTCGCGCGGTCAACGTTGTCTTCCTGCGCAGCAACGACAAGCGTCTTGATTTCTTGAAGGAGGCTCGTGACTTGTTCCGCAGCGCCGCGAGCAACCGCAATGGTTGAAGCGCCGAGGTTCAGCGAGTCCGAAATTGCCTCAAAGCTATCGGCGTCAGATTGAATAACCGACGCGACGGCGAAGATGGCCGCGTTGTCGCGAGCGTTTGAGATGCTCTTGCCGGTTGAGATTTCTTGTTGAACTGCTGTCAGATCGCGGTTGATTTGACGAAGCGTAGTGAGTGCAACGAGTGAGCTTTCGTTAGTAAGCAATGCCATGACGTACGTTCCCTTGTACTTTAATGAGCGTTATTCACGCTAAACTCCAAGTTCGACTTTGCCGGCTTGGATACCTGCACCTTCCTGATGTAGATGGAACGCGTTCTTTTCATCCCACGACAGCCACTTCAGGTTGTCATTGGTAAGGATACGGGCCAGCATATAAATTTCTGTTAATTGAAACTATGCAATCTTCTTGCACGTCGTTGCCGTGCTTTGCATGCGCAATTGGCCGCCGCATTCTGTATACGTACCGACAACGCTTTCAATTGCGTCGAGTTGAGTAAGCCTTTCTTGGGCAGACTTAACACCTTGCTTCGTAGCGAGAAGAAGTTTCTCATTTTCGACGGCGAGTTTTTGAAGCGCTTTAATCTTCTGCTTGTGATCGGATAAGAGACTTTGCGCATTCGGCCCTGAAAGCTGTGCGTCAAGCTGGGCGAGGTAAACGCTTTTGGTTTCCGCATACCCTGGAAGATCTGTGAATTTGCCTGCCAACAAATCCACGCGTTCATGGGTCAGCGTGTCAGTTAGAATGCGAATGATTTCGTCAAACGAATTGATCGGTTCCATCGCCGGCTTCCTTGGCTTTCAATTGTTGATATATTTTGTCGGCAAGACCAAAGCCGCCATTGTCGACGATTTCAGCGGCGTAGCGCTCTAACAATAGCGACGCGTAATTTTCTCCGCCAAATCCGCTGTCGGCAGACAGCGCCTTTTCAAATCCGCTGTGCTTGAGCATTTGCGCGACGAAGATCGCTTCAAATTCCTTCGCTTGTTCGCGAATCTCAACGTCGCGGGCAGCACGCTCCGGCGTAACCGATGTCGGCGCCTGAACAGGATCGATTTTCAACATTCTTCTACGCTCGTTCCATAAAAGTTAAGAAAAATGTACGCAAAGAGTTGGTAACCAATTTCTGACATAACGTGCCTAACAAAAATTTACTGGATACTGATTGATGAGCGAATCGGGTCGTTTTGACTTTCTTGGTGCATTGCTCGCAAAAAATGCGAAAACCGCCGGAAACGGACAGCAGAAAAACGCTTCTCTTGCGAAAACGACTGACGCCAAAGAAGGGACCAACCACTTCGGCGAAGTTTTCGCTGGCGCAACGCCTCTGCGCAGCGGCTCATTTGCTCTCCCGCTCGGCGAGAATGTGCGCGAACCGGCTATTGCCGAGGTTGGGCCGGATGCAACCGACGGGAAGGCCATTAAGACCCCGATCGAAGCTCCTGGCATATCGACCATAAAAGCTGCGCCGTTTGGTCCGGAAGCTGGCCACATAGGCAACGTCTCGCCTGTAAAAATCGTCCGGGAACAGGGTGATGAACACGGCGACAGGGTATCATTTGTCGAGGGTCGCATAGCCGTGCGAGAATTTGCGCGAAATGCAATCTTGCCAGAGAAACGGGCCTTTAATGATTTCTTTACGGACGCTTTTGTCGTCGATCATAAAGGTCACGCCGGAAAATTCTCAGATACAATAGAGCGGGCCGGATTGATCGAGTTTGCAGGTCTAGCGCCGTCGCCGGTGTCGACGGTGAAATTGGAGAATCGGCCGACAATCGACGCTCTCGCTATCGCGCCGTCACTCGAGCCGCGCAATGGGTCATTACCTTCGCAAGCCGGGCATAGGCGGATTGTGCCGGGGGTTGAAATCGTCGGCGCGCCGGCGATCAACCGTCTAATTGCCAATGATGGGGCAAGCTTCGTCAATACGGCAACTGTAGATTTTGTACCGGGCTCGGAAAAAACGCTTCCTGAATTCATTTCGCCTCAGGACCGCACGGCAGAAATCAGGCTGACGCCGAGCACGTCCGCCGTACAACCGACGCAGTCGACGCCTGCGTTTGCAGTTCCATACAACCTCGCCGCCGTTCCCGCTACGCCTCAATTGTCCGGTCTAGGCGGCGGCCTAACGCTTATGGAAGCGGATCTCTCTTTTCAACCGTCAGCATCCATACAGCCTGGCGCTCCGCTATACGCCAATGGTCCGACGATCATCGCTGCATCCAACGCACAAGCTTTCGCCAACATGGCCGGCGTGCTGCCGCAAATTCAGGCGGCGATAAGCGCGCGCAATGGGCGCGATCTTGTTGAAGTACGGCTTGATCCGCCGGAACTTGGCCGCATCCGGATCGAATTCAATGTTGAAGGTGCCGAAACGCTCAAAGCAGTTATTGGAGCAGAGCGTCCGGAAACGCTTGACCATCTCAAGCGCAATATTGCTGATCTCGAACAACAGCTTAAGCAGGCGGGCTTTGGTTCGCTGCGCTTTGAGTTTCTTTCTGGCGGCGAACGTAGTTTTGCGCAAGAACGCGCCGATTCGCCCTTCGCCGCTTCAGAAAATGAAGCCGAGACAAATCACTTGGCGAGCAACACCATTTATCTGTCGTTAAGGGAAAACGCGCAGCTCGACCTGCTCGTTTAAGAACGCTGGGAGAAGACCATGCAATCCGTCGCCGACGCACCATTAAGTAATTTGCAGCGCACGCAGACGCAGCCGCAGACGAACGAAAGCGCAGCCACTGCAGCATCGGATTTTCAGAGTTTCCTAACGCTGCTTACAGCGCAATTGCGGAACCAGGATCCGCTCAGCCCGCTTGATTCGACCCAGTTCGTTGAACAGTTGGCGAGTTTCTCGGCCGTTGAGCAACAAATTGAAACCAACAGCAAGCTCGATGCGCTCGCCGAAAGGCTGAGCGTCAGCCCGATCGAAGAGGCTTCTCAATGGATCGGCAAAGATGTCGAGACACTGAGCGGTGCGGCGCACTTTGCAGGCGAGCCGCTGTCCTACCTTATTCCCGAGGGGGGTGTTGGGACGACAACCGAAATCGTCGTTTCCGATCTCGCCGGCAATATCGTTTACAGCGAGTCCGGAGACAATCAGCGTCGCGAATTTGCCTGGAACGGCGAGGCGGGCGCCGGCGGCGTTGCGCCGAATGGCGACTACATTGTGTCGGTCAATCGATTTGACCAGGGCGAATTGATCGAGGTTTCCGAACCGATCGCCTTCACTCGCGTCGTGCAGGCGCGGTTCGAAGAAAACGGCGGCGTCAGGCTGGTTCTGGAGAACGGCGCATTAGTCGAACCGTCGGCGATCTCCGCCCTGCGCAGCGCCGAACGGACGGCGGCTGAAGGCTAGCTGTCAGATATCCTGGCGCGCAACGTTCAGGATCAGCACTCCGACTACGTCATCGTCGAGAACGGTTTTCGCTGAGGCCAATAGCCGAGCGCGAATATCGTCGAGGTTCTCATCATCCAGCAAGCGGTCGCCGAAAGCCCCTTCGTTCGAGAGCTGAAGAAGCGATTTCAACAATGCATCGCGCAATTTCGGTTCGCGCGCATAAGCGGACTCCGCGGCCGACGGATCGAGTTCAAGATTGATATCGAGAATTACCAGGGCATTGACGTTGTCACGGGCAATTACGGGAACGACAAACTGCCTGCCGAATTTCAGATATCCGGCATCTTCCGCGCCGCCCTTATCGCCATAGCCGCCGTCTTTCTTCTTTTTGGACTTCTTGTCTTTCTTCTTCTTTTCTTTCTTTTCCTCGCCCCCTTTTTTACCGCGATCTTTCTTTTCGACTTTCTCCGCATGGCTATCTGATTCAGCATGAGCGGGCGCACCGCCGCCGCCCTTCAGCGAGTAGCCGAGAAAGGCGCCGCCGGCGACGACCAGCGCCTGAAAGATGATCACAATGTACTTCATAACTGTTCCTAGTAGGGCAGGACGGCGTCGAGGATTTTTTGGCCATATCGCGGCTGTTGAACATCGCTGATTACGCCGCGCCCGCCATAGACAATGCGCGCATCAGCGATTTTTTCATACGTAATTGTATTTTGCCGAGAAATATCTTCCGGCCGAATGATCCCGGCGACCTGCAGATCGCGCAGTTCATGATTGACGCGCATTTCCTGACTGCCCGTAATAACCATATGGCCGTTCGGCAGCATGTGCGTAACGGTCGCGGCAACGCGCAGCGTAACTTTTTCTTCGCGCTTGATGTTGCCGTCGCCGTTCGTTTGAGACGATGAGCTTGCATCGATTGCGGGGTCAAGCGTTGCGTTGTTTGGCAGAACGTCCGCGGCGAGACTGGCGAGTCCGAAGAAATTCGGGACTGACAATCCTTCCGTCGCGTCGCGAGTGCGATCGGTGCGGTTCTTGATTTCCGCTTCGTCATCGATTTCGATTACCACCGTAAGGATATCGCCGAGCGTACGAGCGCGACGATTGCCAAACAGGGAAGTGGGTCCGGATTGCCATAGCGAACCGGCGGACTCTGGATCGTTCATTTCCGGCGTCGTTCGGCCCGCGAGAGCAAGGCGTTCAGCGGCCGCCGTCGGCACTTCGGGCCGCGGCGCGCCCGGCGCGGTCATGTGCGGCGCGGTAAATGCGTGATCCAACCGGCCGATACAGCCCGCCGTTAACTGACTTGCGGCGACGCCGGCGAGAATGAGCGCTGACCTTTTCATATTTTTGCCTTCACTGAATCGGCGCCGGTTACGACGACGGTGACAATTCGTTTTGACCCGAGGTTCATGACGCGGATGCGCTCACCGAGCGCGCCGTTATCAAGTGCGCGACCTTCCGCCGAAATCGTCATGGGACCGCGCGAATATTCCATCTGAACCACGGTGTTGCGCTTAATCAGCGTTGGCGGCCGCAGCTTCGAATCGTCGATCGGCTGACCGCGATAAAAGGCGCGTCCCGCCTCCTTGCCGATAATGTCGACGGCGCGCCGCAGGGCGGTACGGTCCTCCGGCGTAACGATATCCGAAGCGGATATGATCGTTCCCGCACGAATATTTCGCGCTGCGACGATGTCTTCCGCGCAGGCAGCGTCGATACCGACGCCGAGGGCGGACATGGCGATGATGCCGGCAAACTTTTTCATGACGTCACCTGATTTGCGTTGTCGCGCCGAGCATCTGATCGGCGGCGGAAATAACTTTTGAATTCAGCTCGTACCCTCGCTGCGCCTCGATCAGTTCAGCGATCTGTTGCACAACGTCGACATTGGATTCTTCAAGGTGGCCCTGGCGCAGCGTGCCGCGGCCGTCCTGGCCGGGCTGCCCTTGCAACGGCGTTCCTGAGGCCGCAGTTTCCGCATAGAGATTGCCGCCGAGTGGCTCCAACCCTTTTTCATTGGCGAAAGTCGCAAGCGTAATAGTCCCGATTGTCTGCTCGGCTGTCTGTCCGGCGAGTTGGGCGAAGACCTCGCCATCCGGATTGATGGTGATCCGGCGGGCGTCGGTCGGGATCGTAATGCTGCCTGCGAGCGGAAATCCGTCGGCGTTTACGATGACGCCTTCGGCGGAGCGTTTGAGCGCGCCGTCGCGCGTGTAAGCGGTCTCGCCTGACGGCAAAGTCACTTCTATAAAACCGCGGCCTTCGATCGCAACGTCGAGATCGCCGCCGGTGGCTTTGAGCGTGCCTTGGGACATGTCGACTGAAATCGACGCCGTCTTGACGCCGAGGCCGAGTTGGACGCCTTCGGGCACGATCTCGCCAGTCGCCGATGACGAAGCGCCGGCAGCACGCACGATCTGATAGTGCAGATCTGCAAATTCAGCTCGGCGGGTGCCGTAGGCTGTCGTGTTCATATTGGCGAGGTTGTTGGATATCACCTCGACGCGTTTTTGTTGAGCGTCCATCCCCGTGGCCGCTATACTCAATGCACGCATAATTTTCTCCTCATTCTAAGGCGACAGCCTATTGCGACCGTCCAAGCGTACGAATTGTCTGCGTGATGCGTTCGTTCTGATCGTCGGTAAAATCTTTGCTGGATTGATAAGCTCGTTGAACTTCAATGAGCCGCGCCATCTCTTCGATGGCGTTTACATTTGAGCTTTCAACGACGCCCTGGCGCACCTGCGGATTTTCCGCGTTTTCATACCCAGTTTGCGACTCAAACATGTTCGAGCCCTCGCGCACGAGGCCGGATGAGTCGGCGACAACAACTCCCAGCCTCGCAACAGGCTGGCCATCGGCGAAAACCGATCCATCTTCGGACACAGTAATGTCTCTTGCGCTTTGCGGTATGGTGATGGCGCCGCCGCTTTCATCAAGCACGCGATAATTGTTGGAATTGATCAACTCGCGTTCCGCATTCAATGCGAAGGCGCCGTCGCGAGTGAGGCGCTCACCCGCTGGCGTTTCGACGAGAAAAAAGCCGTCTCCGTCAATAGCGACATCGAGCGGCGAATTGGTGGTAGTAAATTCGCCGGCGCTCATGTCGACGTAGCGTCGGGTCAAGGTCGACATCGACAGGCTCGGTTCGCCGTTCTGCAGCGCCTCGATATGTTCGGCAAATACCGCGCCTTCGCGGCGAAAGCCGTTGGTATTCATATTCGCGATATTGTTGGCGATGGAAACGAGCTCGCGCCGCAGTCCCATCTGTTTTGTCAATCCGACATATCCAGCGTTATCCATCGCTCAATAGCTCCTCAAAAGCGGCGATCTCTTTCGCCGTGGCGTTGCTGAGCGCGCGAGCACGCTGCAGCGGTGCGCCCTTGGCGGCGGTTTGGAATAGACTGTTCAATCCGGCTTTCACGGTGTCCGCCTGCGAGGACAGGACCGCGTCAACAGCGTTGGGCATCGATGGCGCGCCGTTTTTGTAGGCGCTGAGGGCAAATCGGATTGCCGCCGTTTTATCGAGCGTGTTGGGATCGGTGTTGCGAAAGCCGTCATAGGCTGCTTCCCAGTTGCGCGAAAGCCAGCCCGATTGCGCTTTCAGCCGCGCCCTTGTGCTGTCATCGCTGATCGCCGTCGCGCTCGCCAGGGCCGCGTCATAGTCTTGTTGGGCAATATTCGCCTGAACGAGGACTTCACCGAATGCAGGTTCCGACGCATAGGGCGCTGCAAATTTGATCGCAGACTTCGACGCGCCTGCGGCGAGGGCGGCCGCTGACAGTTTAGCGTTGCGCTCCTTGTCGGGCGCGCCGGGCAATCCGGCCAACAAATCATAAGCGAGATTTGGCAGTCCAACTTCATCGGCAAAATTTGCGACGAGCGCTCGTAATTCTGCTTGCGAGCCTTCAGGGTCGATCCACTCCATATGCGCAAGATAAGCTTCAAGCGCGGCGCGCCTCGTTAGCGCATCTTTCCCGGAAAGCGCTCGCGTGATCATCGCGCCGGCGGAAACGCCCGCCATTTCCCGGTCGCCATCTGGTTTTATAGTTTCATTCTTTAAGAGCAGCATGGCGGCTTCGAGATTGCCGATAGACGCCCATGAATAAGCTTCAAAGAAAGCTGCGCGAGACGATCCGCCGATTTTCGCGAGCGCGCCAATGTCTTCAAGAAAACCTTCATGGGGTTCATCGCCCTGCTTGGCGTAGGAATCTGCAAGCGCGAATAAAGCTTCATCAGCGGCGGAAGACTCTTGCGTCGCGATCTCGAGAAGCGAATGGCGTGAGCTTTCGTTTTTCGCATCATGGTCGGCAAGACGGGTCTCGACATATTTAAGTTCAGGAGAAAGCGTTTCGCTGTCGCCGAGGGCGACAGTGAAAAGGTCCTGAGCGGCTTCCCAGGCTTCATGGTCCGCCATCTTCACCGCAAGGCGCGTTGCCATGAGCGTTTTTAGACGCTTCGGCAGCATTTCAATGGCGCGGCCTGAGCGCTCATAGTGCGTCGCCGCGGCTCTGCCGCTAATTGAAGCGGCTTGCCAGAGCGCATGAGCGCCAATGCAGTTTTGCGCGCCCAACACAACGCCGTCGGAGGCGAGGGGACGCTCGGCCACGATATGTGCGATCTCAAACAAAACCGGCGCCGATCTTTCTTTATTCTTGAGCGCCGCCAACGCCTCTTCGCCAAAGCCGACAGAAAGAAATCCGTTTGCGAGCTTTCGCAGGATGGCGTCTTTTTCCGTTCCTTGCGCTTCGATGACTTGCACCTGAAGGCTTTCAATTGCCGCCAGCGGATCCTGTTCAAAATCTGAACCGTCAATTGCGAACACGTTGTCGCTGAGGCATTGACGCGCCGGCGTGTTTACCGGCGTCGGCGTTATGGCGGGCTGCGGTTCCGGTTGCGGCGCTGGTTTTGTTTCCGGCGGTGGCGACGGATTTCTCGCAATGATGTTCGTCAAGTCAGTCGGTGACTGGGTTGCAGCGTCGGCCCGCGCGTCGTCGTCATCGGCTGTTTCAACACCGGACGAGCTGTCCTTGAGGCTGATGAGGCCGTCACTCGCGGCCTGCTGCAACAATTCCATCATCCGGTCACGGGCTTGCTCAACTGTGAGCGTGTCGTCGAGCGAACCTGAATTTGCCTGAGATGGAGGTTGCGCTGCGATCTGTTGAGGTGCAGGTCGCGATTGTATTTCGCCGATCGTATTGTCTGCAATGTCAATAACGACTTTGCCGCTAACAGTGCGCGACGTCTTTACAACGCAGTCGCAGTTAAGTTGCAGTTCGATCGCGTCGCCGCCGGTTTGCGTCGCACGATCGACACGAAAAGCTTTTTGGCGCGCATTAATGTCGCCGAGGTCTATGGTTGATTTATCGCCAATGTTGCGTATGCGCACCATGCGACCGGCCGTTTCAATGGCGAGATCTGCGTCGCCGCCAGCGACCACGATGCGAGAATAGCCATCATGTTCACCGGCGGAAACCGTAACGGGTTCTTCGGCTGCAACTGCCGGTGAAAGCGCCATGAATGCCGTCGATATGAGCAATAGGTTTCGCATTACGCCGCCTTCTGAACTTCTTTGAGTGCTTCTTCGACTTCTGCGAATGTCGGCCGCAGTTTCTTCGGCGCATTGCGACGCGCAACCTCAACGCAAAGCTGCGGCGTATGCTTGTTAAGGCTGGCGACCAGCGCTTCGCGGATCAGCGAATAGAAGAGTTGTTCTTCATCGTGGATGGCTTTGACCTTGTCGGCGAAGGGGCCGACGAGGCCATAGGCGAGGAAGACGCCCAGAAACGTTCCAACGAGCGCGCCGCCGATCATCTGCCCCAAAACCTCCGGCGGCTTGTCGATCGAGGCCATTGTTTTGATAACGCCGAGGACGGCTGCAACAATACCGAGCGCCGGCAATCCATCAGCCATTTTCTGCAACGCGTGCGCGCCGTGCAGACTATCATGATGCAAGCTTTCAAGCTGTTTTTCCAGCAACTCCTCAACCTGATGAGGATTGTCGAAATTCATGATCATGGAACGGATCGTGTCGCAGATCATTTCCATTGCGGCGTTGTCTTTTTGAATTTTCGGGTATTGATTGAAAATCGTCGATTCGTCCGGGTTTTCGATATGTTGTTCGATCTCAACCGGGCTTTCTTTGGCGATTTTGACGAGTGAAAACATCAGGCACAACAAGTCCTGATAGTCCTGTTTCTTCCAACGCGGACCGGCGAAAACTTTTGCGATGTCGCCGAGCGTGTGTTTGATAACGCCGAAGCTGTTGCCGACGGTGAATGCGCCGACAGCGGCGCCGCCGATGATCATCATCTCATACGGCAGGGAACTAAGAATGATGCTAAACTTGCCGCCGGCGACGACGTAACCGCCGAACACCATGGCAAGCGTTATCACGATGCCAAGAATGGCTCCCATAAATCAATACCTTATTGCGCGCTCTCTAAACCCACTTCGCGCTCTTTTTGTGTATCGATTTATGCTTAATAAGCCGTAAAATGGACTGTTATTGTCTGTGTACGGCGGCATTCCGACTGGCGATAATGAGGCTTGTCTCATACGCCTTGTCGGTGTCCATGTTTGTCAGGATGAGCGCTGCGTTTTCGCTGTTCATTTGCGTTAGAAAACCAGCGGCAAATGTCGGGTCCATTTTATTGAAGATCTCACCCGCCTTTTGCGGTTTCATTTGCTCGTACATTTTTGACAAGAGATCGATGTCATTTTGCGCAGCTTCATCCGCATAGGCGACAAGCTCCGAAAGAGACTGGTTGCTTTTCTTAAGAGCAATGAGTTTTTCGTCAACGCGCGCTTCAATGATCTCCAGGTAGCGTAAGCGATCGTCAAGGTTCGTTTCTTTCTGGTCGAGCGCAGCTGAGCGATCCTTAATCGCTTTTAACAGCTTGTCTTTTTCCGCCGGATCAAAGGCCGGTTGCGCCGGCCCCGAAGAGGCGCTGGCTACTGAATTGCTCGCCATTTGCACCGATTCATTTTTCGCCTCGTTCGCGCGCGCCATCGACCCGTTATCAATGACCGGCGAAGGGCCGGTTGGCGGGTTTTTCGGTGTGCTCAACGCGGCATCGGCGACGCCAATCATGCGACCGGCGAAAGAACAGGCGAAAATTACTGCAATGACCGCGAGCGGATTGAGTTTCACGCGGCTTCTCCCGTTTTTGAAGCGGCAAGAGTGTCAAGATCGACATTTACCTCAATACCGTCATCATCGCCTGCAACCCCGTTCGGGCTTGAAGCGTAAGCGGCCTCAAGCGTGTCCAGGAGATGGTAGGACACCTCTTGTGCTTCCTTGATATGTGGCGTCAGCGTTTCAATAAGATTCGTAGTCGCCGTTTGCGTTTCGTCGACGGCCGACTCGCTGATCTCCATGATTTGCTTCATCAACAAGCGCAGTTCAGGAATTTTTGTGTCCGCCTCTTTCAGGAGCCGCTCAAGCTCAGCGGAGTTCTCCGTCGTTGCATTTTTTGTTGCGGCGATCGCCTGCTGAATCTCTTCAGCCGACTGTGTAAGCGCGGCGATGCCGGAATGAATGCCGTCTTTAGTGCTCGTCACCGCTTTGATGCGCGCGCTCAAGACCCAGCAGTAAAAGCATGCGGCGCCGGTGGCGGCGAGCAGCAGAAAATCAACAATCAAAGTCATCGTCTCAACTCCTAGTTCAAGACAAAATCGGTGATCAACACATTGTCGATCGCGCCAGGAGGCGCAATCAACTGAATACGGCGAAGCATCTGGGCTCGCAGACGGATCATCGCCGCCGGTTCAACCAGATCGCTCTCGTTCACAGCGCGCAAATACGTGTTGAGAACGTCGCGGAATTTCGGCTTGAGGTGTTCGACCGCCTTCACTTCCGAGGCGTTCGTTTCAAGTGTTATGGAAATCTTAAGATATTCTGAATTTGCGTTAGGGCCTAAAGATACGACGAGCGGCTCCAGATTAACGAAGGCGATTTCATCGTAACTTTTCGTTTGTTTTTTGGCGTACGCATTGCCGGCGTCGGCGCAAGCGGTCTCTGACGATCCGCCAGGCAAGACGAATGCAACGCCAGCGGCGACAGCGCCAAGCACAACAGCAGAAATAGCTGCCGGTATAAGGGTTTTAAGAAGAGAGGGCTTTGGCGGCGCCTCTTCTGTCTCTACAACTTCTTCTTCTTCGCTCATCGTTCCCGCCCAAATTCTTTGCGCATCAATGCGGAAGATTTCCGTGTCTTGTAACCTCCTCTTAATGATCAAATGGTAAACGACTTAGTACGTTTTGAGAGTGCTTCGTTTGCATTCGCGTTAATGGTTTGGGAATCATGCCAGGAATTGTAAAAGTGTGGACGAGTTTGCCGGCGTCAAAGCAACTTGTGCTTGCCGCGGTCCTTGCCGCAACTATTTTTGCCTTTTCGATGTTAGCGCGAACGGCGTCGAAGCCGAGCATGGCGTTGCTATATAGCGGCCTTGATGCAAGCGCTGCTGGTGAAGTCATCGATGCGCTTGAAAGTATGGACGTCAGAGTTGATGTTCGCGGCGGCGGAATTTTTATTCCGGCCGGCCAACGCGACAGTGTTCGGATGAAGCTCGCGCGGGAAGGGCTGCCCCAGCAAGGACAGGCGGGATATGAACTGTTTGAGGGGCTCAACGGATTTTCGACGACGTCGGAAATGTTCGACGTCACCTATTGGCGGGCGATGGAAGGGGAACTGGCGCGAACAATCATCGCAACCCCCGGCGTTCAATCGGCGCGCGTTCATATCGCGCAAACACGGGGCAAAACTTTTTCCCGCAATAAGCCGCAGCCCAAAGCTGTTGTAACAATCACCATGGCGCGCGGCGAGCTGAGCACTGGTCAGGCAAACGCTGTCCGGTACCTTGTTTCATCATCGGTTCCAGGATTGTCCGCCGAACAGGTGGCGGTTCTCGATTCCGACCGCGGCGTCATACTGAGCCCCGGCGAAATGGGCCGCGACGCGGTAAATCAGTCCGACGCCTCAATGCGCGAACAGAAAATGGAAGCCGATATTCTTGACCTGCTTGAAGCGCGCGTCGGGTCCGGCAATGCGCGTGTCCAAGTCGCATTGGAACTCGATGTAGAACGCGAAGCCGTTACCGAACGGGTTATTGATCCGGCAGGGCGCGTCATTTCGAGCCGGGAAACCACAGAAGTTACCGAAACCTCGTCCGGCGCCAATTCGACGTCTGTGACGGTCGCCAGCAATTTGCCTGAGGGCGACGTCAATGGCGGCGGGTCACAGTCCAATGCAGAAAGAACGCAAACGGATGAGCGTACAACGTATGATCTTTCAGAAATCCGCCGCGAAAGAGAAAAATTGCCCGGCGCCGTCAAGCGGCTTAGTGTTGCGGTTCTCCTAAATGATATTGAATCCGTTGACGCAAACGGCGATCCTGTATCGACGCCCCGCTCGGACGTGGAACTGAATGCGCTGCGCGAGCTTGTTACTATGGCGGCGGGCATCAACACCAATCGCGGCGATACGCTGACCATTCAGAGCCTATCATTTGAGCCCATTGTGAATGATGGAGTCGTTGCAGAACGGAATCTTGTTGCAGATCTCACCGAGCGTCACCTGATGACGGCGATCCAGGTTGGCGTTCTTGCAATTGTCTCACTGGTGCTCGGCCTCTTCGTCGTAAAGCCGCTTCTCGTGGCCGCGCCGGCGGAAGCGGCGGCCCCTGCGATCGAACAACTCGCCGTTTCCTCTGCACCGCAAGCTCCTGCGCAAGCGGATGCATTTGATGCGCTGCGTTCGCTTGCCAATGATAAAACCGATGAAACTGCGGGGCTGATCCAGTCCTGGCTCGAAGAACCGGAAGCGACGGCATGACGGGCTCCATTGCATTCCTCGAGCGCTTTGATGATTGCGCAAATGGGGCCGGCGCCGTGCACAGCCGCGAACAGGAAATGCGCGCGGCGGATTACGCTGAAGGGTTCGCAGCCGGGGAGGCGGCGGCTCTGTCACGCGCTGCAGAGCAAAACGAACAGCTTCAACATGCGGCAACGCTACTTGAACAAAAATTGGCGGAGTTTGACGACAGTGCCGCCGACCTTCTTGGCGGAGCGCTTGCGTCAGCGGCGGCGCGAATTTTTCCCGCGCTGGCCGCAAAGGGCTTTGCTTTCGAAGCAGCTGCTTCATTAAGCGAAATTTTCTCAACTGAGAACAAGGCGCAACTAGTTATTAAGACGCCGCCGGAAAAAGACGAAAACGTACGCGTCGCCATGAACGGTCTCAACATTGCCGAACGCACGACTGTTGTTGAGGACGACAACCTGTCAGGACTTGCTGTCAGTGCGGAATGGGATGGCGGCGGCGTCAATTTTGATACGGAAAAAGCGATTTCAATTTTTCTCTCATCGCTCGAAAAAGTCGCTGGCGAGCTTGAAGGGCAGGGTAAAAAATGACTGGGACATCAGATAAGGACGGCGGCGCGCCGCAGCAGAACGCTGAGGAAGTCATCGTAGATGCTGAAGAAGATGACGCCGACACGCCGATGCTTGAACGTCGCGACGGATCGGAGACAAATCGCCTCAAGCGGGCGATTTTTGACGTTCCTATTGAAGTTGTTGTTTCTGTCGGCCGTGCGCGGCCGCTGATCGGCGATCTTCTAACAATGGGACGCGATCATTTGCTGCCGCTTGACGCCAAACTTGAAGACCCTGTTGAATTGATTGTGAAAGATCGCGTTATCGCCAAAGGCGAATTGATCCAGGCGCCGGATTCTGAAGGCCAACTCGCGATTAAACTCACCGAAGTCGTCAACATCTCCGCGCTGACGGAATAGTCCGGCAGACCATGAAACCCGCCATCGCAATTCTGACGGTAATCGTCCTCTGCCTCGCCGCGGGGCCGGCCTTTGCGCAAGAGGCCGCCGGCGAAGCGGTGGTTAGCGGTGCACTTGCGGACAGTCCATTGAGCGCCCGCATTGTCCAGCTCTTCCTGCTTGTGACGGTGCTGAGCCTTGCGCCAGGCATCGCGATGATGGTGACGTGCCTGCCATTTATGGTGATCGTGTTTTCTATCCTTCGCCAGGCCGTGGGATTGCAGCAATCGCCGCCGAATATGCTGATCATGAGCCTCGCGCTGTTCTTGACCTACTTCGTCATGGAGCCTGTGTTTGTAGAGGCGTGGGGATCGGGTGTTCGGCCGCTCTTGGATGGAAACATCACCGAAGCGCAGGCGTTTGAGCGCGCCATTGAGCCATTCAGGGTTTTCATGGAAGGGCGCGTATCTGATACGGCGGTTGAGCGATTGAGCGATGCAACGGCGCGTCCAATCGATGGCGATCGTACGGCGTTGTCGATCCTAGTGCCCGCTTTCATGCTGTCGGAAATCCAGCATGCGTTTCAGATCGGCTTCGTAATTTTTCTTCCCTTTCTGATCATTGATCTGATCGTAGCGTCGGTTTTGATGGCGATGGGGATGATGATGGTGCCGCCATCGTTGGTGGCGTTGCCGTTCAAGCTTGCGTTTTTCGTTCTCGCCAATGGTTGGGTGGCTATCGCCAGCGCCGTGGTGAAAGGATACGGGACTTAAAGTTATGGCCGCGAATGCACTTCCCAGCCCGAACAGCGCGTCAAACCCGCCTGCTTCTGTTGCCGGCGGCAGGCCGCGATTGACAGCGCCGCAAAAGGCCGCGCTCATTGTCGCCTCGCTTGGCCCGGAAGCTGCTGGTCCGATCATCGAACGCATCGGCGACAAGCATCTGCGCGCCTTCACGCGGGCCTATGCTCACCTGCAGACCGTACCGCAGCCGGTATTGAAGGTCGTAGTCGAAGAATTCATCATGCAGCTCACGCGCGAAGACAATGATGTCAGAGGCGGCCTGGAAGAGACGCGCGAATTCCTCGGCCAGTTCAAAACCACCGATGAAATCATTCGCCTAATGGACGGCATCGACCTGCCCGGCGGCGACAGCATTTGGGTCAAGCTGGAACGCACCAGCGACGAAGAACTGGCCGCCTATCTCGCAAAGCAGCGGCCGCAAATAATCGCCGTGATCCTGTCGAAACTGAACACGGAAAAGGCGTCGAACGTTTTAAACCTGATTGATGGCGATCTCGTGGGGCAAGTGATCCTGCGTCTTGCAAAGCCGCTCAACATCAATCCGGAGGCGCTGGGCGTCCTGACCGAAACCATTGAGCGTGACTTTCTCGCGCCCATGCGAAAGTCCACAAAGGGCCGCAACCCGGGCGAGATGATCGGCGCCATGATGAACAATATCGTTTCGGAGAAGCGGGAAGGTTTGCTAAATCTTATCACTGAAGCGACGCCTGAAATCATGAAAGACGTTCGCAAATCAATGCTGACGTTTCAGGACATTCCAACACGCGTCCCGCCTAACGCAATTCCGATGGCGATCAAGGAAGTCGATCTGGAAGAATTCCTGCTCGCGGTGAAATTTGGCCGGCAAAATGCGCCGTCTTCGGTCGAGTTTATCTTCAAGAACATCTCGCAGCGCATGGTCTCTCAGTATGAAGAAGAGCTCGAAAAGCTGAAAATGACGTCGGTCAAAGACGCCGAGATCGCTCAGGCCTCGTTCATGACGGTCATTCGCAAGCTCGCAAAGTCCGGCGAAATTACCCTGGTCGAACCGGAGTCCGAAGAGGACGAGGAAGACGGCGAGGGTACTGACGAAAGCGCTGCGAAAGAAGAGTAAGGCGCGCCTGCTAGAGTTGCAGGACGTACTTTCCGACGAACAGGGAAACGGTTCGTCGTAAGAAAATGCCGCAATACAAAATCCTAAATCATCGGGCGTAGATATGCATCGCTCCGTAAGGAACGTTGGGCAAGGGAAAATCCTCGTCCTGAGGGGCGAGCCACCTGCGCGCGAAGGCGCGATTTTTGATGCGGTCGGCGGCGCGACCAGCGGAGACGGGCCTAGAATGATGTGCTGCAGACTTGATAATTGCCGTACTTCCTTCGAGGTCCCGCTCCGTATCCTGTTCGTATCGCCGGAGCGCCTCAGGATTAGGACTGGTTTTTTTCCGGCCACACGCACAGCACAAAGCGGTACAGACGAAACGCCCGACGGACCGGAGCAAATTCATGATTCAGGTTGAGCCAAAGGTGCTCTGACTTGGCCCATATCATTCAGACACGACGCCTCTGATGGGCTTGAAAACCCATCCAATTGCCCGGCGATGCGGGCATCGATGAACGCTTAGGCTGAGCGCGCTATTGTAAGATAGAGGTCTGTTGCAGAAATTAGTTTGCTTAGCGGCGTCCCGCTATTGCAGAACCAGTTCCGCATGCAGGGCGCCGGCCGACTTGATTGCTTTCAGGATATCGATCATTTCCCGCGGGCTGACGCCGAGGGCGTTGAGACCATCGACAAGGTCGGCGAGGGTCATGTTTTCCTCGATCAACGCAACCCGCTGATCTGCGGCGTCGTCGACCGTTATGTCGGTACGCGGAACCACGATTGTTTCGCCGCTACGTGAGAACGGATTCGGTTGAGACACGCCCGGGGTTTCTCGGATCCGGATCGACAGATTGCCTTGTGCTACCGCAACACTTGAGATGCGCACCTCTGAGCCGAGCACAATCGTGCCGGAACGCTGATCAACGACGATCCGCGCTTTTTGCGCCGGGTTGACTTCAACATTCTCAATTTCGCTGACCATATGCGCCGGAGAGCGAAAACGCGGATCCATGGCCACATCGATCGCCGCAGAATCCACCATCAGGGCAATGGGACGATCGAATTGGGTGTTAATCGCCGTTTCAACACGTGCAGCCGTCGTAAAGTCCGGCGCGCGCAACGTCAGGCGTAGGTTCTTCATTTCCCGGAAGTCAAAGCCAAGTTCGCGCTCAACCCGTGCTCCGTTGGGTATCGTTGCGGCGGTTGGCACCCCTTCTGTGACAGAGGCCGCTTCGCCTTCCGCAGAGAAGCCGCTGACAAGGACCGGTCCCTGGGCGACTGCATAGATCTCGCCGTCGGCAGCGTTGAGCGGCGTCATGACAAGCATCCCGCCAGTTAGATTGGTAGAATCGCCTATGGCGGAGACCGTCACGTCAATGCGCGTGCCGGCCCGGGCAAATGGCGGAAGCGTCGCAGTCACCAGCACTGCTGCGACGTTTTTGGGGCGAAATTCCTCACCTTGAACATTGACGCCAAGTCGTTCCAGGAGGCTGGAAAGCGCTTCTTCCGTATAAGGGATGTTGCGCAGACCGTCGCCCGTACCATCAAGGCCGACAACAAGACCGTATCCCACGAGATCGTTTCCGCGCACGCCCTCAACCTCAACGAGGTCCTTGAGCTTGACGCCGGCGGCGGCGTCAGTGGCGACAAATAACAACGACAGTGCGCCGACAAGAAAGGAAAGGGTTCGCATGACGGACTACCTGATAAAGTCTGTTAATCGCAACCGCGCCAAACGCGCGGTAAGCAAATAGGATGCTTCAAGCTGGCTTTCGAGCAATTGGAGTTCGGAAGCTGCTTCATATTGATCGCGCCCGGTTTTTTCGATGAACAGGGCTGTCAGAACGGATTCTTCTGCTTCGTGCCGCTGAATAGCGGCGGCTATGCGCGCCTCGCCGACGCCGATTGTGCTGCGCAGATCGATAATTGCGCCGTCTGCGGCGAGTGCGCCTTCAGCGCCGCCTTCAACAAGAGCCTTCGCGTCGCCAAAAGACGCGCTGCCTTGAACGGCAATGATAGATAGGCTCTTCAGAAGGTCTTTGATTGGCTGGTCGGCGGCGGTCGCTGAGACGTCGATGCGAACGCCAGGAGCGATTTCGACGGGCGCCGCTTTGCCGGCGCCGCCCTGATAGATATTGGTTGCAAAGCCGCCGGCGGGATCGTTGAAGTAGGTATCAAGCTGAGCGTTGGCGTCGGCCGCGTCCGTCGCGCCAGCGACAATCGCTTCAATATCCGAAATGAGTTGCGCCGGATCGCTCAGAGGGAGGCGATCGGAGGCGTTGCCGCTGAACAGTGCTCGGCCGCCTTCGGTGACATTCAAGACGCTGAATATATTTGCAATTGCTGCGCGCGCGTCGGCGCCGAGCGCATTCAGGGCGCCGGTGTCATCTCTACCGCTGGCGGCCAGAGTTTCTGTTCCGATGCGCACGGCTTCGCCACCTAACGCACTAAGCGAAGTCTGCGTGCGTTCGGCGCGAATTTGCGCAAGCGTTAGAAGCTGTTGATAGGCGCGCGCATCGTCGACCGCCTTCTTCAACAAATGAGCGCTGCCCACATCGCCATTGGTGGCGGCGGTTACATCCTCACGGCGACCGGTCACGGATTCGATCCGGGTCGTGTCCGCGCGCGCTTTGATATCCGCAACGGCGCGGTTAAGGCGCGTGAAGGAGAGGATGTTGGGGGAGTTGACGTTGGTCATATCAGAGCTCGAGCAGTCGCCTCATCATGTCGTCCGCAGTCTGGATAACCCGGGCGTTTGCTGAGAACGCCTGTTCGATCAGCAGGAGTTTTTGCAATTCAAGATCTGTATCGACGGCGGTTACGCTGAGTTCGGCCTCAACAAGGGATTGCGCCCGAGCGCTTGATGCGGCGAGTTTTGTTTCCGCGGTGAGGCGCGCCTGGCCAACTGACGATGTAACATTCGCAGCAATGTTAGCGGCGCTTAAAAAACCGCTCTCGCCGGTGCCCGCAGGCGGCGCTTTCAATTCAGTGAGCGCGTCAAGGAGTACGGTTATGATGTCGGCGCTGCCGGCGGGGCCTTGAGCAGCTGCTGCAATCCCGTCGCGAAGACGCCACGCCGCGCCGCCCTGCACGGGATCGACTGCAGCGTTCAGCGCAATACGTTCGGCGAGGCCGGTCTCGGCAGTCGGGTCGAACGCGGCGCCGGCGTCAGTGAACAGTCCTGGCGCGCCTGGCGCGAGCGTCGGATCAATGCCTTCGAAGCGTTCGATGACATCACGGGCAAGTCCGTCGAGTTTGTTCTGGAAGGCGGGTGCAACTTCATCGCGCACTGCGAAGAGGCCAGCGATCGTACCTTGCCGCAGCGCAAAAGTGCCGCCAGTTCCCGGCGTTAGGACGGCGCCGTTCACGGTCAAGCTGGAAAGATCGCCGCCGGCGAGACTTTCATTCGCGCTAATCGTATTGGACGGCGTAAACTCGATTTCGCGTGCTGTACCGGCGATCAGAAAAACGCCTTCATCGGTAATCAGATCGACTTTGCCCCGATCGCGCAGCACTTCGCGCACGGGAATTTTTTCCGAGATCTGATCGATAAGTACTTTGCGCTGGTCTTCCAGCGCTGTCGCGTCCCGCCCGCCGGCGCTCGCCTTGCTTATGGCGTTATTTAAATTCTCGATCTGCTTCAACGTATCGTTGATAATCGAAATTTCCTGCGAAATTTGTCCATCCGCTCGCAGGCGCGCCGATTGGGTCTGCAATGAGAGGTCGTGGAATTTCGAAATCAGGGCCTTTGCGGCGTCTACGGTTTGCGACTGCAATGCCTGAGATTCAGGCGTTTGCGATAGAGACCGCAGCGACGACTCAAGGTTTTGATATTGTGCAAAGAGACTGAAGGCGTCGTCCGGCTCGCCAAGTGCGCTGTTGAAACTCGCATGGGCGGTGGCGATGACCTGATCGCGGCCTGACGCGCTTTCTGCAAACCGACGATCGGTTGTAATTGCCTGATCCGTTGCGCGCGTGACGCCGCTGACTGCTACACCGGCGCCGCGCCCGTCGAGGACCCGTTCGGCGACATGAACATCTCGTCGCGCAAAGCCCGGGGTGAGGGCGTTTGCGACATTGTTCGAGACGATGTTCGCGCGCCGTGAGGCGGCAGATAGTCCCGAAGTCGCATTGAGTAATGCTGACGAAATGCTCATGACGTTCTGTCGCTATACTGCTCGATCCGACTTAGCGGATGAGGTTTGTTGTCTCCTGGAGCATTTCATCAACCGTTTGGATGATTTTTGCGTTGGAGGAATACGCCCGCTGCGTCTGGATCAGATCCGTCAGCTCGCCGGCGATGTCAGTTGTCGATTCCGTCAGCGTAAAGCCGATGGTCCCGCCGACCGGACCGCTGCCCGCATCCCACAAGAAGAAGTCGCCGCTCGCCTGGGAAACGCCAAAGGTCTGGTTGTCGAAGGCCGTCAGGCCGTTGACATTTGGCACGTCCGCAAGCGGGATCTGATAAATCGTACGGCGGAAACCGTTGTCGTAGACGGCTTCAAGGAAGCCGCCCTCGGTGATTTCGATCGTGCTCAGATTGCCGATCGGCGCGCCGTCAGCACGGACGCCCACGGGCGAGAAGCTCGAAGAAAGCTGTGAAAGGGGACCGCCCGCACCTGGTGCGCCGACCACGAGATCGATCGGACCGGTCGCTGATGTCACGGTGACGACGCCAGTTGTTGAATCGTACGTTGCGCCAGTTCCCGGCGTCAGGGTCAGGATTGACCCCGCGGTGCCGGCGGCGTCGTCGAATTCCACATCAAAAGTAGCGATGGGCGTGGTTGGATCGCCCGCCTGATCAACAATGGAAACGGTCCATTGGTTGCTGGATCCCGTCGCGGGAACCGTCGGCGTGAACGAAATGGTCAACGATTGCGAGCTGCCGAGCGTGTCGAAATATTCAACCGGTAAATCAAACGCGGCGCCATCGGCGCCGGCCTGTGTGGCGGACGCCGGGATATTGACACCGAGATCAATGCGCGACGTTGGCGAGGCGACAAACTGGTTGGCCGTGACCTGCACCGGTTCGAGGCCAGCCGAACTGTTACGACCCGGCACAGTGACTGAGCCGTCAGGGTTTGCGGGCCACCCGAGCAGAACCGAACCGGCTTGCGTACGCAAAAAGCCGTTTTCATCCGGAGCAAATGATCCGGTGGTGGTGAACAGCAACGGCCGGTCGCCGGCTGCTGCACCGATGCCGCCAGTAGTTGTCACGGGAAGCAATCCGCGCCCAGCTACGGAGATATCGGTGCCGTTATTGGTCGAGATGAGCGCGCCCTGCGCTGCGACGTCTTTGAATGTTGAAACGCGTACGCCGCCGGCTGTGTAGGCGCCGTTTCCTTGCTGCAGCACAAGATTCGTGAATTCCGTGTCGACGCGCTTGTATCCGAACGTTTCGGAGTTCGCGATGTTGTCGGAAATCGTTGCGAGTTTTGTAGCGTTTACCGCCAGCCCCATAACGCCGGCGTTAAGAGAAGATGAAAGGCCCATGACGTGTTCTCACCCTTGCCTATATGTTAATGTACTAGGCCTGAATGTGCCTTGTTATCCTTAAGAATCTTATAATCAGAATGCGGATTTAAGCGCGCAGAATTGTAATCGATATACGGCGATTTTGCGGGGCGTACCGATCATCGACGAGCGGATCGGTATCGGCCTTGCCCGACACCTCTTCGATCTTGTTCTGCGGAAACCCTTCTTCAATCATCAATCGTCGTGCGACATGCGCGCGATCGGTGGACAATTCCCAATTGGAATAGTTTCGCCTTCCTGAATAGGCGAGACTATCCGTATGCCCAACAATGGAAACATCGTTTTCAACGAGCGTAAGGGCGGAAGTAACAGCTTTTAACAGTATATGAAGCGTTGAAGACGCGTTCGTAGAGCCAACGTCAAACAGCGGTCGTTCGGCAACATCGACAAGCTCGATTACGAGCCCTTCCGGCGTCACGTGCATCTGAATATGTTGCGCCAGTCCTTGTGCGTCATCGCCGTCTATTTGACCGCGCAAGCTTGCCTCGATCGCTTCAAGATCAGCGGCCGATAGTTTTCCGTCATTTTCCTTTTTGTCCGCGCCGTCTTCCTCTTCTTCGTAGTTGCTTTGATTGGTCTTGGCGCCGCCGGAGCCGTCTTTCGCCAGGGTTTTCTCAGCGAAAATAGTCGAGCCGTTAAGCGCGTCTGCGCCGCCGCCGGAAATCTGGCTAACCGGGATTGTTGGATTGAAATAGTCGGCGATGCCTTTCCGCTGATCTTCAGTGGTCGCATTCAACAGCCACATCAGCAGGAAAAACGCCATCATCGCCGTGACGAAGTCTGCGTAAGCGACCTTCCACGCGCCGCCATGGTGTCCTTCGGCCGACACCTTTTTTACCTTCTTGATGATAGGTTGGTCGGCAGACACGGGGAACTACTCTACAGAACAAAGACTTGGCGGAGTTTTTGTCTAGCCGCCGCGCCTTAATTTCACGCTAAAACAAAGGGCGCGAATTTTAGCTCTCATTAGCATTATCGAAATAGGTTGAAGGTTAAGGAAGTTGTTAACCGAAGATCGCGGTGATTTGTAATGCAAAATACTCAGTCGGATGTGCTTTTGCAGAAAATCAAGAGCGCGCATTTTGATATTTCTGCGTACCCGCATCTGGAAGAATTCGCGTCGCACCTTGGCGAAGAGTTCGTCACCCAGGTCAACGAACAAGTCCGGGAGTGCGATTTTGAGGTGCAGGGAACAACTTTTCGCGCTCTCGCCCGCCAACGTTCATTCGACGGGCTTGAGGAAAAATACTCGCTTTTTGCGAGCCGATCTTCAGACAAATCCGGTGTCGTTTTTGCGAGTATCTCAAATGTCGTAGCGGGCGCCGTTTCCGAAGCGATGTTCGGGGGCGAATGCACGCTGGAGGAAACTGACGTCGCGGGCTCTTCCATCGATGCGGCCGTCCTATCCAAAACGCTGGACAAAGTGTTCGGATTTCTTGGTCGGTACATGTATCCAAAGGTGGCAAGCCGCGGGTCGACCGCAGCACCGGTTCAGTCGGTTTCATACGCCTCGCCGGATATTGCAAAACTGCCTGACGCAACGCTGTGCAATATTGCTTTCGATCTCGGGTCGGGAGAAACGAAGGCGGAGAGTGCGATAATTTTCCATTTTCCCATGCACTATCTTGAGTCCAGAGGATTATTGGAAAAAGGCCGGCTACGGTCCGTTGATGATGACGACACAAGCTGGAGCCAGGATCTCAGAGTAAATGTCGAAGGCAGCGAGATTGAGCTTGGCGTCGTTCTTGAAAGTTACGAAGCAAAACTCTCCCAGCTCACGGATCTGCAGGTCGGCGATGTCATACAATTGTCGGAAAACGCCGAGAAAATCAGCAAAATCATGCTGAACACTATCGACGGGCCGCGCGTTATCGGCGCCGGCCGGTTGGGCGCTTATCGGGAGAACAAAGCGGTCAAACTGATCGACGCGCTTGACCCTGCCGTCGGCGGGAAAATCTAATCGCAGCTTAAAGCGAAATTGATGCGCTGTTGCGAAGGCTCAGCTACGCGACAGCGCGCGCAAGGGCGCATTGCGACCAGATTTCAGAAAGCGCACTGACGAGCCGGTCGATATCTGCATCTGAATGAACCGGCGACGGCGTTATGCGCAGGCGTTCGGTTCCTTTTGGCACCGTCGGGTAATTGATCGGCTGCACATAGATGCCATGATTGGCGATGAGCCAATCGGAAATCCATTTACACTTGACCGGATCTTTCACCATCACCGGCACGATGTGGCTCGGATTGTCGAGCGTTGGAATACCGATGCTCGCGAGCTTGGCGCGCACCTTGGCGACATTTTCTCGTTGAGCGATGCGCTCGACGTCGCTTTGCTTCAAATGCCGAATAGAGGCGAGGGCGCCTGCGGCCACGGTCGGCGGCAGCGCCGTGGTGAATATGAAACCGGAAGCAAAGCTGCGGATAAAATCAACCAGTGACGCCGACGCAGCAATATAGCCGCCCATCACGCCGAACGCTTTGCCAAGCGTTCCTTCGATCACGGTAAGGCGGTCGCACAATCCTTCGCGCTCGGCGATGCCGCCGCCGCGCGGTCCATAAAGTCCGACGGCATGCACTTCGTCGAGATAAGTCATCGCGCCGTATCGGTCAGCTATGTCGCAGAATTCTGCGATTGGCGCGATGTCGCCGTCCATGGAGTAGACGGATTCAAAGGCGATCAGTTTCGGCGCCGCCGGATCGTCCGCCGCCATCAATCGTTCAAGATCGGCGGGATCGTTGTGCTTGAATATTCGCCGCTCTGCCTTTGATTGGCGGATGCCCTCGATCATGGAGGCGTGATTGAGCGCGTCGGAATAGACTATGCAGCCGGGAATGCGGGACGCCAGCGTGCCCAGCGCCGCCCAGTTTGATACGTAGCCGGAGGTAAACAAGAGCGCTGCTTCTTTTTTGTGCAGATCGGCGAGCTCTTGTTCCAATTTTACATGATAGTGGTTGGTGCCGGAAATGTTTCTCGTGCCGCCGGCGCCGGCGCCGCATTCATCGATCGCCGCTTTCATGGCTTGCGCGACGACCGGATGTTGTCCCATTCCGAGATAGTCATTGGAGCACCAGACGGTGATTTCTTCCGGACCCTCGGCGGCGTAATTCTTGGCGCTCGGAAAAGCTCCGGCGCGCCGGCCAATATGTGCAAAAACGCGATAATTTCCTTCATCGCGCAAGACGTCCAGCCGGTCTTTGAAAAACTGTTCGTAGTCCAACATTGTCTCCAGCGCAGTCTGGCAAAGACTGCTCATACACAAACCGTTCCGGAATTAAATTAGGGCTTGCGCCACGATTCGAAAGAGGTTTTGGCGCTGGGAAGGCAAATTGTCCACGCGGCGAATGCGCCGCGCTGAGTTGAAATTTTGCAATTGATAATTATTCGCATGAAGATTGCAGAGACGTAGACATCGGCTTTGACATGCAACCGACGGCGCTGCATCTAGCCAGTCGCGGAAACCGGGAGTGAAACGCCCCGGGAACAGGCGCAAGGATCAAACGGCGAAAACATGTTTCAGTTGCGAATGACGGGATCGGCGGCCTTTGACCCGATGCTGGTCCGCGACCCACTTCTTTTGCGATCGCCGCAAGTGCACGATCATGAACAGTGGGCGGGGCTGAGAGCCGATAGCCGGCAGCACCTGATCAAATGGGAAAATGACTGGACCGATAAAGATGTCGCCATGTCCGCCTTTCGGCGCCGGCTTCGGGTCTGGGAGCGGCAGCGGCGTCTTGCGACGGGGCTTTCCTTGTTTGCTTTTCGCATGGATGGGGACGCGCTGATCGGCGGCGTCACTCTTTCCCACATCCGCTACGGAGCGTCACAATCGGGTACGTTAGGCTATTGGGTTGGCGAGGGTTTTTTGCGTCGCGGTTACGGACAGATCATGGTTGACGAGACCGTGCGACACGCCTTTGAGAGCATCGGGCTGAACCGCATAGAGGCGGCCTGCCAGCCGGAAAATGAGGCCTCAGCCCGGCTTCTGGCAGGCCTCGGCTTTGTGCGGGAGGGGCGCGCCCGCGACTATCTCAGGATTAATGGGGTCTGGCGGGATCACGATGTCTATGCGCTGACGGCGGCAGACAGAGCCGGAGCGACCGGCGAATAACCTGCGGTCCGAGCCCAGTTCGGCTGAAAATTTGCATCGTTTGGCCGCGAAACCCTTGCAGAATGACGATCTCCGCGAGAAGATAATCTTAACTATCTGTGGGGCAGGGGCGAAACGCTTGCAATCATTGGCAGTTTCGCTGTGGCGCGTGCATATTCGGCATGCGGGATGCGATTCCGCGGCCATATCGCGCTGTCGATTAGTCAGTGGGGTGTCATGTTTGGACTTGTGACAGCGGGAATTTCCGAAAGCGGATTAGTGACGGATTTTGCGGCCTACGATCTTGGGCGCGGCGCCATCGCTGGCGCGCTGATTGTAGGGGCCGCTTTTCTCGCAGGTTATGCAGCCGTTCGGCGCAGCGGTCTGGCGGTCTGCGCGGCGTTAATGGTCGCGGCCGCCGCGGCGCTGGAATTTTCGTGGCTCGGTCTTGCGCCCTGGCTTTCAGCGGAAGGCGCCGTTTTCGTTCTCGGTCTATTTGCCGCCGCGGGCGTGGTGTTTCTCTCGGCCGCCATCGGCGCGGCCAAGTCAAACCCCTTGCTTGGCGGCGTTATGTTTACCGGCGCGCTTATTCTTGGCGGTCTTGGCGTGATCAACTTCATTGATCGTATCGACGCCGGCGGATTGATGCGCTGGAGCGCCATTGGCGTTGGCGGCTTGGCAGTGATTTTGGCGCTCACCCAGGCGGTGCGCGGCGATACCAGCGCGCGGTTGGTTCTGCCCGGTTTGGCGCTTGCGATTGCAGCTCCCCTGATCGGTCCTTTGGGCGCGGTTGACGGCGCAGCGACGCTTGCGGCGCATGGCGTGTTCGCGCTTGGCATCCTTGCGGCGAGCCTCGTTGCGTTGACGGACGGTTTTTCGCCGCAGCGCATATCGCACGGCGTCGTTAATGCGCGACACTCCTTTACGTCCCCGGATCATCGCGCGCAGATGGCTGCGCAAAGTGCTGCAAATGCGTCCCGGGAACGGGCTGAAGTCGTTATCGACAGCCAGCTTGGCAGGGTTCTTGATTACGCCGGCGTTGGAATCTGGGACTGGAGCCCTGAATTCGTCGATCAAACCGAGTCCCTGCCGGCGCTGCTTGGCGCCGATTCTCATGCGCCCTTCACGCCGGATGCATTGCGCCAGTTCATCCACAAAGACGACTTGAAAAAGCTCGAGACCGAAGTCCTCGCGGCTGAGGATGGACCGTTCGACGTCGCGTTGAAACTTTTCAACAATCGTGCGGTGCGCATGCGCGGCGCTCGGGCCGCGGCCGAGAACGAAGGCGTGTTGGAACGCATTGTGGCCTTTATCGAACATGCGGACGCAAAATTTGCGGAAGGCGCGGCCGACGTGCGGCAAAATTCGAAGCAAGCGCAGGTCATCGACGCGTCGAACGGTGAAGGCGATATTGATATCGATAATATTATCGCCGTTTTTCAACCGATCGTGTCGCTCAATGATATGAAAACTGTTGGCTATGAAGCGCTAGCCCGCCTCAATGGCAAAGAGGGCGACACCGCCCAATTGCTTCGCGCCGCAGCCCATGCGGGCAAGTCCGGCGAATTCGCATTGTCAATGCTGCGTCAAGCAGCGGAGTTTCTCGCCGGGGAACGGAAGGGCAAAAAGAAAAACGCCTCGCTGTTCGTAGCTTTGAACGTTTCCTGGACGCAAATGCGCGATCCGGCGTTTGCGGACGCCGTCGAAGAAGTGACCAAAAAGTACTCGCTGCCGAAAGGCGCGCTGGTGCTTGAGCTTACCGAAGGCGAAGCGATCGGAAATGCTGATGCGGCAACGCCTGTGTTCCGTAAGCTGAAAGATTTGGGCGCTGCGCTTGCTTTTGATGATTTCGGCGCAGGATTTTCGTGCCTTTCCAATGTGCGAAAATACGACTTTGACTATATCAAAATCGACAAATCATTTGCCGAAGACCTCGAAGACAAAGGCGATGGCTCGAAGATTGTCGGCGCCCTCGCGGGCATGGGCAAGGATCTTGGCCTGAAAGTCATAATCGAAGGTGTTGAAAGCACCGCGGCGGCGAAAACAGCGGCCTCTCTCGGTTGCGCATTCGGACAGGGTTTTGCTCTTGGCCGCCCGGCGGCGGCGACAACGCAACCCGACACGCCGGCGCAGACAAAAGAGGCAAGCAACAAAAAGAAAGCGATTGCACGCCCGGTTGAAAAGAGCGCAGCCGATACACCGTCAAACGAGACCATCGACCTCACGCCGGAGGTTGCCGCGGATCAACCGAAAGAGCAGACGCGCACCGCCTCAGCCCGTCCCATGCGGTGGCGGTCAATGACACGCATGGGCGTGCGCTAGGCGCTGCTCACGCGCTCAAGAAAAAACTCCTATATCGGTTGGCGGGGCAGCTGATCGACGCCGATTCTAGTTCAATGGCTGTCCTGAATCGCGGACCGATGCCCACTCTCTGGAGAGCATGGCGCTGGTGACACCCAGTTTGGCGAGCGCGCCGCTCCAGGCGTCGTCAGAAGCGCCTTTGAATATGAGCTCTTCATCCGCCTCGCAGTGGAGCCAGGCATTCATAGCGATTTCCTCTTCCAGCTGTCCCGCGCCCCATCCGGCGTGGCCTATGGCGAGAAGATAATGCGCCGGTGCGGGCCGCGCGGGTTCGGCGCCGCCTATATCGACAAGAATGTCTTTTGTCGCTGTCAGGGATAGCCCGCATGAAAGGGTTACGGTCTTGTCGATCTCATAGTCAGAAGAGTGAAGAACCAATCCACGTTCGGTTTGAACAGGGCCGCCGAAAAATACATCGGTATACTGAGCATCCGGCGACGGTGAAATATCGAGTTGTGTCAGAATGTCCGTGAAGTCAACGCCGTCCAGCCGCTTGTTGACGATGACGCCCATCGCGTGATCCGTGTCGTGAGCACAGATCAGTACAACTGATCGCTCAAAACGCGGATCGCCCATATTGGGCATAGCGATTAGCAATTGGCCGGTAAGAAAATCCTGCTGCTTATCGCTACCACTCGTCATGGAGGCGATATTATGCCGCTCGGCCTTTCGACGCAAATTTCCGACCGGCTCTCAAAAAGTCGTTCTAGACGCTGCGCCGGGGCCGGGTTATGACCGCCCTCATTGAATTAGGAGATTGAGACGATGACTATTGCCAAAGGCGATAAAGTTCCAAACGCTACTGTTATGATGGCGACCCCTGAAGGTCCGCAAAAGGCGGAGACGCAAGAAATTCTCGGTTCCGGCAAAGTCGCTCTTTTTGCGGTGCCCGGCGCATTCACGCCCACATGTTCGGCCCAGCACCTGCCTGGATTTGTCGACAAGGCGGATGCGTTTGGCGCCAAGGGCGTGGACAAAATCGTTTGCATGTCGGTGAACGATGCTTTCGTCATGGACGCCTGGAGCAAAGATCAAAACGCGTCAGAAAAGGTTGAAATGATGGCCGACGGCAATGGCGAATTCACCCGCGCGTTAGGGTTGACCATGGACGGGACAGGCTTCGGTCTCGGCGAACGATCGCAGCGGTTTTCGGCTATTCTTGAAAACGGCGTTATCAAAGAACTCAATGTCGAAGCGCCTGGCGCATTCGACGTATCCTCCGCCGAGCATATGCTCGAACAGCTTTAGGTCGCTTCGGCGCCGCGGCGGGCGAGTTCATCCGCCCGCTCGTTACCCTCATGGCCTGCATGGCCCTTGACCCAGCGCCAGTCAATTGAGCGGCCGTCCGCCAGGCGGTCGATCTCGATCCAGAGGTCTTTATTCTTCACTGGCTTTTTTGAAGCGGTCTTCCAGCCATTGCGTTTCCAACCGTTGATCCAGTCGGTAATGCCATTCTTTACGTATTGGCTGTCCGTATAAAGAATGACTGGGCCCGCAGTCGCCTGTAACGCTTCAATGACGGCTTGCATCTCCATGCGGTTGTTGGTGGTTTCCTTTTCGCCGCCAAATAGTTCGCGTTCGACGCCGTCTTCGTTGATGAGCACGCCCCAGCCGCCGGGGCCAGGATTGCCGGAACAGGCGCCGTCGGTAAAAATTTCAATCATGAACCGATCTCGATTGCGTCTCGTGCGCGGTAGCAAATGCGATGTGAATTGAAAAGAAGCGGGCGAGAGATTACCCGGCAAGCTTAAAGGGGCTATTGAAAACAACGTCTTCCGTTGCGGTTTCCACTGTTTCCACGATAATCGTTCGGCGGACGGCGAGTGTTTTTAAAATTGCTTCAACCAGCGTTTCCGGGGCTGACGCGCCGGCGGAAAGGCCGATCACCGAAAGCGAATCAATCCGTTCAAGATCACATTCGGATTGATCCTCGATCAGTTCCGCGTGTTGCGCGCCGGCCCGAAGCGCGGTTTCGACGAGCCGTTGGGAATTCGACGATGTTTCCGATCCGACAACTAGAAAGAGATCGGTTCCGGGGGCGGTCGCTTTTACGGCATTCTGTCTGTTCGTTGTCGCATAACAGATGTCCTGCTTTTGCGGCGCGATGATATCGGGGAACCGTTTGCGAAGCGCTGTGATGATCTCGCCGGCGTCTTCAACCGAAAGCGTTGTCTGTGTCACATAGGCTTTCGGTCCGTCGCGATCGGGCAGGAGGTCGACGTCGCCTGGGCGCTCAACCAGCGTGATCTCGCCCGACTTGGCCTGCCCCATGGTGCCGACGACTTCCGGATGACCGTGATGGCCGACCAGATAGACATGTACGCCGTTTGCCGCATGGCGGCGCGCCTGAGCGTGCACCTTGTGGACGAGCGGACAGGTGGCGTCGATGGTATCGAGCCCGCGCGCGGCGGCCGCATCATGCACAGCCGTCGGCGCCCCGTGAGCAGATATTATTACCGGGCGGCCCGGAGCGACATCGTCAATTTTTTCGACAAACACCGCGCCCATCGTCGCCAGGCGGTCCACCACGTGACGATTGTGGACAATTTCATGCCGAACGAAGACCGGTGCGCCATATTTCGCCAGCGCGTCTTCAACGGTCCTGATCGCCCGCTCGACCCCGGCGCAGAAACCGCGCGGCGAGGCCAGGCGGACCCGAAGCGGTGTCTGGAGCGGCGGCGTACTCATAGTTCCCCGTCCTTTCGGGCGACCAAAGCCCGCGGCGTTGCGCCAGCTCGCGCAAATCGCTAGACGATCTTGCGCGGTCAAGTTGGCGCCGCCATGGCGGCTGTCGGGCGCCGCCGCGGCCTTTTCGTGTTGAGATATAAGGGTTCCGTTTCATGAACAAAGCGTTAGGCGGCGCGCTTTTCGCCGCACTTGCCGCGGTGTCGGCCTGTTCCAATTCAAAAGAGGCGCGGGAGAAGAACCCGGCGCCTTGTCCAAATATCGTCGTTCTTTCCGATGCTGCGCGCTTTGTTCAGTTCGATGGCGAGGAAAAGGTCGAAAATGTCTCTTATTCAGGCGAAATCACCAACGCCGTGATTGCCTGCCGCTATGTCAGTGATGAGCCAATCGAGGTTGAAGTCGATCTGACGATGGCCTTTGGCAAGGGACCCAAGGGGGAAAACGGCGAGCGGGCGTTCAAATATTTTGTCGCGGTCGCTCGCCGAGATCTTGAGGTGATCGCGAAGGAGGAATTCCATGCGCCGGTTGATTTTTCCGACAAGAACAGGGTTGTCGTGTTCGAAGACGAGATCGACAAGATCGTTATTCCCCGCGCAGGCGAGAACACCTCCGGCATTAACTTCGAGGTCATCGTCGGGTTCTCGCTGACGCCCGAACAAGCGATCTTCAACCGGTCGGGCAAGAGTTTGAAGTTTCCTAATCTGCAATGACCCTGCTTGACGAACTGAGCGCGGTCCTCGGCGACGCCTTCGCAGCCGCCGGGCTTGACGCTTCCTATGGCCGCGTTGTTCGCGCTGATCGTCCCGATCTCGCTCAGTTTCAGTGCAACGGCGCTTTGGCGGCGGCAAAGGCGGCGAAAAAAAATCCGCGGGCGATAGCGGGTGAAGTCATTGATAATCTTGCTGCGGCGGATGCGTTTGCCGATATCGCCATCGCAGGGCCGGGCTTCATCAACCTCACGCTGAAAGACGACTGGTTTGCAGCGCGCATCGCGGCGCATGGCGCTGGCTGGCGGCGGCGCGAGACGGAAAAGATCGTCATCGATTATGGCGGTCCCAATGTCGCCAAGCCGCTGCATGTGGGCCATTTGCGGGCCGCCATCATCGGCGAAAGTCTGAAACGTATCGCGCGGGCCGCAGGCGACGAGGTTATTGGGGACGCGCATCTCGGCGATTGGGGTTTGCAAATGGGCCAGCTCATTTCCGAGTTGGAGCTGCGCCGGCCCGACCTGCCGTATTTTGTCGACGACGAAAAAGGTCCTTTCCCTGAGGAGCCGCCGATAAGCCTTTCCGATCTCGAAGCGATGTATCCGGCCGCCTCCGCCGCCTGCAAAGCGGATGAAGCGCGCGCCGATCTCGCGCGCAAGGCGACCAAGGCGCTGCAAGATGGACGGCCCGGCTATCGCGCGCTCTGGCGGCATTTTGTCGATCTTTCCGTGGCGGCGATGAAAAAAGATTACGCCGATCTCGGCGTCGATTTTGATCTTTGGAACGGCGAAGCGGACGCCGATCCGCTGATACCGGAAATTGGGGACGATCTGCGTACCCGCGGCCTGCTCGAAAAATCAGACGGGGCGGAGATCATTCGCGTCGCGCGCGATGGCGACAAAAAGGAAATGCCGCCGATCATTTTTCGCAACAGCCAAGGCGCCGTTGGCTATCACGCAACGGACATTGCCACCATTGTCGACCGGGTGCGCAATATCGCCCCGGGCCGCATGCTTTATGTTGTCGACGCGCGTCAGCGACTGCATTTCGAGCAGGTTTTCCGTGCGGTCAACGCAGCCGGATATTTTGCTGAAGATAAGCTGGAGCATCTCTGGTTCGGCACCATGAACGGCAAGGACGGCAAGCCGTTCAAGACGCGCGAGGGCGGCACTCTGAAGCTGCGCGACTTCATCGACATGGTGACGGAAAAAGCCCACGCGCGGCTCACCGAAAACGGCCTGGCCGAAGGATACGGCGAAACCGAGACCACCGACATTGCGCAAAAGGTTGGCGTTGCGGCGCTGAAATTCGCCGACCTCTCCAATCCGCGCACTAGTGACTACATTTTCGACATCGATCGCTTCACCTCCTTCGAAGGCAAGACCGGGCCGTATTTGTTATACGCCCGCGCGCGCATTCATTCGGTATTGGCGAAAGCCGCCGACGCCGGGGCCGGCGAGGCGGGGGATGTTGTCGTCGGCGCGCCAGAGGAACGCGATCTCGCATTGGCTCTCGCTGCGTTCGCAGACGCCCATCGGGACGCCTACGAAAAACGACTGCCGCATATCCTTTGCGATCACGCCTTCACGCTGGCGCAGGCGTTTTCAAAATTCTACGCCGCCTGCCGTATTGTCGATGAATCTGATGACAAGGCCCGCGCGTCGCGCCTTGCGCTTGCCGGCGCGGTGGCGGGACAGCTTGATGTTATTTTTGAATTGTTGGGCATTGCTGCACCCGAGCGGATGTAGCATTGGGCGGCTGTGGCCGGCCCGCAACACACTGGCGAAATCGAAATATTCAGTGTGGAATATAATATAACAGGCGCAGCGCTTTCTGCGCGTTGTGTGCAGCAAAACACCGCTAACCCATTCGCGTTTGGAAGAAACTTTTCCACAAGGCGCATAGAAGCGCGAAAATTGCCGTGTGCGCGAAGCGAAGCGAAGTGAAAAAGGACATTTCTTGTCACGAACACGTCATCTACAGTCCATAACTCGCCGCGCGTGGGTTGCGTTTTGCAGCGCGGCGTATTTGTCCGGAAAAAAGCTTGGGGTTCATTGAGATGAGATTAATAAAACCGCTCTCTGCGGGCGCGGCGGCGATCGCGCTTTCGACTGCATTTACAACGACTTTCATGGCGACGCCTGCGGAAGCGCAGCAAACAACCGCAGATGTTCGCGGCTTGGTCACCGATGGCGCCGGCGCACCGGTTTCGGGCGCGTCTGTGACGATCGTCGATACCAATACCGGCGCAACACGACGCACAACCTCAGACGGCCAGGGCCGTTTCAGCGTTCAAAACCTGTCGGTGACCGGTGATTACACCATTACGGCATCGGCGTCGGGTCTTCAGGGCCAATCGATTGAAAACGTGCGCCTGTCGCTTGGCGACACGACATCGCTGAACTTTGCATTGTCCGCCGGACCGTCTGACGAAATCGTTGTTGTCGCTACGCGTTCAGTACAGACCGAAGTCGCAATCGGTCCGAACGCTACATTCGATTTTTCTGACATTCAGGGCTCGCCCGCTGTCAATCGAGACATCAAAGAAATCATTCGCCAGGACCCGCGCCTGTACATCAATGAGTCGAACGACGACGGCCTTCAATGCGCCGGCGCGTCTCCGCGGTTTAACTCATTGACCGTCGACGGCATCCGCTTGAATGACAATTTCGGCCTCAATGACAACGGGTATCCGACTGAACGTTTGCCGTTCCCATTTGACTCTATCAACCAGGTCGCAGTTGAGCTTGCGCCGTTTGATGTCGAATATGGCGGCTTTACCGGCTGTAACATCAACGCTGTTACACGCTCGGGCGAAAATGAGTTCCACGGCAGCGCTTGGTTTGACTACACGTCAGACACCTTCCGCGGCGGATCGATCGAAGGCTCGTCGTTCGACAAAGGCGACTTCAGCGACTTCAGATTCGGTGCGACCCTGTCCGGTCCGATCATCAAGGACAAAGTGTTCTTCTTCGCCGCCTACGAGAAAATCAACGAGACCGAGATCTTCGGCCGCGGCCCTGCGGAAGCGGGCGTAACGGGCGTGCAAGGGGTAACCCAAGCGCAACTCGATCGGATTTTCCAGATTGCAGAAACGGTTTACGGCTATACGCCGACGCCGCTGCCGCCGTCTGCGGGCGAAGATGACGAGAAAATTCTCGCCAAACTCGATTGGAACATCAACGACAGTCATCGCCTTGCGTTGACCTACAACTACATCAACGGTTTCAACCAGACGGCGTCTGACGACGATCCGGATGAGTATGAATCTTTTGACCACTACTATCTACGCAGCACGAAATTGCGGTCCTATTCAGGCCAGCTTTTCTCGGACTGGACGGATAATTTCTCAACGGAACTCCGGGTATCTTTCACGGACAACGACACGGGGCAGGTTTCGAATGATACGACCAGCTTCGGCGAAGTTCGGATTGAAACCTATAACCCGGCAACCGGGCAGGACGCCAACGTCTATATCGGCGGCGACGATTCCCGTCAGGCGAACCAGCTCGCGACCGAAACGTTCAACCTTAAATTCAAGGCTGACTATCGGATCAACAACCACTTCCTGACGTTTGGTTATGAGATGGAGAGAATCGACGTCTTCAACCTGTTCATCCAGCACACGCAGGGTGAATTCCGGTTTGACGGCTCGAGCTTCGGCCAATTGGTCGCCGATCCGGATCGCGAGATCGATTTCTTCGAATCGGGCGCCTTCGTTGATGACGTTTATTACGGAAACGCAGTCGGCACGAACAATCCGGCCGACGGCGCCGCAGAATTCGCCTACACGACCCACTCGGCGTATGTGCAGGACGATATCGATCTCGGCGACTGGCAGTTCAACGCCGGTGTTCGTTTTGACTGGTACACATCCGGCGATCAGCCGACCCTCAATCCTAACTTTGAGGCGCGAAACGGGTTCACCAACCAGACGACGTTTGACGGCGAATCCCTCATTCAGCCGCGTTTCGGCTTCAACTGGGACGCTTCCGACAACCTGACCATACGCGGCGGCGCCGGCATCTTCTCCGGCGGCAACCCGAATGTCTGGCTGTCGAATTCCTACCAGAACGATAGCCAGCGTACGTTCCAAAGCTATCGACCCAATGTCGCAAACTTCACTGCGTTGCCATGGGTGAACGGCGATCCGGGTAATGAAAATACGCCGTTCTGGGGCGTTCTGCAGGAGCAGTTCGATGAAGTTGCGAACGCGGCGGCAGCCAACGGCGGCGTCAATGCGGTGGATCCGAATTTTGAGATCCCGTCGCAATGGAAAGCCGCAATTGGCGCAACCTATAGCTTCTGGAATGATACGACGCTGATCGTGGACTTCCTTTACACCAAGGATCGCGCCGCGGCCGGGATCGTCGACGCGACGCTGACGCAAATTGGCACTGCGCCGGATGGCCGTCCGATCTACAACCGCATTGACCGGGCTGACCCGGCTTGTGTGACGGATGTTACCTCCGCTGCTTGTATCGCCACCGATCGTCGGTTTTCGCAGGACTTCATCCTGACGAACAATGACGGCGGCAGCCAGAAAGTGATCTCGGCTGCTCTGTACAAGGACTACGACTTCGATAGCGGCGTCCGCGCCAATTGGGGTCTTGGTTACGCGTACACGGATGCGAAGGACCGTACGCCGATGACCTCGGCTGTCGCCTTCTCGAACTATGTTCTGTTCTCGACGTCTGATCCGCAGAACCCGCCGCTGGCGACTTCAAACTATGAAGTGCCGCACCGCTTCACGGTGCGTGCGGGCGTCTCCTATCCGTTCTTCGGTGACTATGAGACGAGCGTGCGTTTGTTCGGTCAGATCTCACAATCGCGGCCGTTCAGCTTCATCTTTGATGATGCAGGCGACGTCTTCGGCGACGAGCTTGACGGCCGGCACCTGCTTTATGTGCCGACCGACGCGAGCGACCCGAATGTGTTCTTTAACCCGGGCTTCGATACGGCGGGCTTCTTCGCCGCTGTCGATCAGTTGGGCTTGAACGAATACGCTGGCGGCATCGCTCCGCGGAACGCGTTCCAGTCTGAATGGTTCTCTCAGTGGGATCTGCGCATTGAGCAGGAACTGCCGGGCCTCAGAGACGGTCATCGCACGCAGATGTTTGTCGTCATCGACAACATCGGCAATCTCCTCAACGACGAATGGGGCGTGATCAATCAGGCCGGTTTCCCGGGTGAAGCCGCGCTGGTTGGGCTCGATGAAAGCGTTGTCAACGCGCAAGGCCTGGTCGGCATCAACGACATGGGCCAGTATGTGTTTGACAGCTTCCTTCCCGGTAATTCCACCACAGAGGATATTTTCTCGCCGGTCGTGAATGCATCGGTATGGGAGATTCGCTTCGGCGTTCGCTACGAATTCTAAGCGGGGGGACCGCACAACGTGGCGTAAAGAAAAGGGCGGCTCGAATGAGCCGCCCTTTTTTCGTTGCACAAAGCAAAGACGGATTATTTGCCGATCAGTCGCATGAAGCGGTCTTCGGCGGCCGGGTCAGTCTGGAACGCACCGGTCATGGCCCGGGTGACGCAGGCGACATCGGTTTTGTGCACGCCGCGTGTCGAGATGCACTGATGTTCCGCTTCCACAAGCACGGCGACGCCGCGAGGCTTAAGTGCGGTTTCGACAGCGCCTGCAATCTGGTTCGTCAGCGTCTCCTGGCTTTGCAATCGCCGGGCGAAGGCGTCAACGACGCGGGCGAGCTTTGAAATGCCAACGACGCGGGCGTCGGGGAGGTAGGCCACATGGGCCGTGCCGAGCATCGGTTGAATGTGGTGCTCGCAATGGCTTTCAAAACGGATGTTCCGCATCAGCACGATATCCTGATAGCCCTCGACCTCTTCGAAGGTGCGCGACAGGATCGCGACCGGATCTTCTGCATAGCCGGCGAGAAATTCTTCGTAAGCGTCAACGAAGCGGCGCGGCGTGTCGACAAGGCCCTCCCGCTCCGGGTTCTCGCCAAAATAGGAAAGCAGCGTGCGCACGGCTTCCTCGGCGTCCTCGCGGGAAATGGCCTCGCGCTTGTTTAGTTGAAATGGTTCGACGCTCATCTCACGCCTCCTCGATAGATTTGCACAGATTTATTGTTTCAAGACAGGCAAGAGCCGCCTCAGCGCCCTTGTTGCCGGCCTTGGTTCCGGCGCGCTCAATCGCCTGTTCGATGGTGTCGACCGTCAGAACGCCAAACGCGATCGGTACGCCGGTTTCGGCGGCGGCTTTGGCAATCCCTGTCGCGGCCTCGCCGGCGACATAGTCGAAATGAGGCGTTGCGCCGCGAATAACGCAGCCAAGAGCGATGATCCCGTCATAGCGGCCCGTTGCTGCGAGCTTGCGCGCAACGAAAGGGACTTCGTAAGCGCCCGGCGCCATGGCGAGGTCGATGCGTTCCTCGTCGAGCCCGTGCTGGCGCAGCGCGCCCTTGGCGCCGTCGATCAGGCGGTCGACGATGAAATCGTTCCATCGCGTTGCCACAATGGCGAGACGCAAACCGGCGGCGTTCAAGTGTCCTTCGAATTTCTTGTTCATCTTATCCGACCGCCTTCATGCTTTCGGAGCGCTCTGTCGCCCGCCGGTAATCCTGCAGCGCTTTCACAGAAATGATTTTCAGCCCGTGGCGCGCCGCAAAACCTTCGAGGTCGCCAAGGCGCGCCATGGTTCCGTCGTCGTTCATGACTTCGCAGATCATTGCGGCGGGCGTCAGCCCGGAGAGCTTGGCGAGATCGACGCTCGCCTCGGTCTGGCCGCCCCGGGCGAGGACGCCCTCATCATGCGCGCGCAAGGGAAAGGTGTGGCCCGGCGCGACGATGTCGTCGGCTGACGCTTTCGGATCGATCAAGGTGCGGATCGTGTGGGCGCGGTCATGGGCTGAGATGCCGGTAGTAACGCCTGACGCCGCCTCGACGGAAACGGTAAACGCGGTGCCGAAGCCTGATCGATTTTCGTCCTGCGGCACCATCAGGGGCAAGGCGAACTTGTCAATCAGTGTCGGCGCCATGGCGCAGCAGATGAGACCGCGCCCTTCCTTGGCGAAGAAGTTCACTTTCTCCGGCGTAACAAAGTCAGCGGCGATGGCGAGATCGCCTTCATTCTCGCGATCTTCGTCATCGACAATGATGAGGACTTCGCCTGTCTTGTAGGCGGCGATCGCCTCGCGCACGGATGCAATGGGCATCAGTTCGCTCCTTCCTTTAAGAATCCGGTGGATTGGAGAAATTCGGCTGTTACGCCTGAATGTTTGCGGTCGCCGACAAGGCGCTCTACATATTTCGCCAGAATATCGACTTCGATATTGACGCGGTCGCTGACTTTTTTTCGCGGCAGGACGATCTTGCTTTGGGTGTAGTCGATGAGCGTGACGTTGAACCAGTCCGGTCCCGTATCGCAAACCGTCAGCGAAGTACCGTCGATGGCGATAAATCCCTTGGTCACGATGTAACGCATCATCGCCGGTTCAACGCCAAGGGTGACCCAAAGCGCATCCCGGTCGGGCCTAAAGGCCGTAATCGTCCCGGTCCCGTCCACATGGCCTTGCACGAAATGTCCGCCCATGCGGGTGGTCGGCGTCACCGAGCGTTCAAGATTGACCGCGCCGCCTGGTTTCAAGTCGCCGAGATCCGTGCGCGCCAGGGTTTCCGGCGCGAGCCCGACGGTGAACGCATCCTCTGCGATATCCGTCAGCGTAAGGCAGACGCCGTTGACTGCGATCGAGTCGCCGAGAACCGCGCCATCGAGGACGGTTTGGGCGGTAATGCGCAAATCAAAATGATCGTCGCGCCGGCCAATTGCTGCGACGATCCCGATTTCTTCTATGAGACCGGTGAACATCAGACCGCCTCCTTTCGAACGCCGATCCAATGTTGGTCCGGGCCGTCCAGACTGACCTGGCGAAAGTCAAACCGGCTTGCGTCGGCAAGCGGACCGACGCCCGCGCCCGCAAATGCCGGTCTGCCGCCGCCGATCAGCTTCGGCGCAATAAAGAGCTCGATTTCGTCGATTAGATCGGCGTCGAAAAACGAGCCGATGATCTTGCCCCCTCCTTCAACCATGAGGTGACGGACTTCCCTTTCGAACAAGGCGTCGAGCACGGCGTCGAGGTCGACGCCGCCATTTTCATCGGCGGGCAGGGTGAGGGTTTCAGCACCCATTTCACGAAAAGCGGCGAGGCGTTTTGCCGGCGCGCGTTCAGTCGTGGCGAGAACAGCGCCGCGCCCGCTGCGTTCATAGACTTTTGCGCCGGGAGAAGTGCGGGCGGTCCCATCAAGGACAACGCGCAGCGGATAGTGTGTTTCGTCGCCAAGTCGCGCGGTGAGGGCGGGATCATCCGCGACCACCGTGCCCGCGCCGACGAGGATTGCGTCTGCTCGTCGGCGCAAAAGGTGGGCCGCCTTCCGGCTCTCCGGTGCGGTGATCCACTGACTTTCGCCCGACGCCGCAGCGATACGGCCGTCAAGGCTCATTGCCGACTTGGCGGTGACATAGGGGCGGCTTGACTTGAGGCCATGCAGCCAGGCGCGGTTGAGGCGCTGAGCCTCCTGTTGGCGCAGTCCGAAGCGAACGCGCATGCCTGCGCGTCTCAGGCGCGCCGCGCCGCCGGCGGCGACGGGATTGGGATCGGCCATGGCGTAGACCACCTCGGCGACGCCGGCCTCTATCAGGGCTTCTGAACAGGGGCCTGTGCGTCCTGTATGATTGCAAGGCTCGAGGGTGACGAATGCTGTTGCCCCGCGGGCGTCGGCGCCCGCGCTCTTCAGCGCCATAATTTCGGCGTGGTCCTCGCCCGGACCGTTGTGCCAGCCTTCGCCGACAATTTGTCCGTTTTTGACGAGGGTGCAACCGACCATCGGGTTCGGCGCCGTACGACCTTCCGCGCGCTGTGCGAGCGCAATTGCGCGCTCCATGGCGCGCGTCTCGCTTGCGTCAAACGGCGGATTTTTCCGGGCGTCGCCCATAAAAAAGCCCCTCGGCCAGGTCGCAAAGGGGCTGC